>NZ_JADEWX010000179.1 GCF_015207395.1 Nodosilinea sp. LEGE 07088
GCCCCCCACTCCTTGACTCCATCCCCCATTCCATCCCTTCACTCCCTCTTCCCATGCCCACTCCCCTGATTGAGTTTCGCCAGTTGCAAAAGGTCTACGGCTCGGGCAACACCGAGGTGCGGGCGCTGTGGAATGTGAATCTGTCGATTTATCCCGGTGAATACTGCGCCATCATGGGGCCATCCGGTTCCGGCAAATCCACCGCCATGAACATGATCGGCTGCCTCGATCGCCCCACGGCAGGCGAGTATTACTTCGACAACCAGAACGTCGCCACCCTCGACGACGATGCCCTGGCCACCATTCGTAACCAGAAAATTGGCTTTGTATTTCAGCAGTTTCACCTGCTGCCCCAGCTGACGGCGCGGGAAAATGTGGAGCTGCCGATGATCTACGCAGGCGTGCGCAGCGATGTGCGCCACCAGCGAGCTACCGAGGCGCTGGAGCGGGTGGGGCTGGGCGATCGCATCAACAACAAGCCCACCCAGCTGTCGGGCGGGCAGCAGCAGCGGGTGGCGATCGCCCGCGCGATCGTCAACAATCCCCTACTCTTGCTGGCGGATGAACCGACGGGCGCGCTCGATACCCACACCACCAAAGACGTGCTGGGCATCTTTGCCGATCTCCACGGGGCGGGCATTACGGTGGTAATGGTCACCCACGAACCGGATGTGGCACGAGCAAGCGAGCGCATTGTCTGGTTTAAAGATGGCGAAGTGCTCAACGACCATCTCAGCCCTGAGGATTTAGCCGAATCGATCGCGATTCGGTGATAGCTGCAAGCGACTAACTTACTGACTGCTTAGGTAACGGCGTAACCTGTATGCTCTCGAATGGTGGGCACCGCCCCGCCCTACTGGCTGAAGTGGCGGACTGTACCATAATCACCGGATGTGCAGCGCCGGGTTTAATCGTAGACGTTTTTGCGATGCTGACATCGGCCCAGAATAATGACCCGGTTATCATCATCAATCTTGTAGCGCAGACGATAATCGCCAATGCGAAAGCGGTATTCAGCTTCTACCCCTTTCAGCTTGATGGAACCAGCAGGGCGAGGCTCTTCCGCTAAGAGCCGTATTTTTTTGAGGATGCGCTGATAGACCTGCTCGGGCAACCTGTCTAACTGCTTCTGTACGCTTTTGGGCACAACAATTGAGTAGCTCATGCCATCCGCTGAGACCGCTGTGAGGCATACTCGTCTAGGGTGACAAAGTCTCCGGCCTGGTACTCGGCGTAGGCTGTAGCTACTTCAGCTTCTTCTTCGAGGTCAAGGGGTTCGTCGCCAGAGTCGTGGAGATCGCTATCGAGAAACTCCCAAAGACGCTGCTTATCAGCGTGGCTGAGCTTGGCGATCGCTTGCAAGAGAAAGTCGAAGGGAATAGCGAGGTTGAAGGTCTTGCTCATCAAACTTACTCCGTCAGCGCTTGGGATACTGGACTGGACAAGGGTTTAGCCTAAACTCAGCATCGGCATAATTATTGTATCAATTCCCTTTGGGGGCATTTTATAGTGCTTGAATGGGGTCGTTCGCAGGGGGTGATACCGATAACTTTGAGCCCATCGGATGACCAAGTAAAGTGATCTGCCCAGGATTGCGCCCTTGGGTTGAACAGGTTTACAGATTGGGCTGTTGTAGCATCAATGCCGGTGGTGAAGTTGTAGCGATAGCCATTGCAGCGTTGACAAGCCAAGGCAAGATTATCTGGGCTATCAGACCCGCCGCGTGACCGGGGCAGAATGTGGTCGATCGCAAATTGGGCGGCACTGGCATCTTCTGATGAATGACAGTATTCACACAAATAGCTGGCGCGATCGCGCACCAGTCGCCGTAATTCAGCGCTGATGGTCATGATTCAGCGATTATTTTGGCGTTTAGCAGAGTAAAAATGCGATCAAGCTCAAGGATGCCTGCGAGTTCTGCCTGTTCGGTCTCAGTTAATTCATCGGTTTTTTGGCGTTCGGCTAGGTCATCTAGACGAATCTGTAGAGAGTCGGTGAATTTGAATAAGCTGTGCCCCCTCACTTTGCGAAGGGTGACCCCAGAATCAACCCAGGACGAGGGTTGCACCATCATTTGAGTGATCATAGGCCAAGGGTGAGGTTGGGAATGCTCATATTTTAGCTGGTTGAAGATCGGCTTCTGCTTTGGCAAACCAGGCGTCAGGCATGTTGTGCCACCGGCATGAATGACTGCGATGAGGGGCGATGCTGAAGCAATGTCCAGGAAAGGAATTCTACTTGATCCGGCGATCGCAGCCACGGCAGGGTGGTCACTGCTCACCAGCGGAGAGAATGGGCGATTGTGCGCTGCACACGCTTTCTCTTGCAGAGACGCTCCGAGATCGCCCCAATGCAACCTGCTGAAATTGGTGGGTTTTCAGAAAGATTGGGCTAAAACGATCGCTCGTTTGGATTCTCAACGATGAGTCCCTCATTACTAGCAGCGGCATTGAGTTCATTGTCGGCTGAGACAAAAATTAAAGGCGGCAGATCATTAGATAGGCAGAGTGTGTTAACCGCGCAACCTGCAGCTAGCTGTACAGCATCGTATCCTCGCAGCCCTCTTGACTCGGCTAGAGACATCCCTAAGCTGATAACATTTTCGGTGATTTCAATAATTTGGTAGGTTGACTGAAAATCTTGTTTAAACTGAGCACAGGCTAAAGCAGCGTCGGCTGCTTTGACACTACCGCTGCGAGCACGTCTAGAAATAGCGGCAATAATTTCAACACCCGCGATCGCAGCTACAAAGCAGTCATTGCCCAAATCTGGTGAAAACAGGCTTGAAACCCAGTTTGTTCCTGTTTCACGGATATACCGCTTGACTAAGGCGCTGCTATCTAGAAAATAAACAGCCATCTACCGCCGCTCATCTAGGATAGTTTGGGAGACGGCTTCGCCTTGGACAGTAATTGGCTGAAAGTTGTTTTGGGATACGGCAGCGAGTGGGCGCACCGACTTTACTAGGCCAGAAGCTTTTAGGGCCTGGTGAAATGTGGTCTGCTCTAGGGGCAGGGGTTGACTGGGTAACGGAATCGCTTGACCGGTGGAGGTATCAGCATCGGCATCAAGACACTGCCGCAGACGTTGCTTGTCGGCAGGGCTGAGTTTGGCGATCGCTTGCAAGAGAAAGTCGAAGGGAATGGCGAGGTTGAAGGTCTTGCTCATCAAACTTACTCCGTCAGCGCTTTGAATGCTGGACTGGGCAAGGGTTTAGCCTAAACTCAGCAGCATGATTATTATATCAACTCCCTTTGTTAGCCAGCGATGGTCGAAGACCGGCCCAAAGGGCCAACGCAGCCACGGCAGGGTGGTCACTGCTCACCAGCGGAGAGAATGGGCGATTGTGCGCTGCACACGCTTTCTCTTGCAGAGACGCTCCGCGAACGCGAACGCTTCCACGTAACCCGCCAAATTTGCCTGACTTCTTTGCCTGCTAACTAACAGAGATAGAATTAATCAGCATTATCTATGGCATGGCCATGAAGCTGCCCAAATAAAAGCTATGAATCCTGTGACAAGTCTAGACACGGTAGCTAACCTGAAACCAATCGCCCGCGATCGCCTCACGCTGATTGAGCCTGAGTTCGAATCGATTCAACGACTTCCCGTTGGGTAGGTGGGCACGGTGCTGGAGGTTTACGAGGGGGAAACCCCCAGCTATCTCCAGCCTGTATCTGGGCTAGGAGAGGCTCTAGGTCTGAGCGAATGTGGCGATAGCGCTTGGCCAGGGCACGGAGATTTCGCTTGAAGTCAGACGTAACCTCAAGCTCAATAGATAGTGGCTCACTTGGCATCAATGCCGTCCCACAGCTCAGCGAGGGGGATGGTTTGGCCGGTCATGGCTTCATGCCAGCCCTGGCGGAAACTTTCTTCGGCGCTTTTGAGGGTGACGCTTTCGCGAAATAGCCGCACAATCTGCAACAGGTTGGGCAGGTACTCGGGGGGCGTTTGCTCAATCTCTTGCATCACGGCATCGAGTACAACGTTGTTTGAGGTCATGGGGTGGCCTGCGGTCGTTAGGTTTGGGCGAATGACTGTCTTTAGTGTAGCCCTAGGCAAGGAGGTCTAGGTCGCTGCGGGGCGGGCCTCGCCACGGGCGTAGCGGCCAAAGAGGATGATTTTCTTGGGGTGGATGTGAGGTGTTCTTCGGATAATGCACCTTACGCTAAGCTGGGTACATAGCTTTACCGGGCATTTGTGAAGTGCTGGCCAAACTTACTGATCAAAATCGAATTACTCTACCGTTGAGTGTAACTGAAGCGCTTGGCCCAGTGGAGTACTTTGAGATTACGGTGGAGAGCGGGCAGGTAATTCTTACCCCAGTTAAAATTCAGCGGTCTGATGCTGTGAGAGAAAAGCTGGCTGAACTAAACATCACCGAGCAAGATGTGGCTGATGCCGTAACCTGGGCGCGCAAAAATTTCGGTGAATAGCGTGGGGTTGGTCGAACCATTAAGTCGAACTATTGAATTGACCAGTCTTCAAATAATAGGTCTGCTATCTGCTCAAAGTCTGAAGTGTTGCGGGTCAAGAGGGTTGCTCGGTGTGAAATCGCGATCGCCGCAATTTTGAGATCCATCGTGCCAAGGCGAGGATAGGCTTTGCGCAACCGATCATATGTTTGGGCGGCGTTAGCGTCAAAGGGCACAATGGCAATTGACGCGTAGTCAAGGGCAAGTTGTTGCAGCCAGTGATAGGCAGAAACCTGCTCTTCGACTGTTTTTGCCCCAGCGACAACCCGCAGCCGTCCTCTGAGTTGTTCTTCGTAGGTAATGACGGTGACTGCTACTTCGACTCCTTCAATAGCAGCCAGTCTTTGTAGAATGCGCTGACCTGCTTGGTTCCTACGCTGAATAAAGCTGAGGTGGTCAGTATCGAGGATGTACATACCGCAGCAAGTCACCTAATCGGCAGTCTTGCGCCAGTCTTGCCCAAAGCGCGTCGCGGCATCAAAGGTAGGATCGTTTTCAAAGCTGCCTGCGACTTTTGACCACCAAGGGGTCGGCTTTTGCAGAAGACCCGACAACACCTGTTTGAGCTGTGCCAGTTCTGCCTCTAGGGCTGCAACTCGGGCTTCGAGGGGCTGAGAGCGCTCTTCGAGTTGTTGAGAGGTCATAGCAGCAGGCGTGAAGACTTGAGCTTATTATAGCGATCGCAGCCACGGCGGCGTGGGTATCCGTGACTGTGGGAGGAAGGGGCGGTCGGCCCAATGCGACTTGTTGAATTTGCCTGGTTTCAAACAAAATTGGGCTAAGCTAGGGCAAGTAAATTTTTAATAGTGTGGAAGTCTTTCCCCTATCTAGCATGTAACAATTTCGCCATTATTTTTATTGTGTCATGGTTGAGCAAAAACTGAAAACACACGTATGACTTCCGCACAAAGATTAAAACTCCCTCTAGTTCTAGGAACCACTATCTTAATGGCACTTTCAGTTTCCTGGAAAATACAGCAAAATAATGTCAACGAATTTCAGCAAAAGATATTTGAATTAGAACAGAATATTGATGGCCTCTCAGGAACTCTGTCACAAGATCAAGAAATTTCACTTCAAAAAGACTTAACTTCTTTAGTCAAAGACAAGGTAACGCTTCAAAATGGAGTTTATGTGAGCCTTATTCAGCTTTTGGGTGGCGCGTTCTTCTTTGTGACAGCATATTTTACATGGAGGAATGTCAAAACTGCTGAAGCAAACTTAAAGGCTACTGAAGAAAAACAGATTACTGAAAGGTTTAGTAAATCGATTGAACACTTAGGTAGTGAAAAGCTCGAGGTTCGCCTTGGAGGAATTTACTCACTAGAACGAATTGCAAAGGACTCTGAGAAAGATTACTGGCAGGTCATAGAAGTTTTAACGGCTTTTGTTCGTGAGAAATACAAGCTTGAGACCAAGCAAAAACCATTTAAATACTCAAAGACAGAAGATGAACTTATGGATGAATATATCGAAAGTCAACGATATGAACAGGAATATGACTATGATGATTATGAAGAGGTTCGCAGAAGAAGCCCCAACGAAGAATATATTCATCCTGTTCCCGTAGAAGTTCAAGCAGTCTTAAGCGCCATTGGTCGTTGTGCTAAACCCCAAAATTTACTGGCGACAGAAAGCATAGACTTAAGTCGAACGGAGTTGAGTGGGGTCTTCCTCACAGGTGATTTAAGAGGTATAAATTTTGAGGGATCAAATCTTCAATGGGTAAAGATTAAAGAGGCTAACCTTAGTCGATCAAACTTCTCTGACACCAACCTTGAAGTTGCACAAATTGAAAATTCAAACTTACAAGATGCTAATCTTCAGGGATTAACACTACAGTGGTCTAGACTGATAAATGTTATCCTTAAAGGATCGAATTTAGAAAATGCCAACCTAACTGAGAGCTTGCTGCAAAAGGTTGTGATTGATAATGCGATTTTGTCAGGTACTAATTTTCGAAAATCTAGGCTCATGGAAGTTTCATTAAAAAAATCTGACTTTGAGGACTCTTACCTTAGTGGAGTTGATCTTAGTTATGCTGACCTTAAAGATCTAAATCTCCAGTTTTTTGACTTGGATGATGCAATTTTGAAGGGTGCAGATTTAGAAAATGCTGTCCTTGATGAAGCTGATTTAAAGAACGTTGACTTTGAAGAAGCGATACTTGTCAGGGTAAGTTTTCGGGGAGCGAATCTTAAGGCCGCAATATTCAAAGGCGCAAATCTTCAAGAAGCTGACTTTACAGGTGCTCGCTTACTTGGAACCGACTTCAGATCTGCTGTTAATTTGAGTCCAGATAAAGTAAAAATGGCAAAACATTGGAGAGCTGCGATTTATGATCCTGAAATGCGAAAAGAGTTAGGCCTAGAACCAGAAGGCAATGAATAAAAGATTAATCTTTTTTGGCTAGCATATCTCCTAGATAAAACATTACAAACTCTTCGGCAGCCTGAAAATTCAGAGTTTTCAAAGCTTCTACAATTTCCACCACTGTCTCCGCCGTAGGATCACGTTTGTCGTGATACCAGCGAGAGACACTGCCTCGCTCTACACCCATTGCTCCGGCAAGCTGATTTTGGCTAATGCCGTAGGTGTCTAACACCTGCTTTAGTGCTTGGCTTGCTCTACCCATGCTCCAACTGTGTCAGAGAGTCACAGGAACGTAAATGTTGCTTTTTGGATCACAATCCCAAAATTGGTGCTATGTTGTGATCCATTGAGCAACATAGGAGCCTTCTATGCCGCAAGCCTTTATCCCTTCAACCCTGGCTGACCCCGCATTGCAAGTCACCATCGAGCCCGCCGCCGAGCCGGGGCGGGAGGTGATTCGCATTTTGGTCATTGGCAGCGCCCACGGCGTAGAACGCATCATCCACGAACTCTACCGCCTCGGCTTTGCCGAAGTGCGCGAATGGAGCAAACCCCAGCCCACCGGGCGCATCAACGAAATCATGCGCGTCCTCACCCGATATGTGCTGGTAGAGTAGGGGTTTGGGCTAAGCTGGGCTTGATGGTTCAGGGCTGGACTGAGATTGTCCCCCAGGGGTGATCGAAGACTGTCGCCGGGTGGCGCGAATCAAAAACCTTAGCGCCTCATTCACCGCATCCGCATTGGGAAACATCTCGGCTACATCTGGGTCAAGCCGCACTGTTACACCGCCAAAGCTGGTGCGTTTGGGGCCAAACCGTCTGACCTGTAGCGTTGACAGATCATAGTCTGGCCGCAGATCGTCTTCGATAGGTGAGTTATCCATTTTCGTAGGCTTCCCGCTCTGAGCGTGTAAGTTCTCGGGCGCTAATCAGGCGAATTGCATCGCCTCGCTCTGTGATCGAGCCTGCTGCCGAGTCGGGGCGAGAGACCATTCGCATCTTGGGCATTGGCAGCGCCCACGGCTGCGATCGCATCATCCACGAACTCTACCGCCTCGGCTTTGCCGAAGTGCGCGAGGGTCGCACACCGGGCGTACCCACGAAATCATGCGCGTCCCCACCCGATATGTCATGGTTGACCTATAGCGCAGGTCAACATCGCTGCTTCCCTATGGCCAAAAACACACCCAGTCATGCGATCGCCCCTGCCGCCCCCACCCCTGCCTTTCTGCCCAGCTTTCTCAAGCTAGCGGCGGCCAACATCATTTCAAACCTGATGGTGCCCCTGGCGGGTCTGGTGGATACCGCCTTTCTGGGCCACCTGGATGACATCAGCTACCTGGGCGGGGTGGCTCTGGCCACGGTCATTTTCAACGTGGTGTATTGGAGCTTTGGCTTTTTGCGCATGGGCACTACGGGCACCACGGCCCAGGCGCGGGGGCGGGGCGACGGTGAAGAACTGTGGCTGATTTTGTTACGCAATGGCGCGATCGCCCTCAGCTTTGGCCTGATTATTTTGCTGCTCCAGGGGCCGATTCGCGAGGTGGGGTTTGCCCTGCTCAGCGCCGAGCCAGCCGTGAAAGCAGCGGGCATCGCCTTCTACAACGCCCGCATCTGGGATGCCCCGGCGGTGCTGATGAACCTGGTGCTGATGGGCTGGTTTTTGGGCCGCGAAAAGGGGCGGCGGGTGATTGTGCTGTCGATGGTGGGCAACGGCAGCAACGTGGTGTTTAACTACATCTTCATCAATCAGCTGGGCTGGGCCAGCCTGGGGGCTGGCTTGGGTACGGCCCTGAGTCAGTACATGACGCTGCTGGTCGGGCTGACATTGTTGGCCAGCGAAGGCGGCTTTGGGCGCCTCTGGGCGGTGCTGCCCCAGGGCTGGAGCCCCCAGGCGATGAAGGGATTGTTTTTGCTCAACCGCGACATTCTCGTGCGCACCTTTGCCCTGGTGCTGAGCTTTGCCCTGTTTACCAACTTCAGCTCGGCCCTGGGCACCCAAACCCTGGCCGCCAACACCCTGCTGCTGCAGGTGGTGACGCTATCGGCCTACTTTATCGACGGCATTGCCTTTGCCACCGAGAGTTTTGCCGGGCGCTACTACGGCAGCGGCGACCTGACCAACTTGCGCCGTCTGCTCAACGTGGGCGGCAGCACTAGCATTGCCCTGGGGCTGAGCTTTGCCCTGGCCTTTGTGCTGTTTCCGCAGCCGCTGTTTGGGGTGCTGACGGGGCACCAGGCGGTGATTGCCACGGTGCAAACCTACGTGGGCTGGCTGGTGCCGGTGCTGGGGTTGGGGGCGATCGCCTATATGCTCGACGGCTACTTTCTCGGTCTCACCGCAGGCCATGTGCTGCGCAACGCCACGGTGCTGGCGGCGGGGGTCGGCTTTTTGCCCCTGGCTCTGGTGGCGCAATCGGCGGGTAGCGCCCATCTGCTGTGGCTGGCCCTGGTGGGGCTGATGGCTGCCCGCGCCCTGACCCTGGTCTGGGCGGTGCCCCAGTCTTTGAAATAACCGCAGTCATTCCTGCTATTTTTCTACAAAATTTAGATCGGGCTGGGCGTTATTGGTAAGCTTTCTCTACATCAGTTGGATCGCTTTAACTGCCGCCCCATGCCACGAAACGATGAGTTTTTCAACGAAGTTTATTCTATTGATCAAGCGAATAACGCCTATATGATTGAGGTCGCCCTCGATCGCTATACCGATATTTTTAGTGAGTGGGATCCAGCCCCCTTTAAGCGGCGAGAATTAGATCCAGACCTGCAATTTTATTTAGAAACCAGCGCGGATGAAATTCCGGCTCGATATGCGATCGAGGTCTGTTTTACCCTGCCTCCTGCCACCCGCAATGACCCCATGGAGCAGGACGTTAGAGTTGGCCTCAGAAACAGCGTCGATTTTAAGCTCTATTTGCTCAGAAAAGAGATCAGGCTGATCAACATCCGCACGTTGCAGTATGTGATGGCGGGTCTCGGCACGCTCTTAGTCGCGAGGCTGGTGTCAGAGCCCGCCGAGCTAAACCTGGTCACCGCTGTGTTGACCGAAGGCCTCTTCATTGGCGGCTGGGTTTTTTTATGGGAAGCGGTTTCCCTCTTCTTTTTCTCCAATCGAGATTTGTATAACCGATATCGCACCTATAAGCGATTGCGGCGATCGCAGGTCATTTTCAAAGAGACTGAACCCAGGGCAGACGGAGCGCAGGACCCCTAGCGTACTCCGATAGGGGTCCTGATGCCGGTTGCCCATTAACCACGATTGGCGACCGAGCTGCGCTGGCTGAGCATGGCCTGGTGGGCCTGTTCCCAATGATGGGTGGCGATCCGAATTTGGCTGGGGTCGGTCATGCCCTGGGCGCGGTATTCGCGCACGGCTTCGAGGGCCGCCTGGTTACTGAGTAGGGCCAGGTCGGCTCCATTCCAGCCGTCGGTGCGGTTGGCCCAATCGTTGAGGTCAACGGCCTCTAAGGGGCGATCGCTGTTGTGCACCTGCAAGATCGCCAGCCGTCCTGTCGCATCGGGCAAGCTGACTTCAAGCTGGAGGTCAATGCGGCCAGCGCGCAGAATGGCCGGGTCAAGGGCGCTGGGGCGGTTGGTGGCGCCAATCAGCAGCACGTTGGGGCAGCCCTGGAGGCCATCGAGTTCGGTCAAAAGCTGGCCGACGACGCGATCGCTCACCCCAGAATCACCCTGGTACTGCCCCCGGGCGGGCACCAGGGTATCGATCTCATCGATAAAGACCACGCAGGGCGCGGCCTGGCGGGCCTTGGCAAACAGCTCACGCACGGCCTGCTCGGCGGCACCCACCCAGCGGCTCAGCAGTTCGGGGCCGTTGACGGCGATAAAGTTGGCTCGGGCCTGGGCGGCGACGGCCTTAGCGAGTAGTGTTTTGCCGGTGCCGGGAGGCCCCCAGAGCAGCAGACCCCGGGGCGCTTGGGCCCCGGTTTGGGCGTAGAGTTCGGGGTAGAGCAGGGCTCCCTCGACGGATTCTTGCAGGGTTTGCTTGATGCTTTCTAGGCCGCCGATGTCGTCCCAGGCAATCGCGGGCGACTCCACCTCCACCGATCGCAGCACCGAGGGCTTGATCTCCTTAATTGCTTGGAGAAAGTCGTCGTGGGTCAGGGTCATGGTGTCGGGCACCGGGCCAGACAGGTCGGGCACCTGGCGGCGCAGGGCAAAGTAGGCGGCTTTTTGGCAGAGGGCTTTGAGGTCGGCCCCGACCATGCCTACGGATAGATCAGCGATCGCATCCAAGTCCACTCTATCCAGGGGCATATCGCGGGTTTGAATCTGGAGAATTTCGCATCGTCCCGGGCGATCGGGCACCCGAAACTGCACTTCGCGATCGAAGCGGCCGGGGCGGCGCAGGGCCGGGTCGATGTGGTCGGGCCGGTTGGTGGCGGCCAGCACAATCACGCCCTTGGTCTGGGCAAAGCCATCCATTAGGCCCAATAGGGTAGCGACCAGGCGCTTTTCGACTTCGCCCTCGACCTTGCTGCGATCGGGGGCGAGGCTGTCGATCTCGTCGATAAACACCAGGCAGGGGGCCGCTTTCTTAGCCTTCTCAAAGATGGCCCGCAGGCGCTGCTCAGCCTCGCCGTAGTATTTGCCCATCACCTCAGGGCCGACGATAGCGATGTAGTTTACCCCCAGGTCTTCGGCCAGCGATCGGGCCGTCAGGGTTTTGCCGGTGCCGGGAGGGCCGACCAGCAGCACGCCCCGGGTGGGTTCTAGCCCCAGCTTGGCCAGTACGTCGGGCCGCTTGAGCGGGATTTCTACCAGTTCGCGCAGTTCCTGGAGGGTAGCGGAGAGGCCGCCGACATCCTTCATCGTAGGGTGGTGGGGCTGGGAG
>NZ_JADEWX010000180.1 GCF_015207395.1 Nodosilinea sp. LEGE 07088
CGCGGTAGGGTAGGCAGCGTCCGATGTTTATAAGCTACAGCTCCCCCACTCCCCCGCTCCCACCATGCTGACCCGCGATTTGGAATCGACTTTCTACTACTTCGCCTACGGGTCTTGCATGTGCCCGGTTGACTTGAAGCGATCGCTCAAAGAAAATACCCATGCCTTCGTCGTTGGCCCCGCTACCCTCAAGGGCTATCGCCTCGGCTTTCGCTACTACTCAGCCAAGCGGCAGTGCGGCGCTCTCGATATTTTGCCCGACCCCAGCTGCACCATTCACGGCGTGCTGTATCGGCTGCCCTGGCGGCTCAGCGATCGCCTTGACCGGCGCGAAGGGGTAGGACATGGTGACTATCGCCGCGAGTCAGTCGCCATCGAGCAGGCCGGGCAGCCCTACGTCGGTGTCAGAACCTACGCTGTGGTGCAAAAGACCCCCACAGAAATTGCTCCCAACGACTGGTATTTCAACGTGGTGTTGCGAGGAGCGATTACCTGCCAGCTGCCAGAGAGCTATTGCTGGCAGCTATTTGACTACATGCGTGGACTACAGATGGCCTGCGCCTAACCCCACTACCCCCGGTTCAACCCCATGAAACTCAAAAAACGTCAGTTAATGCTGGAGGTATGCATCTGGTTATTTGCTGAAGTATTACTCGGCTACCTGGGCCTCGATAACCTGGCCGACTACAGCGAGTACCTGAAGGAGCGCAACGTCGTGGCTGTGCTCAGCAGCCATTAGCGATTAGCCCATGCCCAAAGATTGGATTGTGCTTGCAGACGGGCAGTGTCAGGTCTGCCCGACGCCCCGAGACTGGGACTTGCTGGAAACGCCCTACCGTTTTCATCGGTTTCTCACCGCGGTAGAAGACGTGCTGAAACTGGCCGCTGCCGAAGACCAAACTGACTGTTTACCCGACCTGCGACGCCTGGTACGAAAACTGGTGCTGAATTCCTATTGGCTACGCACCCAGCGCCCCGAGCCATCTCCCCTGGTCGAGACAGCGATCCTCAATCTCTACGATGAAATCGGCTATCCCCTCACGGTGCAGATCGAAACCCTGCTACCGGGCGCAAAATCTTCCGTGCATAACCACGGCACCTGGGGTGTAGTAGCCGTGCTACAGGGACAGGAAAGTAACCAGTTCTGGCGACGCGAGCCTCACTCCGACTATCCCGATGCGATCGCCCTGGTGGAGCAAAAAATACTCACCTTCGGGGATGTGATCGGCTTTACCCCGGAGGCGATTCACAGCATCGAGGCCGTGGGCGACGAACCGCTCGTGACCTTCAACCTCTACGGCGAAACCCACAGTAAACATCGATTTGAGTTTGACCCGGTAGCCCGTCGAGCCCGCAACTACTAGAATGACGGGAAACCTATGGTGGCCCCCAACCCGTTTTTGACCCTTGCTTACGAACCAGCCCTGGCCGCCCTGGGGGATGAGTTTTACGATCGGGTGCAACCCGCCTGTTTTCCCAACCCCCAGCTGCGGTATCGCAACGATCCGCTGCTGCCGCTGCTGGGGTTGGCCCCTGCCGCCGTCAGCGATCGCCATTTTGAGGCCGCCTTTGGCCACTTTCAGTTCGAGTCATCTTCACCACCACCCCTGGCGCTGCGCTACCACGGCTACCAGTTTGGCCAGTACAACCCCTACCTGGGGGATGGTCGCGGGTTTCTCTACGGCCAGGTGCGCAGCAACCGCCAACAACTGCTCGATCTGGGTACCAAGGGCTCAGGTCAGACCCCCCACGCCCAGGGCCGCGATGGCCGCCTGTCGCTGCTGGGGGGCATCCGAGAGGTGCTGGCCGCCGAAGCGCTGCACGGCCTAGGCATCCCCACGTCCCGAATACTTTGCCTGGTAGAAACCGGAGAAACCCTCACCCGAGACGATCACCCCACCCCAGCCAGGGGGGCGGTGATGGTGCGGCTCAGCCGATCGCACATACGTTTTGGCACCTTTGAGCGGTTGGAGTACCTTGATCGCCCCGATCTGGTGCGCAAACTACTTGACCATGTGATTCAGCATTACTACAGCCATCTGTGGCAGCAGCCCCATCAAGATATTCGCTTCTACACCGAACTGGTACAGTGCACGGCCTGCCTGGTGGCCCGGTGGATGGCGGCGGGCTTTTGCCACGGGGTGCTCAACACCGACAACATGTCGATTACTGGCGAGGGGTTTGACTATGGCCCCTACGCCTTTATCGACACCTACAGCCCCTACTTTACGCCCGCTACCTTCGATCGCTGGGGTCGCTACAGCTACCGCAATCAGCCCAGTATTTGCCGCTGGAACCTGGCGCAATTGCAGCGTCCCCTGGCACTGGTGATTCCCCAGGGGGCCATGGAAACGGCCCTAGAAGCCTTCATGCCGACCTACGATCGCGCCTACCGCCGGGCCATGGTGCAAAAGCTCGGCTTCGACAGCCTGCCCGATCGCGATGCTGAGGCCCTGATCAATCTCACGCTCCAGTTTTTGTTTAGCACCCAGGTGGGCTATCACCGCTTTTTTCAGGAGCTGCAGCGGCAGTTTTCGGTCACCTGGCGCGAGTCGCCCACGGCGGTTTTTCCCAACCCTAGCTTTCTCCAGTCTGAGGAGAAGGTAATTGCGCTGCGGGCCTGGCGCAACCTCTACCATCAGCTGTTGCGACAGCAGCCAGTGACTAACATGGCGGCCATCACCCAATGCCTGAGACGCTCCACGCCAACGACGACTCTTTCGACGGCAGTCCTGGCCGAGGTCTGGGGTGCGATCGCCACCGCCGACGATTGGTACCCCTTCCATACCCTAATCAACAGTCTCAACGACAGAGCCCATACCAATGAAGTATCAGGCCGTGAGCATCGTTATTGGGATTCCTTGGCAAGGGAAAAAATCGATACCCAAAATTAGTATCGATTTCACAGCCCCCTCCATCGTCTCATTGGATACGTCCCATTGGATGGTGAATCCGATAGATTTATAGGGGGCAGGTCTAACTTCTAGCGCGCATGTTGATCAACAGGCTCGTAGATATTATGTGGCAGCCTAAAATAAATTCTCAGTCGTTTAGGACTACCTGTAAAATAAGTCCTAAGGTGGCGAAGACAGATATACCCGTCAAGATATAACCAGTCACCATCATTCCCCTAATAAAGTTTCTGGCAGCCAGAGCAATAGAAGAGTTTTGTACAGCTCGTAATCGTCCGACGATAAAACGAACGGGTAACGTGACAATCCATTGGGTGATGCCACCCCAGTAAAAGAAAATAAAGAATAGGTACTTTAAGTAATTTTCTGGTATCAAGAAAGGCGACTCGTGGGGCTCAGAAAATGTGTCGAGAGCAATTAGAAGGCCTAGAGACACGCTCAGTAGAGTGATGAAGGCAACAAAAACAATGCCCAATAAAACTGTTAGAGCCGCTAAAAGATTCCTCATCCCCTACCTTCCATTCACAGAACTTTTTGGTTTTGCAAGTTTCAAGCACCTACAGTCGGCAATTTCTCAGCTCATTTAGATCGACGCATGCAGGAATAAAGTCTAATCGTCTGAGACAGCGTTTTCAATTTTTTTGCTCTATCCCAAGCGACTTCAGTAAAGCTAAGGCGCCAGGGTGTTAGGCGGCTCTCGCCTCGCTGCATCGAACCTGCCTAGATCGACGATATCCGGCACCGCGAGGCGAGCAGTCCGGAGGCGGTGCTGAGATCTAGATCCGCCATGAGTAAGCCCTCTTGTCCATAGGGTTGAAAGCACTGCAGCGTACCATCTGGGCGCACCACCGCCGACGTGGTGCCGGAACCTGCGCTGGCGCAGTTCACCGATGCGAAGTAGCAGGTGTTCTCTGCCGCACGACACAACATTGCCTTCTCGTGGAAGGTGTTGGCGGACTCCGCAAACGTGACAGGACGATAGCTTCCAGGTTCGGCTTGGTACCCCATTGGTTAAGGCTCTAGCGGCTAGCTGTTTGGGGACTATACCAGAACTGTTCTCTGCCTATATGTAAAGGTGGATATGCCTGTCCTCAACTAGGAATGGGAGCAGGCCGGTTGCTCGTGGGGCAGGCCTGGGGCTAAAGTCCCAGTTCGATAGCCTGCAATGGCCTGTTCTGGATTGGTCTCGCTCGTGGTTAGCAGTTCTGTATTTCGCTGTTGGAGTCTGCGTCGGACGCCCTCACCGGCAGACGCCGCGATCGCGACATCGACAAAATGCAGCGGATGGCGATTACCATCGCCTCGTAGGTGCCATTCATGCAGGCAGCCCGTCTTAGTTAAGTCCAGCGTCCAGGCTAGGCTTGGGTCTGCGTCATCAGGGACGGCATAGACCCTCCATCCCAATGCCCTGCCTGCATGGGGAGTGATGCTGCCATCCTTCGTTACCGCTACAGCTACTAATTTTTCCGTCATCTGATTAAACCCTCAAAATGATCACGTTTTTTTTGGCTAAAAGCTTTAGTCAGAATTTCGTAAGTCTATTGATTAAAAAACCTGACTTTAGAAAAAACATGTTAATTATAGAGGGTGGCCATTGTGCCGTTGACAGTGCTATTAAGCCTGTACTCAAAGGCTAGAAGTGCCTAATTGATTGGGCTTTCTAAAACGAATCAGAGCGATGCACAAGTATTTTCGGTAGAACATGGTTGTAAGTCTAGGATTGTCGCTTAATAACCAAGTAGGGCGGCGATCTATCCATTTAAACGAAGCAAGAACACCCCATTTGCTACTCTAGCGGCCTGTTATTTTGCTGGGCTAATTCAAATGCAGGATTGGTTGGCGATAGCGTAACCCATGGGGGCGTTGGTTTATTGCCTCCGGCAAGGCTGCGCCAACATGCCGCAACCGCAACCTACACTGTCTTATATTTGATTGCGCCTTTCTACTTACAAGCCGTTTTCTGGCCACTGCAAAGTAGCCGCAAAGGTTAATTGAGTTACCCGGCGTAATGTTTGCAAAATAAGGGGTTAAAGTAAAATATTGGACTGGGTTACTTGATGGATCAAGTCTTGTTCCAAGTCTGGGGGTAAGTTGATTGTAATTTGCATCAGGTTGCTCCATTGCTAAAGCTTTTTAACTAAAGCTTTTTAAAGACAATAGTCCGGACACTTTTTCGGACAATCGCTGGAACCCTTGACTTCTCGTTGGCTCAATTGCCTTGAAAAAGGGCTGAAACCCCCATTCTCTCGTTAGGTTTCAAAAACTGTCCGGAGTGTTGTAAAGAGAATCACCAATTCAGTCACTATGGGATAAGTTGAGTCAGTTTCCCCTAATGGGTACATTCCAACCGATTGTCTGCAATGACAGTCCAACTGGTGGCAACCGCTGGCCAACGTGGAGCTGAGCGGTGGCCAGGGTTTTGGCAAAATGCCCGAATGTTTCAAGATCGGCCAGCCATACTCAACCGTCTTGATATCAACACCAATTACCTTACGATTTTCTGGCGCGTTCGAATTCAGAGCGATACTTGGACCGAGCAAGATCGACTAGATCTAGCCGCCTTTTCACTGCAATATGCAGCAACTGCTTTTCCTGAAGATGAGGATATAGCTGAGTGAGCTTCAAGCCAGGTGAAGTGGTTACGGTTGGATTTTCCCGGTGTCATGACACGCCCCAAATAACCCAACTTCTAGAACTAAAGCAAATTTTTGAACAGTAGCGCCAGACGGCCTTTGGCCTGTTCCAATCGAGGCCGCTGCTGCCAGTCGGCGTAGCTGAGACAGCGGCTCTTGGCCTGCGCATGCAAAAAGAATTGCTCCACCTTTTGGGCCAGCTCCGGGTAGGCCCCCGAGATATTCAGCTCGTCGTTGTGGAAATAGCTGCGGGGGTCAAAGTTGGCGCTGCCGGTGCTGACCCAGTCACTGTCCACCAACACAAACTTGGCGTGCATCATGCTGGGCTGATATTCGCAGATTTTTACCCCCGATCGCAGCAGCGGGCCATAGAGCTCGCGGCTGGCCCAGTGCACCATTTTTTTGTCGGTGGCGGCCCCCATGGTCAGCACCCGCACATCGACCCCCTTTTGGCAGGCTTGAATCAGACAGTCGGTGGTGTTGTGGTCGGGCACAAAGTAGGGGCTGCCAATCCACAGGCGCTGCTGGGCCGTGAGCATATGCAGCTGCATCAGCAGTCGAATCGACGATTCGTTGAGGGTAGAACTGTTGTCGGTAATAAACAGAGGGGTGGTGCCATTGCCCTGCACCGAATGCAGCCCGGCTTGCAGGTCGAGGTTGCCGCCCGCACAGGCCCAGTTTTGTAAAAATTTGCCCTGCAGCAGGCTCACCACCTCGCCCTCGTAGGCCAGCTCAAAGTCGCACCAGGGGGCGGTGTCGTGGTCAAATGCCACCCCATCCCAGTGGTCAGAGATGCCTGCACCGCCGATCAACACCTGCCGTCCGTCGATAATCAGCAGCTTGCGGTGCGATCGCGAATTGTAATCCAACGGTGCTCGCCAGTTGGGCTGCCGAAAAAACTGAATCTCGACCCCCAGGTTGCGCAGCCGCCACCAGTAGCGCTGGGGCATGGTGCTGGTGCCCTGGTGGTCGAGCAAGAGCTGAATGGTGACTCCGGCCAGGGCGCGATCGGTGATCACCTCGGCAAAGGCATCGGCCCGGTGGCCGGGGGTCATGAAATAGGTTTCGTACTGAATCAGGTGCTGAGCCTGGGCAATGGCCTCCCGACGGGCGGCGTAGATCGCATCGACCTCGGGCCAAAACCCTACCAGGCGGCCAGTGGTGTCGGCCGAGTTGGCCAGCCCCTCCAGGCTGAGGGCAAAGCGCGGGTCGTCGAGGCTGGGAATATTGGCGATCGCATAGTCGGGCATCGAGCGAAAGGCCCCGCGCAGGTAGGCGTAGCCCAGGGCCACGGCCACCAGTAGCACCCCAGCTGCAACTATCCCCCCGATCACAGGCGAGGGCTCCAGGTCAGCAATGGATCAGCGACAGCAGTAGGTAACATGGCACAGCAAAGACGGTAATGGCAGCATAGCGCCCGTTGCCTAACCAAGAACCTCTGCCCTTAGACATAAACTAGTTGTCTGTCAAACTAGTTGTCTATCACCAGGCGGTTTAAGCTGACCGCTGAGCGGGCAATACCCGGCTCAGCACCACGTAGAGCACTACAGCTGCCACCACACCATTGATGGGCACAATGCCCCAACTCGCCTGCCCGGTGACGTAGGCGATCGCCGAAGCGACTACATAGGCAATCACCCCGGCCCAGTTGAAAGCAGGCTGGGGCGCTACCAGCGCCGGAAACTGACCCCGCCGATTAAACCAGTAGTCGGCCATGATGATGCCGCCAATGGGGGGAATAAAGGTGCCCAGCAAAATCAGGTACTGCACCAGCCCTTCGTAGATGCCGCCCCAGGCCATAAACAGCGCGATCGTCGCGCCGCCCAGCACAAACAGGGTGCGGCGACTGCTGCGAAACATGTTTGACCCGGCGATGGAAAAGGCGTAGATGGTGTTGTCCTGGGTGGTCCACATGTTCAAAAAGAACAGGACTAGGCCGCCCACCAGCAGCCCCTGCTGGGCCATCACCTGCACAATATCGGGTTCGCCGTAGACCTTGGCGCAAAACGCGCCTGAAAAGATCAAAAATCCGTTGCCCAAAAAGAAGGCAATCAGCGTGGCGATAAAGCCCGCCCTACCGTTTTGGGCAAACCGGCTCCAGTTGGTGGCCTGGGTGCCGCCCGAGACAAAGGTGCCGACGATGATAGTAATCGCCGCGCTGAGGGGCAGCGGATCGGCGATCGCCACCGCCTGCAACCCCGCAAAGCCGCCCACATCTCGCGAAGCCACCGACAGACTAATCACCATCAGCAGCACCATGGCGGGCACCGCCACCCGACTTAGCCAGTCCATGGCCTTGTAGCCAAAGTAGGCGGTTGAACAAAAGGCGTAGGTAAAGAACAGAATAATCAGCCAGTTCCACGACTCGGGCACCCCGGCCAGGGCATTGAGCAGCTGCGCCATTAGCGCCGAGCCCCAGGCGTACCAGCCCACCTGGGTAAAGCCCAGGATGAAATCGACCCAGCGCGAGCCCACATTGCCAAAGCTAAACCGCGCCATTAGCACCGTGCTCAATCCGGTCTCTCCGGCGATATAGCCCAGCAGGGCCGCATACAGGCCCAAAATCAGATTGCCGACCACGATCAGCGCCACCAGGTTGGGCCAAAACTGAAACGACGGGCCAATCAGCCCGCCCGCAAACAATGTGCCGGAGTAGAGGGTAAACCCGGCCAGAATCGGGGCCAGGGAGAGCAGCGATCGCCGCGATGCCTCGGGCACCGGGCTGAGCGGGTAATCTTCGTTGGCTTTGCCCTGGGGCAGAACGGATGATTCGGTGCTGGTAGACATAGGGAGTACAACGCTTGCTTGGTCGGCATTGTAAGGATAAGGCCAAGGCGCAAAAAGTATTCAGCCTAACAATTTTTCGTCATGATCAGCGTGGGCGGATTAAACCTTGGGTCAGCTCAACGTCGCTCTGCGGTCATAGGCAGGTCGAATCGCGGGTTGGCGCAGCCCAAAGCGATCGCAATCCGTCGCCTTCGGAGGCGCAATCTGTCGCCTTCGGAGGTTTCCCTGGCCAGGCAGAATGGCCTTAAACTATGGAGGCGATGACCTCATAGCCGTTCAGGGGAATGGCTAATCATCCAGGGGCGGCTCCCCGTCGCACTCTGAGCCCTGGATGGAGCGGGTTCTTTAGCCCCTCGCTTAACGACTCTCGGCTCCTTTGCGGCGCGATCGCCAATCGAGGCGAACGACCCCGAATTTAAGTTGACATTTGGCGGCAGAAACAGGCGACTCACTGCAGCATTGCAGGTCGGACACACCATGGGAGTTTCCAGGTCGGCAAGTTTGCGCCAGGCTTCAAAGTCGCCGCAGGTCTCACAGCGATAGTCATATAGGGGCACAGGGGGAATTCCTCCAGCGATCGCAACCGTTCAAACCTGGACTGAAGTGAGGACTATCTGCACCGGATTGAATCAGGCCTAAGTCGGCAAAATATTCTTGTCGAAAATTGCCGTCGGCAGAGCCAGCGTACAGCAGGCGTTGGGAATATCCACGATGCCGCTGACGCGCCCTTCTACCGGCGCACAGCTCAACAGCAAGTAGGCCTGTTCGCCGGTAAAGCCAAACTTTTTCAAATATTCAATCGCGTTCAGGCAGGCCCGACGGTACGACACATGGGCATCGAGATAATACTGTTCGCCGGTAAATTCATCCACCGAAATCCCCTCAAAAATCAGGTATTCCGAGTAGTGGGGTTCGACCGGACCGGGCTTGAAAATGGGATTAACCATGGCGTACTTTTCCATCCCGCCCTTGATGATGTCCACATGCAGGTCAATATAGCCCGACATTTCGATCGCACCGCAGAAGGAAATCTCGCCGTCTCCCTGGGAAAAGTGAATATCGCCCATCGAGAGCTTTGCCCCCTCCACATAAACCGGGAAGTAAATGCGAGAGCCCTTCGACAGGTTTTTGATGTCGCAGTTGCCCCCGTGCTCGCGGGGTGGCACGGTACGGGCCGCTTCGGCGGCAACCCGGTCAAACTCAGACCCGCTGAGGGTACCCAGCACCGCATTTTGCGGATTCGGCAGCGCCGCCAGGGGAGGAATCGCCGGTTTCCAGGGGGGACCCCCCTTTTCCACGAGCGCCCTCTCACGAGTATTCCAGGTGTTGAGCAGCTCTTGAGATGGCGCACAGCCGATCAGTCCGGGATGGGTGATGCCCGCAAAGCGCACCCCCGGAATATGCCGCGAACTGGCAAAAATGCCCTGCAAATCCCAGCAGGCTTTGGCCGCGTTCGGAAAATGATCGGTCAGAAACCCGCCACCGTTTTCCCGCGAAAAAATGCCGGTAAACCCCCATTCATCGTTGGGCAGCGCCCCAATATCGAGCAGATCGACCACCAGAATGTCGCCCGGCTGCGCCCCGTTGACGTAGATCGGGCCGCTGAGGACGTGAACCACCGTGAGTTCAACATCGCGAATGTCGCTGGGGTCATCGTCGTCTTTGATTTGCCCGTCCGTCCAGTCTTTGCACTCGATCCGAAAGACGTCGCCCGGGTTCACCGAAACCACCGCCGGAATGTCAGGATGCCAGCGATTGTGGCCGGGAACCTCCTGCTCATGCATAGGCTTAGTGAGGTCAACCTTAAAAAGGGTTTCAGGCATGATGGGTTCTCCCTAAGAGGCATGCCGAACTCGTGGCTCAGCGTCTACAGCCTCCCTGGATGGTCAGTTGTCGGCATCTGGAGGTGGAGGCTTCAGTCCTCAGTTTGGGCCAGTGTTGAAATATAGAGGAGTATCGTCCTTTACAGAGTTGAGCCCGCAGCGGCTACTGTAATATTTCGTCAACTCGTTGACGCAGCCCTGTAGATTTTTACATCCCATAAACTACCCCGAGGGCGGCAGGCTATCGTGAGCTCCCCCCTGACCGGCCAGGCGATTTTTTATCGCCGCGAGCTCACTATCGACCGAGGTCGAACCGCCCTCTAGGGCCTCAAACTGGCGCTCCAGGGGGTCGCCGCTGAGCTCTTCGAGGGCTGCCGACTTGGCCTCTAGGTCCATCACCCGCTCCTCCATGCGCTCAAAGGCCGCGATCGAGCCGCCGGTGCCCGTCTGGCCCAGCATTTCCTGAATGCGTTGGGAGGCTTCGGCAGAGCGGGCGCGGGCGATGTAGAGGTCTTTTTTGGTGCGGGCGTCAGAAATTTTGGCCTCTAGCCGCCGCATGTTTTGCTTCAGGCCGTTGACCACATCGCGCTGCTGGTCGAGCTGGGCATCCATGGCCTGGGCCGATTGCAGATAGGTTTGGCGGCGGGTTAGCGCCTGGCGACCCAGGTCTTCTTCGCCCTTTTGAATGGCGAGTTCGGCCCGGTTATACCACTCCTGGGCGGTCGATTTAGCCTGGGCGCTCTGGCGCTCGGTGCGCTTTTGGGTGGCGATCGCCTGGGCCACCGCCTGACGTAGCTGAATCAGATTGGCCTGCATGTCAGTCATGGCCTGCTCCAGCACCCTCTCAGGGTCTTCGGCCTGGTTGACGGCGCTATTGAGATTTGCCCGCAAGCCTCGCCAAATCCGATCAAACAGCCCCATCGAGTATCTCCTGCAACTGTGACCTGTTTCAGCATAACAGGCAGGCAGAGGGGTGTTGGTAAGCAGCAAATCGTCGCTTACCAATACCCCTGATCTCACCTAAGGCGTCACCACTTGGGCAGGAATACCCTGTTGCTGAAGCTGGTTGACCAGATTTTGCGCCGACGACGCCTGGGAAAAAGCACCCATCTGAATGCGGGTGCCGCCCGAGAAATTGCGCACATAGGCATCGCCCACGACACCACGGGCAGCCTCTAGGGACTGGGCCCCGTTGTAGTTGGTCACCACGTAGTAGTTGGGCGTTGCGGCCTGCTGGGGTGCCTGGGTAATGGGGGCCGGGGGAGCGACTCGGGCTGGCGGAGCCTGGGTCACAGGAGCCGGGGCACTCGATCGGGCCAGCGGCTGAGGGGGGCGAACAACAGGAGCGGGTGATACGGCGGCAGGGGTG
>NZ_JADEWX010000372.1 GCF_015207395.1 Nodosilinea sp. LEGE 07088
TGTCTTGCCCCCAGGTTCTTGGACCCGATGGAATGTTAGACAGCCATCGAGGAGCAAGACATGGGACGGAAGAGCGAACTGCCTGCAGAGAAGCGCGTAGAGCTGGTGCTTGCGCTGTTGAGGAAGGAGGAGCCGGCGGCGCAGATCGCGCGGCGCGCGGGGGTCAGCGAGCCAACGCTGTACCGTTGGCGTGACGAGTTCATCTCGGGCGGCAAGGCGCAGCTCGGCGGCAAGGGGAGCGAGGGGCTGGCCGCGAAGGAGTTGGCCAAGCTGCAGCGGGAGATCGAGACCCGGGAGCAGGTGATCGGTGAACTGACGGTAGCGAATCGCATCCTAAAAAAGCTCTCGGGCCCGTCGCTCTGACTGCGGAGCTGCGGGCCATGATTGAGGCAGAGAAGGGCGCGTCGCGCCTGAAGCCGCTGCTGCGCGCGGTGGGCGTGGCACCCTCGAGCTGGTACCACTCGCCCACGCCTGAGCCGAGACGCCCTGGGCCGGCGCCGAAGCCGCTGGACGAGGGCCTGAAGGCGACCGTGGTGGCGTTCGCCGGGAAGTACCCCTGGTGGGGCTACAAGCGGCTGGCGATCGTACTGCGACGGGCCGGCCACGCGGTCAGCAAGAAGTTCGTGCATGCGGTGTTCAAGGCCGAGGGCTTGATGCAGAAGCGGCGAGCGACCAAGGCCGAGTTGCACCAGAGCGCCAAGCTGTTCGAGTTGCTGCCGAGGCGGCCGAATGCGCTGTGGCAGAGCGACGTGACCTACATCCACATCCCCGGGCACGGCTGGTGGTACGCGGTGACGGTGATCGATTACTACAGCCGCTATCTGCTGGCCTGCCATCTGACGCCAAGTTACTCGGCTCCCGAGGTCAGTGCCGCGATTGATCTGGCCGTGCAGGAGGCCGAGCGCCTGCATGGCAGGCTGGAGAAGATGCCGTTCCTGGTCACTGACAACGGCAGCTGCTTCCTGGCGAGGCACTTCCAGAAAGCGATCAAGGCGAAGTTCCAGCATGTCCGGACGCGCTACCGCACCCCGCAGCAGCTGGGCTTGCTGGAGCGCTTCCATCAGACGCTGAAGCGGGAAGAGGTCTACTGGCAGCTCTACGACAACCCGCAGGACGCCCGCGAGAAGCTGGCGGCATTCCGGGACCGCTACAACGCGATCCGGCCTCACTGGGCGCTGGAGCCGGCCGACGGCGGCGACGTGCTGACGCCCGAGGAGGTCTACGTGAAGGGTCGGGCCATTACCCTGCCGCGCTGGCAAGGCTGGGCCAAGGCAGCAAAGCGAAAGCTGGACGAAGCGATGGAGCAGGATGCAGAGTTGAGGCAAGCCGCCTGATCCGGAGCGGACTTACACAAATCCGGGATGAGCGGGTCCAAGAGAACTGGGTGGCAAGACA
>NZ_JADEWX010000014.1 GCF_015207395.1 Nodosilinea sp. LEGE 07088
GGCGGGCATTCAGGCCCACGCCTGGCTGTTTTACCCCAAAAAATCCCTCACCGACAAAGCCCGCAAGCGGTTACGGGCCATTCAGGAGTTCACCCAGCTGGGCTCGGGCTACCAGCTAGCCATGCGCGACATGGAAATTCGTGGGGTTGGCAACCTGCTCGGCGTGGAACAGTCGGGACAAATGGATGCAATTGGCTTTGATCTCTACATGGATATGCTCGAAGAAGAAATCGCCGAGATTCGCGGCCAAGATATCCCCAAAGTTGACGATACCCAGGTCGATCTCAACGTCACTGCCTTTGTGCCCAACGACTACATCCCCGACCTGGAGCAAAAGATGGGTGCCTACCGCTCGTTGGCCGGTGCCAGCAGCAAGGTAGAGCTAGTGCAGATTGCGGCGGATTTGAGCGATCGCTACGGCCCTATCCCCCACGCCACCGAGCAGCTGGTGCGGATGCTGGAGCTAAAGCTGGTGGCCAAAGCGGTGGGCTTCTCGCGTATCAAGCCCGAGGGCAAGCAGCATGTGGTGATGGAAACCCCGATGGAAGAACCGGCCTGGAAGAAGATCAGCGAAAACCTCCCCAGCCACCTAAAATCTCGCTTTGTCTACAGCGGCGGCAAGGTCGTTGTGCGCGGGCTGGGGGTGCTGAAGCCGGAGAAGCAGCTGGAGAGCTTGACCGAATGGCTGGGGTATTTGCAGGGGGCGATCGCAGAACCCGTACTAGGGTGAGAACAAAAAGTATTTCTAGTCTGAGGGAGTAGGAGCCCTGAAAATCGAGCTGACCTGTCCAACTTGCGGGTCTCACAACATCTCCAAGAACGGCACTACCAGGCGCGGTAAGCAAACCTACAAGTGCCTCACCGATGACTGGGAGGCCTACGTGGACGTGATGCCGGGCAAGCGGCATGTTGCTGTTGACAAAGATAGCGGCCTGACGAGCGACATCGAAAGACTGAACAACACCTTGAGGCCGCGGATTTCTCGGCTGGTGAGGAAGACACTGTCCTTTTCCAAAAAGCTAGAGCATCACATCGGTGCGATCTGGATGTTCATCCATGACTACAATTGCCGAGTCAGAGAGCAGCTGGCAGCAAGGGAAGAGTCCATTTTTTCCTCTGTCCTTTAATAAAATGCACTACCAAAATCCAGTGGGCCTACCTAACAACATCACGCTCCAATCGCTCGGGCGCAGAATTGCGATCGCGACCTTGACCGCCGTGATCACGGCCCAGCTTTCGCCCTATCTAGCCCTAGCCAGGGCCGCTCAGCCTGGGCCCCCTGCCCCAGACCTCACTCCTCTCGCCCAACTGGCTCAACTGCCCGACGGCACGGTGGCCCTACCCGACTTTGACCCCGCCATCAACGGGTTTCAGTTTTCTAACGCAGAGCTGATTCAGGCCATCGATCTCAGCCGCAACGCCCAGGCCTGGGAAGAGGTGCTGACCCCCCAGCTGCAACAGCTCTTTGGCACCCAGGTATGCAGCGGCGGCGACTCGGCTCACTGTGTGCTGACCGCCGCTGCCCAAAGCTGGCTGAGAACTCAGCTAAACCGCATGAACCAAGGACTTTCGGAGGGCATGGCCGCCGCCGTACTCGAGCTCTGGCAGCCCACCCAGCCCCGCCTGCCCTGGTGGCAGCGACTGATAAATTTCGTGCTCGGGCGAACGGTATTTGGCCTCGCCCGCACCCTATTTGAGCTCCAGACGTTTATCGCCAACCTATTTTTAATGCAGGGCGTCACCGAAGTCTTTGAGCAGACCCAAACCGTGCGCAATACCTGGCCGCCCAGCCAGATTTTGCTATCGATCGTGCGCGCCTTTCTCTCGGGCTCTAGTGACCCATTCACCATGGGCGTCTATCAGTTAGTCGCAGGCGGGCTCACCGCAGGCCACACCCTCACCCCCTACCGAGTCGAAGACCGGGGCAGCGGCCAATACTGGGTCTATGTCTACGACAGCAACTACCCGGCAGGCAGGCCCACTAGCCCCACCGATCTCCATGTGGAGTTTGATACCCAGGCCGATGCCTGGCGCTACCGACCGCTCCCCGACGGGCCAGAGTACCGGGGCGACGCCCAGAGCAAGACCCTCGATCTCACCCAGCGATCGTGGCGACAGCCGCCTGCTACCGATCGGCCCACCGCCATGGGCTCCTTTAGCTGCCCTTTCTGCCGCCCCGCCGCCGAGGCCCCACCCGAGCGCAGTCTAGACATCACCCTAATCGGCGAAGGACAGCTTACCGTGATGCCGGCCCTCACCCCGATCGTCTCGACCGCCCCCGGTCAAGCCGCCGCGTTAGTGCCCTTTAAGGGCGGGCTTAATCGCGACGTGCCCGCCAGCTACCATCTCCCCGCCGAGGGGTTGGGGCAGGCGCTACAGATCACCCTGACAGGAACCGCCACCGCCCAGCCGCCCGCCACCCTGCAGATCACCGGCCCCGGCTACGCCGCCACCGTAGATGACCTGAGGCTGCTCCCCAACCAGACGCTCACCCTGTTTTGCCTGCCCACCGCTAGCGGACTTGAAGTCACTTTTGTCGCCCCTCGCGCGATCGCAATTCCTCGCCTGGCCATTAGCCTCACCGACGACACCCGTACCTATGAGTTCGACTCATCGACCCCAGCGACCGGGTTCTCGTTAACCCAGCGCCAGGTCTCTAAAAGCTCTGGGTTTACCCTTAGCGACCTCAAGCTATCGACCGGCCAGCGCGCTGGCCTCGCCGCTAACACTAGACTCAAACGCCTCTACTTTGCTGACGACAACGGTACCCAGAGCCAATACAGTCTCACCGTCAAAAATCGGCTGACCATTCAAGACCGTATTCAGATTGGAGAGCGTCAGCCTGACTTCATTAATTACACCCTCGCCTATGACGAGGAAATGCGCGCCAGCAACCTTCAGGTCGAGGGCCAAAACCAAGCCTTTTTTGACTACGATCCGGCCTTTTTTGACCCGGCTAATCGTCCGCGCCAAGACCTCTTAGCCGCTGCCGAACAGCGCAATTTTCCGATTGTCATTGCCTACGAACCCTTAGCAATTTCCCCGACTGGCCCGCTACAGATCGCACCTTCGGAGGTCGAGCCCGTCGGCCAACGAGTCTTTCAAGGATCCTTACGCAAGGGGAGCAACAAGGGTATATAAAGCTACCCAACGCGATCGCCAGCTAATTAAAAACATACTCAGCCAAGAAGAAACTGGCTAGGGATCAAGAGATAGGTACCTTGAATTCAGCAAAATCCTGAGCAAGGCTCCTAGGAAAAAGGAGTAGAAATACTTATTTTTCCTATCTTTTCTGCCACTCATAGAGAGTTAATAAAACTTAAGTTAATCTTCCTTCGACAGCAAAAAAAACGTGCTTTAAGCAGCAACAAACGAAAAACCAGGGAATCACGCTACAGCTAGGCGATCGCACAGCAGCCTTAACATCCAGTTACACGGCTCTCCTGCAATAAACCCTTAGATTACTTAATAAAATTCTCATGAAGGCAATGATAGGATTTCCTCAAGTAAGTCACTTGGTTTCTCTCATCAATTGCTGGTCATTAGTTTTCTGGAGAACATTTAGCCATGTCTGATAACGTCGTTAGAATCAAGCCCGAGACTCGGAACCACAAGGGATTTTTTGTACAAAACGATGACTATGAACTAGTCAGCATTGAGGCTTCAGGTTGGGCCCTTATCTGCGTTGATGATGCCGTCTGCCACTACGTCGATCCCGATAATCTGCTGATCCAAAATTTGGACACCTAGAATGACTTCGGGCCAGCGATATGCCCTTGCCAAGGCAAATTTTGTATCATTCAGTTGATGACGCTAATCTTTTTGATAGGCTGCTCTAAGGTGAGAGCAGCCTATTTTTTGTGTAGGGTCTAACATAAACGGCCCGAGACCGACCGCTCTAGGGTCAACCTAATCGATAGCTTATTTATTCAGTACAGCGATGAACAACACACCCATTACCCAACGCATCTCCAGCCTCATTAGCTGGGTGTTGGTGATCGATCTAGGGCTGGTATTACTGAGTCTGGGCTGGTTTCTAGTAGCCGTACTGGGGCGCAGCATGAATCTCGATCTGGGCCTTGACCAATGGTATTCTCTCTGGAACCCACTGATTTTACCGGCCATCAGCGTGCTGATGGCTGGCGCGATCGCCAGCGGTATTGTTGGCTGGGTCAGCCGCCGCTTTAGTGACGATCCCTCTTAATTGCGCTGGGCTAATTGGGCTGGGCTAATTGGGCTGGGCCACTCTCAGCTACCACAGCCGCTGGGTGCGGGTATACCAGCGTAGCAGCACCCGCGCTAGGCGTTCGCTGTGGTGGCGTACCGTCAAGTTTTCTCGCTCTTCCATCACATTGGCCGCAATAATGCGGCGACCAGAATCTAGAATAGCCGCGCGATCGAGCAGCACCGGCCCGACCCCGGCCCTAGCATAGTGGGTAATCACCGGGTCAGAGGGCATCATCTTTTGTACCAGCACCGCGTCAAACAGGTAGCAACCACAGGCCGAATCGATCGCCCGAATGTGGTCAGATACCGAGAAGCCATCGGTCTCCCCCGGCTCAGTCATAATGTTGCAAACATAAATACGCGGCACCCGCCGGGCTGCGATCGCCTTCACCAGATCGGGCACTAGCAGGTTAGGAATCAGGCTGGTATATAGACTGCCAGGGCCAATCACAATATAGTCGGCCTCCTCAATGGCCTTCACCGCCTTAGGCAAAGCCGGAGGATTGGGCGGCAAACAGCCGATGTGCACAATATGGCCTCGCGCTTCCGTAATTTTCGACTCTCCCACAATGCGGCGGCCATCTCTGAGTTCGGCCCAGAGCTGCACATCCATTGATGTCGCGGGCAACACCTGGCCTCGCACCGCCAGCACCTTAGAGCTCGCCGCAATGGCCTGCTCCAGATCGCCCGTAATTTCATTCATCGCCGTCAAGAACAGGTTGCCAAAACTATGGCCTACCAGCCCGCTACCCGCCTCAAAGCGATATTGAAACAGCTCCGTCAGTAGTTTCTCTTCGTCGGCCAGGGCCGCCAGACAGTTGCGAATATCTCCGGGCGGTAGCATTCCCATCTCGCGGCGCAATCGCCCCGACGAGCCACCATCGTCAGCCACGGTGACGATGGCCGTGATATTAGCGCTGTACTGCTTCATTCCTCGCAACAGGTTAGACAGCCCGGTGCCCCCCCCAATCACCACAATTTTGGGGCCCCGAGAAAGTCGCCGCTGGGTCAACAGGGCATCGAGCAAATCCTCTTCATTCCCTGGCATCAACACATCGGTAATCGCGCCCACGGTGCGACTTTGGCCCCAAAAAATCAGCCACAAACCGAGCAAAATACCCAGAGGGCCGCTCACATAGCTCGGCACGTAGGTCGTAAACGCCCGGAGGGCGGCTCCCAATACCTGGCCGGTATAAAACACAGGGGTTAGCTTCAGCCAAATCATCAGCCCCACGCCCACCATCAGCACGCCGGCCATACTCAAAAACAGCCATCGTTTTACCAGCAGCCCTGGCGCCAGCCAGCCCATCAGCCGATTGACCCGTCGGGGTGCTGCTAGGGTAAGGGACTCACGCCGGGCCCGGCGAAAGAGTCTGGCTAAGGCCGTATGAAGAGGTTTTAGGAACATGGAAGGAGGTCGATAGAGATCTGACCAACCTGAGCAGCCATACAAACAGAGCCTGTGTGGATGTTGTTGGCCATCTAGCTGCCGTACATATCCTAAGATGTGGTCTACCTTGACCCACTTTCACGACGTAGCGTGAAATTCTCAGGCTCTTCAACAGCCCCTGGTAGGATTTAGCACCAGCGCCTTCGATTTTAGCGGCTATTTGATAGAGTCAAAGCATGGATGTGCCCCTAGAGCTATCGGTGCTTTAGTAAATTCTTTGCCTGGGATAACCCCAGCCAGGTAATTGTAACCGTGGCACAGGTAGGGGGCCTGATATCAGTAGGGTTTATGACTGCTTCCCATCACCACAGCCCCTCCTTTGGGCCTATATCGGCTGGAGCACCCGGCTCACAGACACCCACCCGTGACTGCGACGACCAGATATTGCTTGAGCTGCGCGGCATCTCTAAGCGCTTTGGGGACAATCAGGTGCTCGACAATATCGACCTCACCGTTAATCGCGGTGAGGCGGTGGCCATTATTGGCCCGTCGGGTACCGGTAAATCAACCATTTTGAGAATTATTGCCGGGTTGCTCTCTCCCGATGCTGGAGAAATCTACATTCAGGGGCAGCGGCGGGAAGGGCTGATTGAAGATGCCTCCGACCCAGTGGGGATTGGTATGGTGTTTCAGCAAGCGGCCCTGTTTGACTCGTTGACGGTAGAAGAAAACGTGGGGTTTCTGCTGTATCAACATTCCAATTTGTCTCCTCACCAGATTCGTCAGATCGTCAATGAGGTACTCGACATGGTGGGTCTACCGGGCACTGGCAACAGCTACCCTGCCGAGCTCTCCGGCGGCATGCGCAAGCGGGTCAGCTTTGCCCGAGCGATTGTTTCAAACCCTGAAAATCCTCAAGATCGGCCTGCTCTACTGCTGTACGATGAGCCTACGGCGGGGCTAGACCCTATTGCCTCAACGGTAATCGAAGACCTGATTCGCACCATTCAGCAGAATAATGGCTGTAGCTCATACCTGATTGTGACCCATCAAGACAGCACCATTCGTCGCACTGCCGATCGCCTGATCTTTTTACATCGGGGCAGGATTCAGTGGGCGGGGCCGGTGGCTGCGGTAGATGACACCGATAACCCATTCGTCCGTCAATTCTTTAGTGGGCGGGTCGAAGGGCCCATTCAAATGGTGCAATGATGGCCAGAGGCTACGTCTCTAGCCTAAACTGTCTGAGTCTACTGTTACCCCAGAACAGCCAGAACTGATTTAGGACAACGTTGGCTGGTAACAAACCAAAGTTGAGCGGTTAGGTCGAGAGGGCAGCATGCGGGCAAGGGCAATTCGAGAAGGGTCAGTGGGGCTGCTAATTCTGATTGCAGTGGGTTTGTTTGGTGGGCTGGTGCTCTGGCTAAGAGGTCTGAACCCCGGCAGTCGTAGCTACCGCGCCACCTTGACCTTTGAGGATACGCTGGGCATGCAGGAGGGCACCAGCGTTCGCTACCGTGGGGTGCCCGTAGGGCGAGTGCTGAGCATTATGCCCAGTACCAATGCGGTCGATGTCGCGGTGGAAATTGGTAGCAACGAGCTGCGGATTCCGCGCGATGCGTCGATTCTAGTGAATCAGTCGGGGCTAATCGGCGACACCACCATCGACATTACGCCCCAGCGGCTCCTCGCCGACCAAGAACTGGCCGTTAAACCTACCGCCGCCGACTGCCAGGGGCAGGCCATCATTTGCGATGGCGATCGCCTGGAAGGTCAGGTCGGGGCCAGCTACGAGTCCCTGATTCGTTCAGCGGAGGGGCTGGCAGAAACCTTTGCTGACCCAGACATTATCGAAGACCTCAAGATCACCCTCGATAACGCCACCACCCTGACCGCAAGCGCCAGTGTGCTTTCCACCGAACTGACAACCCTGACGCGGCAGCTCCAGACGGGCCTAGACCCACTACTCACATCGGCTAACCGGGCCACCGACAATATCGGTAACGCCGCCGCCGAGTTTGAGATCACCGGTAGCGAGATTAACCGTTTAGTCGTGACCAATCGAGGCACCCTGGCTACCACTCTCGACAACATCAACCGCAGCACTGCCGACATTGCGGCAGTTACCGCTACCCTCAGCCCGGCCCTACAACAGAGCGACTTGATTGCAAATCTCGACCGGCTCTCCGTCAATGCCGCCGCTGCCGCGGCCGACATTCGCAGCATTACTGGCACCTTCAATAGCCCCGAGAACCTGGTCATGCTACAACAGACGCTTGACTCAGCCCGCAGCGTGTTTCAGAGCGCCAACAAGGTGCTTGCCGATGTCGATGAGCTGACGGGCGACCCGGCCATACGTCGCAACCTGCGCGACCTGATCAATGGCCTCAGCGGTTTGGTTTCCCTCACAGACCAGCTCGAACAGGCGAGCCAGGTGGCCGGGGCCCTGACCCCGCCGCCCGGAAGGTCGGTGGAGCGGGTGACCTTCACGGCCGTCCCCAGCCCTCAGACAGCCGATGCCGGGGCCGTTATTGTCACCCATCAGGGCCAAGCCTATCAGCTCAATGTACCGGCTTTTCAGCCTCGCTAGGGGGCTGATAGCCTCCTTATTGTCCCTATGACTCAGACCAGTGATGCTTGGGAGAACCAGGATTTTTTTCAGTTTGAAGCCGATTTTGTCGATTCGCTGCGCTGCATCCCCATGCAGGTGCGCATGAAGCTCGATACCTGCGGCGTGAAGCTCAAGCTGGAGCACTGGCATCGGTTTAGCCATGGCGATCGCGATCGCATCACCCAGCTCCCCTGCCAAGACGGCGAGTCGGCAGCGGCCTATGCTGAGGCGGTGCAAGCCCTGGTGCAGCAGGTGCAGGGCAAGCCCGCCTCAACTCTGGCCATAGACCCTCACCCACCCTGGCAAGACGACACCAAGATCCCTGCCGAGGTGCAGACAAAGGCCCTGGAGCTAGGGGTGGCTCTGAGCTTGGCCCAGTGGCAGGGGCTAAAACCCCTCCAGCGCTTTGCCCTAATTAAGCTCAGTCGCTCCAGCCACGAAAACCGAAATTTTTACCCAGCCCTGGTGGAGTTTGGGCTGGTGGAAGAATAGGACAGCAGGGCGTTACCTGGGTCTCGACCCGTTCTGCACTCTGCTGAACGGCGGTAGCGAGGGTGGCTGAGTGCCGGTTCGGCGAGGGCTACCGATAAGGATAAGTAGGTTTTGTGACTCGCTCATGCCGGTAGTTAGGGTATTGAGATAGTGATCACTTCCGGCCATTCTTAAGGCTCCGGAGGAACCTGCAATTTCAATTCCTCAATCAAAGGCGATATCTCAAATTGAACTACATCCCAGACAATACTGAGGTTTACATCATCGTATCCATGAACTAACCGATTTCGCATGCCATTGATTTCTTGCCAAGAGATATTTGGTAGTATCTGGCGAGTTGCGTCTGAAACCCGTCTTGCGGCTTCAGCAATCACCAACAGTCGCCGAATCACTGAATCTTGAAGCTGCACATTTGCGATAAACTCATCCTTAGAGCATTGATCCGTGTAAGTCAGAATCAACTCTGCGGATTGCAGCATATCAAGCAGAAATTGAAGATCCCGCTGCATAAATCACCAGGGCTGAGGAAAGAATTTCGCGACGGCGTAAATAATTACGGCTGGTTTCTATACCCTGGCGGGTAATGAGGTCAACGTCTCTATCAAAAATGGTTTTGAGTTCCGCTTGCATCTGATCCAGGCTGGCGAAGGTAGGATGAGCCTCTGGATAAAATTGCACCATTACGTCAATGTCGCTGTCGGGGTGAAAGTCGTCGCGCAGGACGGAACCAAAGAGGGCGAGTTCAGTGACTTGCCACTGCTGGCAGAAGTCAGCAATTGTTTCATTCGGAAGCTCAATCGCAACTCTCGGCATCTTGACTGACCTCTTTTGGCTTGAGCTGAAAAACAGGAGCATGCTCTATCTCCCATTTCAGCATAAAAATTAAGAGCAGCATCAGCAACGAACTTGGGCAAGTTAACCTCAGAAACTCAATCGACCGAGCAGCTGCGGTTCCCATAGAGTAGATGGGGAATGCCGGTGCGGAGGGAAGAAGAGAACGGTTGAGTTAGAGGGGGAGAAGGGGGTGGTGGGTACTGCCCACCCTACTTAGCTAGGGGTAGGGTGCCGTCATCGCGCAGCGTGACGCACCTTTCACTGTGACATTCATTACAATCCTGTGCGGCATGGGCTTTGTGAAGTACCCCAGCAGGGGCCGTTTTCGAGTTTGCATCGTTTAGTACAGGAAAATATGTATCCGCCAGATTGGGGCGGTGAGGATAGGATGCTTTTAGAGAGAGTAGAGTTTGGAGATGAGTGAGTTTGGTGCGTCACGCAGAGCGATGGCGTACCCTACGGTTAATAGGTTCCCGGTACTGTATGGTCGAAAAGTTCAACAGGGGCGTTTTGTACTCAATGACACACAGACCGTCATTAATGCAATTAGGAATAACCCTGATGCACTTCAGATTTGAATTGGCGCTATAAATAATTCTTTCGCACCTTACTTGGAATAGCACTGATTTAAGACTGGTAGGCAATGCTCATCCCTACGATAAATGTAACCGTCCCAGGAATTTAACGAAGGTTTAGGGATTTTGGGTCAGGAGACTCGGTAAGGTAAAACGATGAGCGACGAGATCGAGATAGCCGGAATCCGCGTTCCTAAGGCCGACTGGGAGGCGACCCCCGCTAGCATCCAGATGTTAGTGCGGGTTCTGAGTGAACGGCTGTTGCCGCTGGAAGAGAACGTCAATCAGAGTTCGCAGAATTCATCCAAACCGCCGTCAACGGATGGCTTTGGCAAAGGCGTTAAAGCCAACGGAAAAGGCAAAAAGCCACTGCGAGAGCGGAGCGGGAAAGCCGCTCCCCGCGAAGCCGACACTGGCTCTCTAAGAGGTGATAGCTAGAATAGCTATAGCATATAGGTTCCAGCGCATGAGATGCCCGCACTGTCAGATTTGCTGTAGCACCGCAATTCGTTGTTGCGTTGGCCTGCCGGTCTTTGACCATCGCCGCATACGTCAGTGTGAGAGTGCAATTCTTGAGTGCGAGGGCTGCATACGTTAATGCGACAGCTCAATACGTTATATCGCGCCCTGACAACGTCGTTGCAGCAGCGCAATCGATTAAGTAGTCAATGCATAATGTCGCTGTCATAGAGCAATATCGAATATGCAGCCATCACACGAGGATACACTCAATCCACAACGTCGCTGTCATAGAGCAATATCGAATACGCCGCTATCACACGAGCATATGCTCAATGCACAACGTTATTGTCATTGCTGCAAGTCAATTGAAATCTCTCTGCAGAAGCTCAATGCTGTGTCAGTTCTGCCCTTGACTACCGAGCCGAGGGCGCTTGGGCGTCGAGATAGGAGACTCTAACCCCAGGTAGTCTGAGAGCCAAAACACGCATAGATAAAACGGCCCCGTATCCAGCAGCGCTGCCACCAGCTTAAACACATAGCCATAGCCAATAAAGCGAATCAGCTGTGGCCACAGCGCTTGCCCGGCTTCAATGGGCAACGCCCCGGCCAAAAAGTGGGTAATCAGTACTACGGCAGTAGTATCGACCAGCTGGCTGACCAGGGTAGAGCCGTTGTTGCGCAGCCACAGATGCTTGCCGTTGGTCAGCTCCTTCCAGAAGTGAAACAGGTAAACATCTACAAACTGGGCGGTCAGGTAGGCCAGCATTGAGGCCGTCACCGCACCAAAGGTAAGGTTACGAATTTCAAAAAATACCGGCAGTCGCCCGGCGGCATCCCTGGCAAGCTCGCCCGTAATCGGGTCCAGAGCCTCAAACCCCGGCAGCACGCCCCCCAGCCAGACAATGAACAGCACCCAAATATTCAGCGCTAGCCCCACCCACACCACCTGATTAGCCCGCTCCTTGCCGTAGAGTTCTGAAATCAGGTCGGTACAGAGAAAGGTCAGCGGGTAGGGCAGCACCCCTACCGCCACCGTCACAGCAACGTCACCCCAGGTGAAAATATTGACAAATCGGCTAATGCCCAGAATGTTGAGCATGCCAAGGGTGCCTAGAAACAGCCCTGAGAGCACTAAGAACACGACTTCGCGGCGGTTTTGAAGATGGACTGGCACTGGCCCATAGGTCGCGATAGGCACGGGAGATTCTGTTTTCATCTGCGGTTTATCTCTACCGGAAGAATGACCGATTCAGTTCAGCTTACCAACTGAGCTAGGGCGACTGATCAGCAGGCAGGCTTCCCAAGACCTCCCCCACCTGCAGGCGACTGCCGTTGACAAAATCACTCCCGGCTTGGGCCTGTTTACCCATGGGTTTAACCCGGCGCAACAGCAGCAGTCCCTCGCTGGTCTGTACCAGGGGGCCGTGGCCCTTGAGCCAGCCGACGAGGGTGCCAGGGGCAGGATTTTTGTGGGCAGCGGCGATCGCCGCCACCGCATCCCTCAAGGCCACCAGCTCTGGGGGCAGGGCAGCCCAGTAGGGGTCTACCAAGGGCGCGGTGGCCATCACCTTCAGGGGTTGATCGCGAAAGGTCGTCACCCCGTTGGGATAGAAACCACGCACCTGATTGTGCAGTGCGATCGCAGGTTTGCTCCAGTCGAGCTCAAAATCTTGTTTTTGAATCAGTGGTGCGTAGGTAGCCCGAGCCTCGTCCTGGGGCATGGGGGTCAGGGTGCCCGCCTGGAGGCCATGCAAGGTTTCTACCAGCAGATCGGCGCACTGCTGAGATAGGGCGGCGGCCACGTCCTCAGCGGTATCGAGCAGGCCAATGGGCCAGTGCGACCTGAGCAGCATATCGCCAGTATCCATGCCCAGGTTCATCTTCATAGTGGTCATCCCCGTAGCGGTCTCGCCATTGACAATGCACCACTGAATCGGGGCGGCCCCACGATAGGCGGGCAGCAACGACCCGTGGCCGTTGATACACCCCCAGCGGGGCATGTCTAAAATGCGTTGGGAAAGCAGCTGCCCGTAGGCCACCACCACAAAGGCATCGGCCCGCAGCCCGTTGAGGGCGGTCAGGGTAGCGGCGTCTTTTTTAATCCGCAGGGGTTGCAGCACTGGGCAGTTGGTTGCCGCCTGCTTAACCGGTGAGGCATCGACCGCCTTACCCCGGCCCCGTCGGCGATCGGGCTGGGTGACTACCGCTACTACCTCAAAGCCCGGTTCGGCCAGCAGCCGCTCTAGGCTGGGCACGGCAAACTGAGGAGTGCCAAAGAAAACAAGTCGCATAGGTTAGCTACCGGGCACAATGCCAATTTCGATCCGCTGATTGCGCTGTTGCTCTCCAGGGGTGGTGCCAACGGTACTGGGTCGGGTTTTGCCATAGCCCACGGGCACCCAGCGCGTCATGCTCTCCTCCAGCTGAGGTTCGAGGAAGCGCTGTACGGCCAATGCCTGTTGCAGGGTCAGCTGGCCCGCTAGATCAGGCGTTATCGCTCCATCTGTGTGGCTGCCCACCAGCAGTGTAGCCGGGCCGTAGCGGCGTAGATCTGGAATGATGCTGTCGAGCAATTGCTGGCCGGGGGCGGTGAGGGTGCTGCTGCCCGGCTCAAACAGCAGGGCGCTGGGCAACACGACGCGATCGCGCACCAGCGGAAAGCGAGGCTCTTGGTAGGGCACCCGAGCAACATCGCTAGCGTCAGCCGAGGCCGTCTCAGGCTCAGCGACCGGGGGCACCTCAGAGCCAGCCTCCGGGTCATTGAGGAGGGCCAGGCGCTGATCGATCCGTCCTAGGCGATCGGCCAGGGTGCCATTGGGGGTGACATTCAGCGCTTCTTCTAGCTCGGTCAGGCGAGTATCGGCATTGGCCAGGTCTTGGCGTAGACCGGCTAGGTCGGCGGTGAGGCGATCGCGATCGGCATCACTGAGGGCAGGTTCTTCAGTCTCAGCCGCCGGGGGGGCAGGTTCAACCGCTGGCGGTACGACCGCTGGCGCTACATCTGCGGGGCGCTCGGGTGGGGCGGCCCCCAGCTGGGCCGTACCGTCGTCTCGCCACCAGCGGGGCAGCTGTCGCAGCTTGCGCCGGGTTTGGTTGCCATAGCGCAGGGCTACTTCCACCGCGGGTAGCGACGGCTGACTCGACGGCAACACCTGGGCCACCAGCAGGCCGGCTAGCCAGCCGACACTCACCCCCATGCCCAAAACTATCAGCCGCACAGCCAGCGTCCACAGGGCATGCAGTCTGCTCTTACCAGATGGCCCCTTGGGAGCCGGAGGTGGCCCCGACGGTTGGGGCGCAACAGGGTTAGAGGGCTCCGCCGACGGAGCAGACTCTGACGATAGAGGTGGCAGATCGGGGGCATCAGCCATAACGCAACCGGGCTAAAAACATTGGGCAAGCACTACAGCGGCAAGAGCAGAGGTGATGCGATCGCACTGGCTATCGCACTGGCTATTGGGGCCAGCCATCCCACGGACTCACCTCCAGCACCCCACCCTCAGTGAACACCACCTGGAAATCGACCTGGTCGGCGGTGCTATCGGTCGCCGTTACCAAACTGGGCAGCGGTGTCTCGGCCACCAGCAGGCCAGCGGCAGCGTTGGTCGGCTCGTAGCCTACAATCTCGCCGTCCTCGGTCAGGCGCACCCGAAACCGGAGGGCCTCGCTGGCCGATAGGGGTTCCAGTTGGTCGAGAATACGGTCGTAGAGCTCGCTGTTCAAGGCGCGAATGCGATCGCCATCGCCTACCTTACTAGTCAGTTCGGGCAGAGCCTCGGCCGCCGCTGTGGTCTCCGGGTTCTCCGTTGGCTCCAGCACTACCTCACCATCGGGGGTAAAGGTGGCGACAAACTGAGCTACCCGCTCCTGCACCCGGCCAGCCCCATCCACTGGCACAAAGGTCAGCTCCGGCAGCGGCGTATTATCGACCTCGGCTAAGGCCAGGTCATTTTCATAGCGGTACCCCAAGATATCGCCGTCTTCTGAGACCGCAATCCGATAGACCAGATCGCTAACGGGCCGGGGAGCGTCGGCCCAAGCCGTTTGTAGGCGGCGGGCTACGTCACCCTGCAGCAGCACCACCGTAGCCCCGTCCGTAATTGCCGGAGCGTTGTCTGCCAGGGCTAAGTCATTCTCTCCAGACGATGGCTCAGACGCAGCCTCCCCACCGACGTCACCATCAGCGGCTGGTGCATCCGTGGGGGCAGTACTCGACTCAGCCGGAGCCACCGATTCAGTCTCGGGCTGGGTCGGCTCAAACTCAGGCAGAGGCACAAAGAATAGAGCCAAACCCGCCGCGGCCAGAACCGCCGCGCCCAAGGCGGCTGGCGCGGCTCGCTGGGTAATCGGTTCGGTGGGCTGCACCAGCCGCCGCGACACCGCCTGAAACTGAGCCGTCAGATCGGGCAGCGTTTGAGAGTCAGCTAGGAGCTGATCGACCGCTTCCATCAGGTCGTAGAACTGCACCGTGCTCAACTTCACATCGAGTGGCGGCTGGGCATTGACATCGCTAACGGGTTCCCCCAAGGGCTGCTGCTGCACAATTAGGTGATGGTAGGGGCCTTCACCGGGCTTGACGTCAACCATCGGCGGCACGCTGCCGGTCGCCGTCGGGTAGGGCACACCGCTGAGCAACCGTTGGCCGTAGCGACTAACCGCCGCTACCAGACTATCTAAAAACTCTCGACCCCCGGTAAGGGTGGCGTCGGTGGCCCCGGGCAGGTAGCACTCGGCATTCATCAGCACGGTCAGAGGCGACAATGGGTCATCGGCATTGTCGCTCAGCCCTTCCAGTACCAGGTTGCAGTGGGGTAAGGTATATCGCCGTTGAACGGTCATGATACTTCTCCGTCAAACAGGCTACTCCAGAGTCGCTGAGGGCCCAGCACCCCAGAACATAGCAGCAGCTGCTGCAATAGTTCAATGGCTAGCTGATTGAGCTTCTCGTCACTGCTGTAGGCAATCACCCCGGCGCGGCGGGGGTTCATGCGGGCTCGAAAATGGCTGCGAAAGCGGCTCAGGTAGTCGGCCAGGCGAAAATGGTGCTCTGGGGAAAGCTCGCGGTCACGCAGCTGCTGATAACCCACTAGCAGCTGTCGCACCAGCACCGTCAACCGTCGCGATAAGGTGCAAATAATCATCACCAAGGCCTTAGCCTCTTCGGTATGCAGAGGCCGACGCTGGCTGTAACGGCGCATGGGGTTAGTGCCCCGCAGTAGCCAGAGATGTACACGGCTCTTAACCAGGCCATCTAGGGCAAGGTCGCGGGCTGCCGTTAGCATGGCTTCGCTACCCACCAGATCGAGCGCCTCAATCGCGAGCAACAGTAAATCGAGCTGAATGCGCGCTCGACGGGGGCACTCATCACTGGGTAGCCCTTGGGCAACGAGGGTTTCGAGCACTAAGGGTGGCTGGGGAGCGGGCGGGCTATCTACTGGCATGCAGCTCTGGTGTTAATACGAACAGCATTCTATCAAAACACAGTTCAGCACTGCCCGTCCGAAGACATTGCTAAACCAGCACCTAATTTACATCGGCCAGTTTGGTCATGCCCTGCACGTACCACTTACCGTCTTGACGTACCAAATCGTACTGCATTCGGAGGGTATCATCGTAGGCGGCACCGGTATTTTCAACCCCAAACTCAAATAATTGAGCCTTTTCAGAGACAACGGCGATCGCCTGGAGCTGATCGACGGTCGGGTCATCGGGGGTTACAGACTCCACCTCAACGGTGTGTTTATACTCCCAATACCAGTTTTCTTGAACGGCGGCATCGGCCCGCCGCTGCCACTGGGTCAGCACTGGCTCGAGCAAAATATCCCCTAGGCGATCGCCCTGATAGTCTTTACCGAGGGCCGCTTGCTTAACTTCGAGCCATTCGCTGATCACTCGATTGGCCATATCAGTGACGCCGATTTCGGCAGCGGCAGGCGGGGCTTCTGGAATTTCGAAGGCGGGCTGGTCGAGGCTAATGGCTAACGGCTGACCCGAGATGCGGGGGCCGCTAAAGGCAGCGGTCACCCAGCCCAGCGCTCGCATCGTACCAAAGCCTAAAATACCCACCCCAACAACACCAGCGGCCCCCACCAGGGCCAGCCGCCCCCAGTGGGGTGAAGCACTCCGGCTCTGACGGCCAGGCGCAGTATCCGGCGAAAAGGCTTGCCCTGGAGCCAGACTGGCGGCTTCGGGGGGGTGAGATCGGCGTTTTTTAGCCGGTATCGCCGGATCACTATTCGGGGCCGCCATCTGCCCCTCAGGGGACAACTGGGCCACCCGTTCTGCCACTGAAAGATCGTCAACGTTAGGATCTTGTCGGCGCTCACGAGCAGGGGTTTCTAATCTGTCAGCAGTCGGCGGGCTAGGACGCTTTGAGGGTGAATAAAAGCGTCCATTGCCATTGCCATTACGAGCCTGAGCAGCCCCCGGGTAAGCCGTATAGCCATTCCCACTGTAGCCCGCCGAGTCAGTCGGCCCAGCGGGCGGCGGCCCAACTCGCTGGGCCGTAGCGGCAGGGTTAGGCATAGTGGGCGCGTCAATGGGGAGTGACCCTGCGATCGTGGGGAACTGAGCCGCCCCGGCGGCGGCAGCAACCGGGAACTGGGTCGCCCCGAGTTGGGCCCCCCGGGTCTCCGTTGGCGAACCTACAGGCATGGTCTCGAGGTAGGCCTGTACCTGGGCATCGGCGAAGTAGTCTTTAAGGGTGGCCTCCTGGTCTTTAAAGTCACGAAAGTGAGGGAACAGTTCGTCCTTCAGCCAGCGCTCGGCGTAAAGGCACAGGCCCGGCAGTAGATCGGGCGACTGGCGCGAGTGCTCGCGAATGTAGGCCAGGGGCTCGTATTCCTGGCTGAGTTCTAGGGCGCGATTGGCCTCGTCAGTCTGTCCCAACAGCAGAGCACAGACCGCCTGCTCCAGGTGCACATCCTGCTGCGCCCCTAACCGCAACAACAGCTGTTTAGCCCGGCGCACCAGCGCCGGTTGGTGGCGAGCGAAGCCACGGGCCAGCAGGGCATAGACCGTTAAATAAGTGGCGACGGGGGAGGGGCGACGGGCCTCGTGCTCAAATAGCTCTTGCTGCTCAGAGGCCGTGAGATAGTCGCGCAGTTGCTGAATAAACCGCAAAAAGTCGTCGATGGCCAGCCCAGAGAGATCGTCTTCGGTACCTTCGATGCCGCCTCGGTCTTCGAGCATAGCCTTGAGGAGCTTCAGCCCTTGACGTCGCTCTCGGGTTTGATCTAGAGAGCGTGCCAAGAGCTCCAGCACCCGGTAGGGGCGCAGTTTGTAAAGTTCGGTCTGAATCTCAGCCCGCAAATTTGAAAAGTAGTTGCCCCGGGCCAGCAGCTCATGACCGGTTTGTAGCGAATCGGCAGCCACTTCGTACTGGCGCTGCTGCCACTGCTCACGCCCCAACTCTAGACAGGCTAAGGCTAAGGTGAGGACTACATCTTCCTGGCCAGGGTCAGGGATAGCCGCGCCGTCGCTGGCGTAGGGGTTGCTGATCTGAGACTGCCCCAGCTGAAGCACCTGCTCATACTCCCCCAGCTCTAGCAAAAGCAGCAGTGCCCCCACGAGCTGGTCGCTATCAATCTCAATCTTGGAGCTTTGGACTTCGCTGCCGCCAGGTTCGGTTGCCAGCGATCGCAGGGCAGCTTCCCCAGCGTCCAGGGTGAGAGCTTGTCCGGGTCGCACCTCTGGCTGGGGATCGGGTTCCATATCAACCGTGTAGGCACTGGCCAGAAACTTACTGTCATAGTCGCGCCGCCGCTCGGCATCGGACAGCACGGCATAGGCTTCGTCAATGAGATGTTTGCGGGCCTCAATGGCAGCCGATGAGAACTCGCGCCGGGGCAACTGCAGACTGCGATCGCGATGGGCCTGTTTGAGCTGATCTGCGGTCGCCTGAATGGGCAGCCCTAAAATTCGGTAGTAGTCTAACGGAATTTGCACAGCTCACGTCCCCAACGGCGAATTCACTCGAAATAGTATCCAAAAAGATTTATTGCGGACTGCCCAAGCCACCGAACTTTAACAACTGCCGCGGCAGCCAAATAGGGCAATCCCAATTTCTTGCCCCGTCATCAACGCTCCTACCCAAAGCAAGCCCTTAGGGGCAGCAGGCGCAACCTCATCCCTGCGTCCTTCGGTCCGCACCCCCCTGGATGTTACTAGGGCGCTGGGAAACAGCTCTACCCTATCGCGTTTGCCCTCAAATCAGAACAAAAATGAAGTTTATAACACAAGCCTACTCCCACTGCCAGAGGTGGGCTCGACCTTGACCCCGCTAACCTCGTAGCCTATTCACAACGAATCTCGCCCGAGGCGATACCGGTTTCTAGGCAGCATCCATAGCCCAGCCAGACCGCCCATATTGTTAGTCTTTCACAACTTAGGCACACCGATGACCGCCGCCGGCCAAGGCAGCTTAAAGATTGGATAAAGGTCTCTGCCAGCTACTCTCTTCGGGGCTCTATGGGTGCCTGTCAAGCGTCATTGAACCGTCATTGAACTCAAAATTACGTTTCCCTCGGGTCTAGGTCATCACCTTAGACCCAGTCACAACACCTTTGTGTCTCAATAAAATTTTCCTCCAGCATTGCCGAATACCCATCGCCAGCAGCCCACTCGGTATGATTATTAAGACCTACCCCAGGGGATCAGCTGCCCAAGGGGGATACTTTTCGGTATAGTCAACAGTTGGACATCGCGGCGTAGGACCCAGCAAAACCCATGGTTCAAGAACGGACGTTACCCCCATCTCAGGCTCCAACGGTACCCATTTCTCCCGAGCAGGGTCTGATGCTCTATGAAGATATGATCCTGGGACGATCCTTTGAAGACAAGTGCGCCGAGATGTATTACCGGGGCAAAATGTTCGGCTTTGTCCACCTCTACAATGGGCAAGAAGCCGTCTCCACCGGGGTGATCAAGTCTCTACGGGCCGACGACTATGTGTGCAGCACCTACCGTGACCACGTCCACGCCCTCAGTGCCGGGGTACCCGCCAATAATGTCATGGCCGAGCTATTTGGCAAAGAAACGGGCTGTAGCCGGGGGCGCGGCGGATCGATGCACCTTTTTTCCAGCGAGCACAATCTGCTCGGAGGCTTTGCGTTTATTGGCGAAGGCATTCCCGTAGCCTTGGGGGCCGCATTTCAGTCGCGCTATCGCAAAGATGCCCTGGGCGACCCCACCGCCGATCAAGTGACCGCCTGCTTCTTTGGCGATGGCACCAGCAACAACGGCCAGTTTTTTGAGTGTCTCAACATGGCGGCCCTGTGGAAACTGCCAATTTTGTTTGTCGTAGAAAATAACAAATGGGCGATCGGTATGGCCCACGAACGGGCCACCTCCCAGCCCGAGATCTATAAGAAAGCCTCGGTGTTTGGCATGCCTGGTGTGGAAGTCGATGGTATGGACGTGATGGCCGTGCGCGCCGTCGCCCAGGAGGCCGTCGCCCGCGCCCGCGCTGGAGCAGGGCCAACCCTGATCGAATGCCTCACCTATCGGTTTCGAGGCCACTCCCTAGCCGACCCCGACGAACTGCGATCGAAGGCTGAAAAAGAAGCCTGGCTGGCCCGCGATCCTATCAAGCGGTTCGAGGCCTACCTGCTCAAGCACAACCTGACCGATGAGGCGACGCTGAAGGCGATGCGCGATCGCATCCAAACCAGTATTGATGATGCCCTCACCTTTGCTGAAGACAGCCCCGAACCCAGCCCCGACGATCTGCGCAAATATATCTTCGCCGAAGATTAGCGCCAGTCGCGCTAGATGCCCAGTGGATGAGACCCCCGGCCTGTCCCTAATATCCAATTACTCCCCTATTAGCACCGAAAGAAATGGCAGAAACCCTTCTATTTAATGCCCTGCGCGAAGCCATCGACGAAGAAATGGGCCGCGACGATACCGTATTTGTACTGGGTGAAGATGTCGGCGTCTACGGTGGCTCCTATAAAGTCACCAAAGATCTCTACGAGAAATATGGTGAACTCCGCGTCCTCGATACCCCGATCGCTGAAAACAGCTTTACGGGAATGGCCGTAGGGGCGGCCATGACTGGCCTACGGCCTATCATTGAGGGCATGAACATGGGCTTTTTACTGCTGGCCTTCAATCAAATTGCCAACAACGCCGGCATGCTGCGCTATACCTCCGGCGGCAACTATAAAATCCCTATGGTGATTCGCGGCCCCGGGGGGGTAGGCCGCCAACTCGGAGCTGAGCATTCCCAGCGGCTCGAGGCCTACTTTCAGGCGGTGCCAGGGCTGAAGATTGTGGCCTGCTCTACCCCCTACAATGCCAAAGGTCTACTGAAAGCCGCTATCCGCGATAACAACCCAGTGCTGTTCTTTGAGCATGTGCTGCTTTACAACCTCAAAGAAGATCTGCCCAACCACGAGTATGTGGTGCCCCTCGACCAGGCCGAAATCGTGCGCTCCGGCAAAGACGTCACCCTGCTCACCTACTCCCGCATGCGCCACCACGTCATGCAGGCCGTCAAAGGTCTAGAGAAAAAGGGTATTGACCCCGAGGTGATCGATTTAATTTCGCTCAAGCCTCTTGATTTTGAGACCATCGGGGCTTCTATTCAGAAAACCCACCGGGTGATCATTGTCGAAGAGTGTATGAAAACCGGCGGCATTGGGGCCGAAATCATTGCTTCCATCAATGATCGCTACTTCGACGAGCTCGATGCCCCAGTGGTGCGCCTGTCTTCCCAGGACATTCCTACCCCGTACAACGGTAAGCTAGAAACATTGACCATTGTGCAGCCCAAACAAATTGAGGCCGCCGTTGAAAACATGGTCGCTCTGAAGGTCTAGGCGCAGGTGGTTGGCCTCCCCCAGACTGCCATCCCGACCCGATGATTCAAGCCGGTGGGTTTTGATCCATCCGTTTTAAGCTTGCAGGCAGATTGGTTCTGCTTCCGTCCCTATCGCACAAATTGCAATGGCAAAATATCGAGCTTGGCTAGGGTTTATTGTGGCGCTAACGATCGCGGCGGCGGTGGTCATTGGCCAACTGCCCACGCGGCTGGGGTTAGATCTGCGGGGCGGCTCACAGTTGACGATTCAGGTGCAGCCGACCGAAGCCATTCCCACCATTACCGATCGAGAAATGGAGGCCGTGCAAACGGTCGTGGAAGGGCGGGTCAATGGCCTCGGCGTGTCGGAGGCGATCGTGCAACAGTTGGGCAATAACCAACTGTTGGTGCAGCTGCCCGGCATCAGCGATCCTGAGCAGGCGGAGCGGGTTCTAGGCGGTACGGCCCAGCTCGAGTTCCGTGCCCAGCGGGCAGGCACCGACCAACAACTGCCGATCGAAAACCAGGTGCTCCAAACTCATCTGGGAGAACTGGCCGCCCTCCAGGCGACTGTACCCGAAAATACCCCCATAGAAACCGAAACCCAGGCCCGCATTGACAAGCTCCAGGCCGATATCAAAGCCAGCGAAGCTGCCATCAGTGACCTGTTTGAACCCAGCACCCTGGGCGGCGACAACCTCACCGATGCCATTGCTCGCCCTACCAGCGGCACCCTCTGGGAAGTTGTGATTCAGTTTAATAACGAGGGCGGCACCCAGTTCGCCGAGATCAGTCAGGCGATCGCCGGTACTGGCCGCAGCATCGGCATTTTCCTCGACAATCGCCTGCTCAGTGCGCCTACCGTCAATGTGCAATACGCCGAAACCGGGATCACTGGCGGCAGTGCCGTCATTTCTGGCAACTTTACCGCCGAATCAGCCCGCGATTTAGAGATTCAGCTGCGAGGGGGTGCCCTACCCCTGCCGGTAGAAGTGGTTGAAAACCGCACTGTAGGCCCAACTCTGGGGCGTGACAGCATTCAGCGTAGCCTCTACGCGGGTCTGGCTGGGCTGGTGCTCGTGCTCGTGTTCATGGCGGTGTACTATCGTCTGCCAGGCGTGCTAGCCGATATTGCCCTGATTATCTATGCGCTGCTCACCTGGGCGGCCTTTAATTTGTTGGGAGTTACCCTGACTCTACCGGGCATTGCTGGTTTCATTCTCAGCATTGGCATGGCCGTCGATGCCAATGTGCTGATCTTTGAACGGACTCGAGAGGAGCTGAGAGCCAATAAAACCCTCTATCGTTCGGTTGAATCGGGCTTCTTTCGAGCTTTTTCCAGCATTCTAGACGGCAACGTTACTACCCTGATTTCCTGCCTGGCCCTGTTTTCCTTTGGAGCCGGGTTAGTTAAAGGGTTTGCCCTTACCCTAGGCATCGGCGTGCTGATCAGCATGTTCACGGCCCTGACCTGCACCCGGACACTGATGTTTTTGGCGATTAGCCTGCCTCAGTTTAGGCGGCCCAGCCTATTTTGCCCTGGTCTAGATTCCGTTCGTCCTACCTCTGTTCGCCCCTAGGAGTGCCTATGAAGCTCAACATTATTCAGCAGCGCGGTCTCTGGTGGTTTATTTCAGGGACTTTGGTGCTGGCTAGCTTGGTGGCGATGGCAATTTCATGGCAGCAGTTTGGTGCGCCCCTGAAGCCAGGGCTTGACTTCGCTGGCGGTACCCGACTGCAGCTCAGCCGAGCCTGCTTGACGACCAACAGCTGTAGCGAAACTATTGATCTGGCTGAGGTTAGGCAGGTATTGGGGCAGCAGGGGCTTGACTCCAGCAGCCTTCAAGTCCTGGGCGATGACCGGCAGGTGATCTCCATCCGTACCCGCACCCTCGATGTCGATGAGCGCACGACGTTGCAAAATGCTCTAGATCAGGCTATCGGCCCCTTTGACCCGAGCTCCACCCAGATTGACTCAGTGGGGCCAGTGATTGGTGAGCAACTGCTAGTGTCGGGGCTGCTGGCCCTATTGGTATCCTTTGCGGGCATCGTCGCCTACCTGAGCCTGCGCTTTAAGCTTGACTACGCTCTCCTGGCGATTCTGGCTCTGGCCCACGATGTGATTATCACCTCTGGGGTGTTTGCTATCTTAGGCCTGGTGTTGAGGGTTGAGGTCGATAGCTTATTTATCGTATCGCTGCTGACGATTGTAGGGTTCTCGGTCAACGACACGGTAGTGATTTACGATCGCGTGCGCGAGAACATCAAGCTAAATCCTGGCCTCCACATCAATGATGTCGTCGACAGCGCGGTTAACCAGACCTTAGCTCGCTCGATCAACACCTCCCTGACGACGACATTGCCCTTGGTGGCGATCGTCATTTTTGGCGGCCCCACGCTGAAATATTTTGCCCTGGCCCTAATTGTGGGATTTTTAGCCGGAGCCTACTCCAGTATTTTTATCGCCAGTTCGCTGTTGGCTCTGTGGCGCGATCGCAGCGGTCATGCCTACGGTGAATCATCTCCCCACGAGCCCCCTGAGACCTTGAGCTAAACCCCGTTAGCCATGCCCTCCTCAAAACTCAACCCGCCCCTGGAAAAACTGAGGGTAGTCATACTGCGCCGCTGGTGGGCCATCAGTTGTCTTCTGTGGGTTTCTGTAGGCAGCCTCAGTCTATGGAGCCTAGGCCCCGACATCACCCAACTGCGTCAGTACTTTACCTGGTCTGCTTTGCGCTTGAGCCTTGCCTATAATCGCCCCGCAGCTGTGGGGCTGGGGCTATGTGTGGGGCTAACGGTTGCCCTTCTCGTAGCCGAGAGCCGCTATATTCTCTTCGGGGCGACCCCGATGGAGCAGCAGCGACTGCAAAAGTTAGCTCATCGGATTGAAGCCCAAGGGCCATCCCATCCCCTCTGGCGACAAATCCATCGCGACTAGGGCAGGCGACAGGCTCGCGATCGCGACATTCAGCGGTTACGTTACCGTTGAATCATCAAATTGTTTTGTAGCTACCTTCAAATTCATTTCAAATCTGAATCAACTTGAAGCATACTTGAAGTTGATTCAACTTCGGGTGACATTTCTGCCAATATGTAATTTCATATAACAGGAATGGTGAGTCCGTTCCTTTGGGTGGGTAACGACCCATCGTCCATGTTCTATCTCAGCAGAAGGCAGCAGTATCTCAATGACTCTACAAAAAGACGGCATTGCGCCCCACGGCGGGACCCTGGTCAATCGCCTAGTGACCACCGATAAAAAAACACTATTTTTAGATAAAGCGGATACGTTACCCCGAGTAAGCCTTGACGAGCGAGCCTTTTCTGATCTAGTGATGATCGCTATCGGGGGGTTTAGCCCCTTAACTGGCTTCATGAAAAAAGCCGACTACGATACCGTCGTTACCGATATGCGTCTAGCCAATGGCCTCCCCTGGGCCATCCCAGTCACCCTATCGGTGAGCGAAGCTACCGCCGCCCCTTTGCAAGAAGGGACGCTGGTACGCCTAGATGACCCCATGGGCCGGTTTGTCGGGATACTCGAGCTAGAAGAGAAATATACTTACGACAAGGCTCACGAAGCCAATCATGTCTACCGCACTGACGAAGAAAAACACCCTGGGGTCAAGGTCGTCTATGAGCAGGGAGCCGTTAACCTAGCTGGGCCGGTGTGGCTCATGCAGCGCGATCCCCATCCGCTGTTTCCGGCTTACCAGGTCGATCCGGCGGCATCGCGGGCTATGTTTCGCGATCGCAACTGGAAAACCGTAGTCGGCTTTCAGACCCGCAACCCGATTCACCGGGCCCACGAATATATTCAAAAATGCGCCCTCGAAACCGTAGATGGCCTATTTTTGCACCCGCTCGTGGGGGCAACCAAATCCGACGATATCCCCGCCGACGTGCGCATGCGCTGCTACGAGATCATGATGGAGCACTACTTCCCCCAAGACCGGGTGATTCTTGCGATCAATCCCTCCGCAATGCGCTACGCTGGGCCTAGGGAAGCGATATTCCACGCGCTAATCCGCAAGAACTACGGCTGCACCCATTTTATTGTGGGTCGTGACCATGCTGGAGTGGGTGATTACTACGGCACCTACGATGCTCAGTACATCTTTGATGAGTTTGAGCCCGCCGAGTTGGGCATTGTGCCTATGAAGTTTGAGCATGCCTTTTACTGTACTCGTACGGGGGGCATGGCAACGTCTAAAACGAGCCCCAGCAGCAAAGATGAGCGGATTCACCTGTCAGGCACTAAAGTTCGAGAAATGCTGCGCCAGGGAGAGCTACCCCCACCCGAGTTTTCTCGGCCTGAGGTGGCAGCTGAGCTAGCCAAAGCCATGCGGGTTCCCGAAACCGTCAGCTAAGAGGATGCGATCAACTCGGTGAGACTAAATCGACGGGCATTTTTGCAGCAGACAACCCTGGCGCTGGGCGCGCTAGGGTTAGGTGGCACCACGCTGCTGACTACCGCCGGACAGTACCAGCAGGCCTTAGCAAAACCGGCCCGTCGAAAACTCGCATTGTTAATTGGCATCAACAACTATCCCGATCGGGCTCTGGATCCTGGCGTTGCCCAAGATGTCGTCCTCAAGGGCTGCCTGACCGATGTGGAACTCCAGCGACAGTTGCTGGTGCATCGGTTTGGGTTTCAACCAGTGGATGTTGTCACCCTGACGAATCAAGCGGCCACTCGAGGCGCTATCCTGGCGGCTATTGATGACCTGGTGCAACAGGCCCAGGTTGACGACGTGGTGGTGCTCCATTTCAGCGGTTACGGCAGTCAGGTGCGAGTCTTGCATGGGGGCCAAGACCCTGGCCTGGCCATTGCCTGGGTACCGGTTGACAGTCGTCTACCCAGTGAAAGTAATCCCGTTCTCGGCGATCTGCTAGAGGCTGAGCTGATTGAAAGTCTGCAAGGCCTGGCGACGCCTAACCTAACCACGGTCATTGATGCCGGTAGCCAGAATACCGGCTATTTGCGCTGGGGGAGTTCACGCGTGCGATCGCGACCCACTATGCCCACCGGCTCTCTCCCCTCAGATCTGCCCTTAAACCTATCGGCACCCTGGCCAGGGTTGCTCATTCGAGCCGCTGAACCTGGGGGATTGGTTCTTGAAAGCCCATGGGAGGGATTTAACGCCGGGATATTAACCTATGCTCTGACCCAAAGCCTCTGGGAAACCGAGTCCCCTACGGCCAACGTGCTATTGCAACGGATCATGCAGCGCACCAGAGGGTGGGTCGGGGCCGACCAACAGCCCGTCGTCATCAACCACTTGAGCTCCAGCGTTAGTGCTGCCGCCTATGGGCTGCCGGCCCAGCTGCCGATTGCAGCCGGGGTAGTCTTGCCCTCTAGTGACAATCGTCCCCTGGCCGTGTGGCTGGGCGGAGTCCCTTCTCTGGTGCTGCGCTACCTGCAGCCCGGATCGCAGCTAGTGGCCACGACCACCGCCGGGCAGACAGTGCCCCTGCGATTAGAGTCGCGTACCGGCCTCAAGGCCCTGGCCAAACCAGTCGAAGCCAGTACTCCACTCTTGACGTCCTTAGGGCAACAGCCGGTCTATGAACAGGTCCGGTTACTACCGGTCAGCATCGACCTGGTAGTGGCCCTCGACAGCCAGCTCAAACGGGTCGAACGGGTTGACGCCACCAGTGCCCTAGCAGGTATTCCATTAGTGACTTCAGTGACCGCTGGCGATCGGGCAGCTGACTGTCTATTTGGCCGCTTACCGGCTGGCCCGACCACTACCCTAACGGCGGCCCTACCCGGAGCTGCCGATACTATGCCTAAACCCAACGATCGCGTCACCGAGAGCAGCTATGGGCTGTTTGCTCCCAACCGTACCCTATTGCCCGGCACTATGTTGGCCAAAGAGGAGGCGGTAAAAACAGCGGTCAATCGCCTGACGCCTAACCTTCAGACCCTGCTGGCCCTGAAGCTGCTACGCCTGACTGAAAACCGAGCGGCCTCACAATTGGCGGCAGCAGCAGTGCTCGAAACCGTACAGCCCAAACGCCAGACTTTGCTAGTGCAGACAACCGATCGCAGCGGCTCAGCCGCTTGGCCACCGGTCATTCGTCAGGCCCAAAAGGCGGTCACCAAACTCAAGCCCCTGCGCCTCGCCCGCGATAGTCGCATCGGCTATCACCTGGCTAACGTCTCTAACCAGACCCTACACTTACTGTGGATGAGCTTTGACAGTCGGGGAGAATGCACGGCTTTAGTGACTCTGCCCGGGGATACTACCGTCGAGGGAGCTGACGTACCTGAGAAAGCCACTCCGCTAGATCCCGGTAAGACCCTTGCCCTCCCAAACGATGGCCCAGGTTGGGCTATGCCTGGGGCCGCCACCTGGGTGGAATCCTACGTGGTGCTCAGTGCCCAACCTCTGAACCAATGCCTGGCGACCTTGGGGGGCAATCTGCCGACGACGGCGACAGGCTTTCGCTCAGTGGCCCAGCCTCTGCAGCTGGCCCAGGCACTGCTGCAAGATCTCAGTACCGGTGACGTCACAGATACCTACGCCCTGCACCACGATCGCTGGGTCGCGCTGAGCTTTCGCTACGAGATTACCTAGATCTTGGTCCACAGATCTTGGCTCACATCGCCGACGATTTATATCAATAGCAAACCCAAAGCACCGCCAAGCGCTAAACCCAGCACATTGGTTGCGATTAAAACAATGCTGGTTGTGCGTCCTGAGTAGCGGCGCAGCAACTGATCGCCCAGGGCCGTGACGGCCAGACTACACAACACCGCTAGCCCCACCGCAAAGCAGCTATAGAGCACGATATCGACCAATACACTGGTGAGCGTTAAGTCATTGAGGTTATCAGTGCCTAGGTGGTTAAGGGCAATCGACAACATTGCAGCCATCACACTGCCGCCTATAATGCTGCCCAGCACCAGCAAGTTAGCCGTCAACCATTGAAACCGCTGAAGTGACCGTGGTCCAGCCAGAGCGCCCCCTTGCAGCACAGTCGCCGCTAACGCCCCTAGCCACAACCAAGAGGCCTCTGATAGGGCGGTTAAAATCAATCCGGCCGCAGCATAGAACAGCCCGCACAGCAGCCAGAGTCCCCCAAAGGAGCGGCGGCGAGATGAGGCAGTGCCCCCTACCTTGGCTTGTCGGGGACGATTGGGATCAGGGGAACGACGACGCTGGGTGGGTAGAGTCATAGCAGTGACAATGGTAAGCGCTAAAAATTCCCTCAGCTTTAGTTTGCCAGGAAGCGGAGCATTGTGCAGTACCCTGGTCATCATGCCCGGCTATTGCACTCCCGGCATTGCGATCATGAGCCTTCAATTTGCTGCGCTAGTTCAAGGATTAGTGGGGGCCTCTAGTTTACTCGTAGGGGCCGTACTCGGTATTGCCTGGCGCCCGGCGCGATCGCTAACGGCCGCTATTATGGCCTTTGGTAGTGGCACCTTGCTCTCGGCGATCGCCTTTGACATTACTCTCCCAGCCTATACCCGCAGCGGTTTCTGGCCCCTAGTCGTGGGTTTCTCCCTGGGCGGCACCCTATTTAGCGTGATCGTCACCTATATCGACAACCAGGGAGGCTTCATTCGCCACCCATCCTCGTCGCGGCGCTTTCTCTACCACCATCGCCAAGACGAAGCCTCAGAAATACTCAACCGCATCGGCCATATCGAGGTGCTCCACAGCCTCTCTCCGGGAGAGATGCAGGCCATTATTCCGCTCCTGAAACCCCTCAGAGCTGAAGCTGGCACAGTGCTGTGCCAGGAAGGGGCCCCTGGCGACTCGATGTTTTTAATCGTAGAAGGCGAAGCCGATATCCTGAAAGGGCCGCAGCGACTAGCGGCCTTGGGCGCTGGAGAAATCTTTGGCGAGATGGCCCTCCTCACTGGCGAAGAGCGATCGGCCACGGTGCTCGCCAAAACCCCCATGGAACTCTACGAGTTAGACAAGGCTGACTTTGACGCCATGCTCACCTACGCACCCCAGCTATCCAGCGGGCTGAGCCGTATTCTGGCTCGGCGTCTGCGGGAGACCAATCAATCGACCGCCAAACCAGCCCTAGTGGATGACGACCAGTGGCGGCGGCAGGTGCTCGACAGTGTTGAGGTCGATATTCCGATTTCAGAGCAACAGTTTAAGGAACTGGCCCAAAGCTCAGCCCCTCTAGCCATTTTAGTTGGCACCCTGATCGACAATATTCCCGAAGCTCTGGTCATTGGCTTTCACGCTGGCGTTGGTCACACCGGCGCATCATTTCTGATGGCAGTGTTTATCTCCAATATTCCAGAGGCCATGTCAAGCTCTATTGGCATGCGTCAGGCCGGTACGTCCTCCCAGCGCATCCTAGCCCTGTGGAGCGGAGCCGTATTACTCAGCGGCCTAGCGGCCATGGGGGGCAGCCTGATGGTCAACGTCGCTTCAGAATGGATGCTAGCAGTCGCTCAGGCCACCGCAGGAGGAGCTATTTTGGCAATGATTGCCAGTACCATGATGCCTGAAGCCTATGAAATGGGTGGCGGATCAATCACTTTTTCTACGATTGCCGGTTTTTTGGTCAGCTTTTGGCTGGCCTCGTCGGCACTTTAAACCCATTTATTGTGAGCTCATTTATTGTTGCAGGTAAGTCAAGCCATACTTGCCGCTAGGCTGAACGAGGGATGGGCCCCATGCCCAGAGGCGAATCGAAGAATCTGGCTGCCAAGCATCGCTCACTCAGGCGCTAATTGCCAAACCCGGCATACCAGAAATAAGTTGCCATCGGAATCACCGTTGCCAGCACTAGCAACACCACGAGGATAATCGTCGTGTTGCCGCGATTTTCAGCAGTTTCCTGAGCAGTCGCAAAGGTGCCTTCGCTGTCAAAGGAGTCATCAAAGGCTGGTGGCCCAGGATCTGTCTGACCACTGAGTACTGCCACCAGGCGATCGCTCGCCGACAAAAATGACTGGTTATACTTATCCCCTTCTAAAAGAGGATAGAGCACTGTTTCTTGGGCTACGCTAGCGGCGATATCTGAAGTCAGCATTGTAGCCGCTTGATCGCCCACACGAATCCCTACGGTCTTAGTCACTTCATCCAGCACCAGCAGAGTTTGGTTGGCCTGGTCTTCCGGCGTTGGATACCAACGCTCAAATAACTTATCTGTGAAGGTTTGAACCGTTTCACCATAGTCAAAGTGGTGCAGGGTCACTAGGCGAACCTCATTACCCGTTGCCGACGCTAAGCCACCTAAGCGACCCGAGATTTTAGTCTCGTTAATGCGGCTAATGATGTTGGCCTCATCGATAATCCAGGTCGCCTCCCCAGCTGCTACTGTCGGCATCTGAAATACAGCCAAGGCTGCGGCTGGTGCCACCCCCAACCCGTTCACCAGCAGCAACAAGACCAAACCTAAAAAGCCGCTCCAGCTGATTTGAATGAAGCGAGCGAACCCGTGTTGTGAGGAGTGACTGTTCATAGACCTGGACTAAAGCAACTACTGGGCTTAGAGCAGTTTATTTAGTTCTGCGCTAAGCCCTTATTAATACCAATATACGAGGCTTAGAGCTGCGAGGGAACCAGGTCTACTCAGGTTGCTGCACAGTTGCATAGGCATCCCCTCAGGCAGAAGGGAGATTGCGTAGGCGAATCAGCTGCCGACGCATCAGCGGCGAAGCGGCGATTTCAGAGACCTCGCAGACTTCTATCTGAGCCTCTATTTGCTCGACAAATTCATCACTGCCGTAGGAATAGGCATCAATCAACTGTTCAAGGAGCTGGTCGCGATCGACCATGACATGGCTCTCTTCTAAAATCCGGAATTTGAGCGTGATCGCACATTCATAGACACCAACTTGAGCATTAACCGACGGATGGGGTGCAGACGTAGCCATAGTCAAAGGTATACTCCCTAGCTAGATATAAGTCATCGCAGAAGACTGGGGGCTAGAGGATTCGTCCTGCCAGGGGCTTGCAAGAGCATCAAGGCTGGAACTAAGCCAGCGAAAAAATGATGCGATCTCTATGATGACAATCAGGTTACCCACTCTTGGAGACCGCTGCACCTACGCCTAGACATTGGCAGCGGCCATCGGATGAGTTCCCTATATGTGATCTAACCAAGAAACATCGACACCGCTGATTTTTAGCATCCGTTTTCACAGGATTGACATAATCTGATGAGGCCAAGATTAATGCCGTTAAGGCCTATCCGTACATTTGCAGTGAAGGTTATTTTTTTTATACTTTTCATTTTTCTTGAAACCGAGACCAGGTTTTTTTAGGCGCTCTCTAAGCTGGCTATCTCAGTTCAGAGCCCTTGTATAGAGGGCTGATCGCGGATCAGCTAGCACACTGAAAAGCCAATTTCCTCAACCATTCGCGTAACTGTTTTAGGTTAGTCACTGATACCTAGAGCAACTTCAAAGCCTATCTAAACCATTTAGTACAGGCGCGTCAAATGGGCAATAACACCTTATCAGCTCCGTAGTCTACGGAGTTCATAAGGTGTTATAGCGAACTCATAGAATGGGAATTCTCGGATGCAAACTAGCCCACTGTTAACGATTTAAAGGGAGTACCTGCCACGGGAGCCGAGATGTCAGGAGAGAATTATTACTGCGGTCATCAGACATCAACCACAGACCGGTCAAGTGAAGTCGATGGCAGCCCTGTAATGGCCTAAACAAAAGCTCACTATAGGACTGTTGATCATCGTCTCTTGACCAAATGCTTAAGATTCGACCGTATGGTTAAGGGAATGGATCCTTTGGTTGTGGCCATGCCTAGCCCTTTCCAACCGCTCCAAGAGACGTTTAAGACCTTGACCCATCCTTGCCGTTGACACTAAGTCCTTGCCGTTGCCACTAAGTAGGAGCATTACGACCCATGCCGTCGGCTGGGCCGTGATTTGCTACAGCGGCGGATTGCTATCGGTATGGGCTACAAAACACCTGAGTTTGGCTGCTGTCCTGAGGGCGATCACTATAGGCCAGTTCGCCGTCCCAGTCTTGGCCACGGGCGACTGGCATGGTCTTGAGTGAATTGGCCAGCGCTATATTTTTGGCTGCGATCGCAGCTCAGCCACTGAGTATTTTCTAAAAGAATAGAATTTTATTCTATAAAAAGTTAAGCTATGTAACGCCCATTCATAATTGCCTCGTCTTGATCGATAGAAGGCGTCTGGGCATTGATCCTTAATGGTTAAACTGGTACCTGCGTGCAAACAGATCGTGTTCCTCAACGGGCGAAAGACGAGACGCTTTCAGCCTATGTTCGCTCAGCTGAGGAGTTGACCTTTACCCTTCAAGATCTCAAAGCGGCTATTCCCGACTATTGTTTTCAGCCATCTGCTCTGAAATCCCTCGCCTATTTCTGGCTCGATCTTGGCATTATCGCTGGGCTCTATGCGATCGCCCATAGTCTCAATTCCTGGCTATTTTTCCCTATTTTTTGGCTGGCTCAGGGCACCATGTTTTGGGCGTTGTTTGTGGTCGGCCATGACTGTGGTCACGGGTCTTTTTCGCGCTACCGATGGCTAAATAACCTGGTCGGGCACCTAGCCCATACGCCGATTTTGGTGCCATTCCACGGCTGGCGCATTAGCCACCGCACCCACCATGCCAATACCGGTAATATCGACACGGATGAGAGCTGGTACCCGATCGCGGAGTCAACCTACCGGGCCATGCCCTGGGTTCAAAAGATGATTCGGTTTTATGGGCTGTTGTTTGCCTACCCGTTCTACCTATTTTTTAGATCTTCGGGACGGAGCGGATCGCACTTCCTGCCTAGCAGCCAGCTGTTTCGCCCATCGGAGCGAGGGGATGTGCTGGTCAGCAGTCTGTGCTGGTTGGCCATGGTTTTGGGGCTCGTCGGCTTGGGTATCAGCCAGGGATTTATTTTTTTGGTGCAGTACTATATTGGCCCTTACCTGGTGTTTGTGATATGGCTCGATCTGGTGACCTTTTTGCACCACAGCGAGCCCGATATTCCATGGTATCGGAACGAAGACTGGTACTTTCTCAAGGGGGCACTGTCAACCATTGACCGTGACTACGGGTTGATTAACCCCATTCACCACAACATTGGTACCCACGTCGCCCACCATATTTTCTCAACCATGCCCCACTACCATCTGAAAGCGGCTACTGAGGCCATTAAACCGATTTTAGGCGACTACTACCGCTGCTCTAAGGAATCGGTGTGGACGAGCTTTGCCCGGTCATACTGGGCCTGCCACTACGTACCGGATCAGGGGGCTAAGGTGTATTACCAGCCTTACCCTCGCCATAGTCGATAGCTCGGCTTAGGCGATGACAGCTCTATGGCTGAGATAGTCTTGAGACTTAAATGGGCATCTTAGGATCATTGCGGGTCTAAGTTGCCCATTTTTTAATGGTGGGCAGGAATAGGTCTTTTAGCAGCCTGGTGGTAGTGGTGTTGGCTATGGCTCAACCGTTTATGTCAGCGATTATTTGCACCCATAACCGGGCTGGTTATCTGGGGGCCGCGATCGCCAGTGTACTGGGGCAAACCTATACCAACTATGAGCTGATTGTGGTCGATAATGCCTCCACCGACGATACCCGGGCAGTGGTCGAAGGCTATCTGCCCCACCCGCAGTTAACCTATATCTATGAAGGCAACCTGGGTCTCTCAACGGCGCGCAACCGGGGCGCTGCGCTCGCCCAGGGCGAGATTCTAGCCTACCTCGATGACGATGCCGAGGCCTCGTCCGAATGGCTGAAGGCGCTGGCCGTGGCCTTTGAGCAGCATCCGCAGGCGGCGATCGCAGGCGGCTATATCAGCCTGGTCTGGCCCCCTCACAGAACTCCCCCCGGTTGGTTATCATCGACTTTAGCCGAGAGCTTAGGGGCCTACGATCTAGGCTCAACCATTCAAACCATTACCAACCCTGGCCAGACTCCGAGGGGGCTCAACTACGCGGTTAAAAAGGCGTTTCTCACCACGGTGGGGGGCTTTGATCCTCAGCTCGGGCGGGTGGGCAATAACCTGCTGTCTAACGAAGAACTGCACCTCACCCAGCAGGCTCTGGCCGCAGGCTATGAGGTTTTATTTGTGCCCCAGGCCCAGGTCGCCCACAATGTTGCCCCAGAGCGGCTGCACCGGGGCTGGTTTTTGCGCCGCAGCTGGTGGCAGGGCATTAGCGAATGCTACCGCGAGCAGCTGGCCCAGTCGTTTACCCTAGGGCGAGTACGCGGGCGAGGCATGAGTTTGCTGCGGGGGCTTGGCAAAGCCCTGCGCCACTGGTCTGACCCGGCCCTACGGTTTGAAAATTTGGTCTACGCCTATGGACAGCTAGGTTACTTGACCAGTTGCCTAAACTACCTCCGGCCCCGCCCTGGGGCTGGCTCTTAGGTGACTGCGGCCCGCAGTGTTCGCTAACGCAATCCCCCTGTTGAACAGAATTCACTATGGCTACCCCCTCTCCCAAAATTCCCATCTCGGTGCTGATTCCCGCTAAGAATGAGGAGCAAAACCTACCCGCCTGCCTGGCCAGCCTGGAGCGAGCTGCAGAGATTTTTTTAGTGGATTCTCACAGCAGCGATCGCAGCATAGACATTGCCACCGCTGCCCGGGCCAAGGTGGTGCAGTTTGATTTCAACGGCCACTGGCCCAAGAAGAAGAACTGGGCCCTTGACAACTTGCCCTTTAGTCACGAGTGGGTTCTCATTGTCGATTGTGACGAGCGCATTACCCCCGAGCTGTGGGACGAGATTGAAACCGCCATCCAGCAGGACAATTTCGACGGCTACTATCTCAATCGGCGGGTCTTCTTTTTGGGCACCTGGATTCGTCACGGCGGCAAGTATCCCGACTGGAACCTGCGCCTGTTTCGCCATCGGGCAGGCCGCTATGAAAACCTGCAAACTGCCGATATCCCCAATACCGGCGACAACGAAGTCCATGAGCATGTGATGATCGATGGCCCGGTGGGCTATCTCAAACACGACATGCTACACGAAGATTTTCGTGACCTCTACCACTGGCTGGCTCGCCACAACCGCTACTCAAACTGGGAGGCCCAGGTCTATTACAACCTATTGACGGGCATGGGCGACGGCGGCACGATTGGCGCGAGTTTGTGGGGCGATGCGGTGCAGCGCAAACGGTTTCTTAAGAAGATTTGGGTACGGCTTCCTTTCAAGCCTCTGCTGCGGTTTTTGATCTTCTATGTGCTTCAACTGGGTTTTTTGGATGGCCGGGCAGGCTATATCTATGGGCGATTGCTGAGCCAGTATGAGTACCAAATTGGAGTCAAACTGTTCGAGCTGCGACAGTTTGGTGGCCAGCTCAATGTCGCCCCCAAAAATGGAAAACCCGCAGCTCAGCCAGAGGTTAACTCTGCTATGGTTTCGGTAGAATCGGCCCCGTAGAATTCCTGCGATCGCAGCTGGCTATGACCGTCCCCCCTTGTTCTGCTTCTGATTCGTCCCCCGACCTGGAGGATACTGCTGCCTGGGTACAGCTCGATTGCTATGATCAATCGTGGTATCAACCAGGGCGACCTAAGGCGGTGATTTTGCTGTGGTGGCTCCTCCAGGCGATCATCTTTCCCCTCACGCTCCACGCTGCTCACGGGCCCAGGCGCTGGCTGCTACGTCGCTTTGGGGCCACTGTGGGCAAAGGCGTAGTCATTCGCCCGACCGCTCGGTTCACCTACCCCTGGCATGTCACCCTGGGCGATCACAGCTGGATTGGCGACGATGTAGTGCTCTACAGCCTGGCCCCGATCACCATTGGTCAGCACTGTGTCATTTCCCAGAAAAGCTACCTCTGCACCGGCAGCCACGACATGGGCGACCTGCAATTCGGCCTGGAAATAGCTCCGGTGGTGATTGAAAACGGAGCCTGGATAGCCACCGACTGCTTTGTGGCCCCGGGGGTGACGGTGGGGGCAAACACTGTGGTGGGCGCGCGCAGCAGCGTATTTAAGTCGCTGCCCCCAGGACAAATATGCTACGGCAACCCCTGTCGCCCGGTGGCCCCGCGCCCGAGGAGCATGGCCAGTCCGCAGCCCTAGTACCGCTGACTTAGCCCCGACTTAGCTCAGTTCCAGGCGATCGCCGCCACCGTAGAGGAGCGAAACCATCAGGGTCATGTACTCCCGCAGGTGACGGGTGAGCAAAAAGTTTTCTCGCACCAGCTCTCGGGCCTGATGGCCAAATTCGGCGATTTTGTCGGGCTGATTGAGCAGATAGCGAATCCGCAGAGCGGCTCCTTCGGGGGTATTGACCAAAAAACCGGTGTGATAGTTCACCACCTGGAGACGAATGCCGCCGGTATCGCCTCCAATCACGGGCTTCCCCTTCCACATGCCCTCGGTGACGGTGAGGCCAAACCCCTCACGGGTAGATTTTTGCAGCACAATGTCGGCCCCTCGCTGGAGGGCGTTGATAGTGCGGTGGGCATCCGGGGGCAGCATCAAGATATGAATATCGGGGTCGTGGTTGGCCTCGGTTTTGACCTCTTGCAGCACCAGAGCGCCTTCGGGGTCATCGGTGGCGCTGCCCCCCGCCAGCACCAGCTGGAGGTCTGGGTGAAATTTGGTGGCCATTTTGTAGGCTCGAATCACCCCAACCGGGTCTTTGAAGCGATCGAACCGCGACACCTGCACCACCAGCGGTCGGTCGGGGTCAATGTGAAACTCTTGCAGCACCTGTTGCACCTCGTCGTTGTCGAGGGAGCAATTTTTCTCGCTGAGGGGGTCGATGCTGGGGGAAATAATGTATTCCGGGTGGGGCAGAGCCTGGGCGAAGGTCGGTAGCGAAAAGATACTGGCCTCGTAAAGTTCGATGAACGGGCGCAAGAACTTCCACACGGGTCGGTAGGGATGACTGGCATCGATGTGACAGCGCCAGATCCAGTGGCCCTGGCGGTTGGGACAGAGGGAGAGCTGAGGAGCGGGCTGGGGGTCGTGGATAAAGACAAAATCGGCGTCGGTCAGGTGCGATCGCAGCCGCTCGGCGTTGTCTCGGTTAATTTCCTCATAGTGCGTCAACAGCTCCTGGCTAATGGGTACCGGGTTACCCTGTAAAGCATTGTGCATAGCCTTAGTGCACTGAAAAAAGGGCTCATCGCCGGTAATCACCTGCCAGTGGCTCTCTAAACCCAGCTCCCGCATGAGCGGCACCAGCTTGGTCAAAATTTCGGCCACTCCACCGCCGATTTTGGTGGAATTGACATGTACCACCGATTTGCCCTGGAGCGGCTGAGCCAGCTGCTGGAGTTGATCAATCACGTCATCCCCAACGATCTGAGCATAGTGATCCAAAATGCTCATGGGCGTTCCCTCGGACAGTAGCGCTCAAAGGTTTTCGCCAGTTGCTGACGGATGGTGGTGAGGCTGTTGAAGTAGGGATCAATGGCGGCCAGGTGCTGGGCCAATTCGGCATAGCGATCGCCCCAGCAGGCCAGCCAAAAGCAAAAATCGTCCTGGCTGGTCGGCAAACGACGCCGGGCATCGATGAAGTGGTAAAAAATACTGCTGGTTGACAGGTGCGGAATGAGCGTGATCAGCTCTTCGGGCTGCTGGATCCGTTTGGCCGTATCAAACACCACGATGGTGGAGCGGATAAACTCGAAGGGTTCGGTGGCCAAGACCCAGCGCAGGTATTCTTGCTCATCTAGGCGCTCAGCGATCACCTCTAGTAATTCCTGCCGCAGGGCCTCTAAATCGCCATAGTCATTGGGGTCTACCATGGCCAGACGCTCGGCCAGGGTGTCGTCGTGTAATCCCCGTCGGGCCCAGGAGGCAAAGTGGTTGTTGTACTCCCGCACATCGAAGTGGGGCTCTAGCAAACTGCCCCACACATGCAGGTAGATGCTGTCGGTATCGATGGTTGTGAGATGGGTTTGCAGCTCTTTGAGGGTCGTGGCTTTTTTGCCCGTGGCGATGGTCAGTAGGGCGCAGTCTTTAATGGCAAAGGCGTCTGCTGCCACTGGCGGACAGAACGGGGCAACCGCATTAGCCATAGGCCAGACCTCCTGGGAAGATGACATCGCTGTAGTTCAACCCTATCGAATCGGGTCTGCAATGCCATGGGCCATTAGCATTTCGATAGCCTTGTCAAGCCTTCTCAATAAATGACGAGGGAGTGCAGCCAGGCCAGCCAGCTCAGGCAGGAATTCAGCATGTAGGAGCCAGAACCCAGGAGGGCCGTATATTCTGGCTCCTGACGCCTGCTCCAGAGACAATTCCCTATCTCACGCTGATCGCTATGGTGGCCTAACCCCTTTTAAGCTGCTTGCTCAGCCCAGGTCTGGGGGCGCTGCTCCAGCATCCAGAGAAACTCAGACACCACGCCGTTAGTCCAGCCAAAGCCGATTTCGTTGGAGCTGTAGCCAAACTGAATTTCGTCGGAGACATTGGCGGAACAGCGCTCGACATCATACTTTTCTAGGAGCGTGCCGGTTTTCTCAAACTCCTGCACCACCATATGCACAAATTTAGTGGCGACTCGGTGGGCGTCGTCAGTGTAGCCGCTGCGGGCTAGCCCGCCCACTGCAAACCACTGCAAGGGAGCCCAGCCAAAGGGCGCATCCCACTGGTTACCCGATGTATGGGTGCTGGTGAGCAGGCCGCCCTCGGCCTCAAATTTCTTCAGGTTATCGACTACCCGCCGCGCCTGGTGAGGCGACGCAATGCCCGCCCAGAGTGGCATAAAGGTGGTGACGAACTCGTAGGGACGGCGCTGACCAGTGTGGGGGTTGTAGTCAAAGTACAGCCCCGCTTCGTCATCCCATAGATATTGGTCGATTAGCTGGTGGCGATGCTGGGCCCGAGTCTGCCAAATTTCGGCTTCCCAGCTGCGACCCAGCATGCGATAGAACTCGGCCATATCCTGCTCCATCTGATAGAGCAGCACGTTGAGGCAAACCGGAGCGTAGTGGATGATGTCGGCGCTGAAGGGGCCAAACCGATTGGTGATGTCGAAGCCCGACTCGCGCATGGAGCGATCGCCCTGGTAGTAGAGCTCGGTGAGCTGGTCGGTCTCAGCGTCGTAGAACAGGCTGACGTCGTAGTCGTCGATGGGGTGCTCGCGGAAATATTCCCGCACCCGATCGTAGTGGGTGCGACCGGCTTCATCTCGCTCAGAACTCTCCACCTCGGGGGCCGGACCGTGGCCCAGGGCGTGGTAGTGGGAGAGCCCGGTGACGGGGCTAAAGTGGGGCGGCACCATCCAGTAGTAGTAGTAGCGCTCGAGCACCGGCAGCAGGCTCTGGAGCCAGTCGGTATCGCCCGTGTGCTGAAACACGGCCATCACCATCAGTGAGAGCACTGGCGGTTGGGAACGGTTGAGCATGTAGGTGCGGTTGGCGTTGAGCACGGTGCCGTAGTGCTGCACCTGGTAGATGAACTGGTCTACCATGCCCTTGGCCATCAACAGCTCCTGATCTCGCAGCAGCCCCAGCAAAATGAAGTAGCTATCCCAGCCGTACATTTCGTTGAAGCGACCGCCGGGCACTACGTAATCGTGGGGTAAATACAGCAGCCCATGATCGGTGATCTGATCGTAGTCAGCAGGCAGCACCCGCAATTCGATTTGGGCAAATTCTTCCGGGCTGAGTACGGCCAGCAGGGCATCTTCCACGGTGTAGCGATCTTCCTGGGCCGATATATAGAGCGGCCAGGGCGTGCCGGGAGTATGCTCGATTTTTTCGTCTTGGGCCGCCTCTAGCACGTGGCTGAGCGATCGCGACAGGGTCTGCCAGGAGGTTTTGATATAGGCACGAACAGCACGAATCTGCCAGGGCGTCAGCTCGCTGGCAGGCGAGAGAGCAGATATTTTCACTGGTTACAAATCTTATTTCCTACTCCAATAGCTTATCCTTTAGACGCGGTAACGAGTAAGGCTACGGGGAAGATTTGCAGAATCTTGGCGATTGGCACCCTGGGCTGATCGCGATGCTTTACATCGGTGAGGGCGTCTTGCCAGGGGCCGTTGAGGTTGGTCGGCAGCACCAGGGCCGTATCGCCCCAAACGGTTTTGCCGCAGGGGTTTTGCTCAGGGGTGATGAGGCCAGTGAGAAAGCGAGGCACAATGGCGATCGCAGTTTGCCCCTGGTAGGTTCTGGCAAAGGCCACCATGTGCTCGGCCTGTTCCCCCTCGACTGCAATGGGCTGGTAATCGCCCTGTTCGAAGACGGCTCGATACCGCTGGCGGGCTGCCAGGGTGCGGGTGATCAAAAACAGCTTGAGACGGCCATCGTGGCGAGTGGCCCTGAGATCACCCAGCAAACTCTTGAGGTCGGTTTGGCAGCGGCGCTGAATCTCCTGCAAAAACGAGAGGCGATCGCTGTAATTGACCGGACGGCGATTGTCGGGATCAACCAAACTAAAATCCCACAGTTCGCTGCCCTGATAGAGATCGGGCACCCCAGGAACGGTGAGTTTGAGCAGGGTTTGAGCCAGGGAATTGTAGATGCCGTACTCGGCAATTTTTTGCTGAAAGGGTCGAAACTCCGCCAAAAACTGGTTGGGCTTGGAGTCATCGAGGATCCGTTCTACAAAGGTGACGAAGCCCGCTTCGTACTCTTCGTCGGGGCGTAGCCAGGCGGTGTAGACCTTGGCTTCGCGCACTGCTTTTACCACGTAGGCTTTGATGCGCTCAACAAAAGCGGAGTAGTCTTGGGGGTTGGTTTCAAAGGGAAAAGCCCCCACTAGAGTCTGATAGAGAAAATATTCATTGTTGGGGTCAGGGATAGTCCGCTTTGGGGTGACCAGCTTGCAGGCCTTGTTGAGGGTTTGCCAGCGCTGCACCTGCTGATCCCATTCTGCGGGGATTTCTGACAGGACGTTGAGCCGGGCTCGGACATCTTCGCTGCGTTTAGTATCGTGGGTCGAGGTAGCGTTGAGGGTGTGGGGCCACTGGGCCAGTTGCCGCTGGTTAAACTGATGAAATTCTTGGGCGGTGACTCCAAAGATGCCGGGATTGCCCCCCACTTCGTTGAGGGAGATGAGGCGGTTATAGACGTAGAACAACGTGTCTTCGACCCCCTTGGCCATCAGGGGCCCAGAGAACTGCTGAAACCGCATGGTAAAGTGCAGCCAGGCGGCCTGATCCTCTGGGCTGAGCAGGTCTTCGTAGTCGAGGGTGAGCACCTTTTCGATAAAGGACAGCTCGTTTTGCAGCTGGGGGATATGCCGTTGGGCCTGGGCGATCGCCTGCTGGATGTAGGCGCGATCGCGATCGCTCACTCCATCCTCGTTGATATAGGTGCAGTACACCGGAAACTGCACCAGCACCTCCAAAATGGCCTCACGCAAACCGCTGAGGGTGAAGTCGCGACCATAGCGATACCGACCGGCCAGGCCTTTGAGCAGATGGCCCAGATTATCGACGTCGCCTACCAGGTTGGTGGCAGCGATCAGCTGTTTTTTGTTGGTTACCCAGGCCTCATAGTCTGGGGTTTCAGCCACCTGACGGCTATAGATAGCATCAAAGGCTGCGGCATTGGCCCGCTGGCAAAACAGGCCGTTGACCTGGTTCAAAAAGTCATAGCCGCTTGTGCCTTGAATGGGCCAATCCTCGGGTAAGGTTTCATCCTGCTCAAGAATTTTTTCTATCACTACATAGACGTCTTCGCCACACTTGGTGCGCAACCGTCGGAGGTAGCGTTCGGGGTTGTAGAGACCGTCGATGTGATCGACCCGTAGTCCTTGAATCTGTCCGGTTTTTACGAGATGGGCGATCAACGAGTGAGTCTTTTGAAAGACTTTGATATCTTCGATGCGCAGACAGATCAGTTCGTTGACGGTGAAAAAACGGCGATAGTTGAGTTCCTCTGCCCCCACTTTCCAAAAGGCGAGACGAAAAAACTGATCGGCTAACAGTTTGTCGAGTAGATCGTAGCGATCGCTGCTGGTGGTGTCGGTTTCGCCATTAAACAAAGCCAGATTGTGCTGAATAAACTCCTGCACGGCGGTGTCGCTGGTGTAAAGCTCCCAGAGCAGCTCCTTAATAAATTGAGCCTGGTCTTTGCGCTCCCGCCCGGTGGTTTCTTGGGTCAGATTTTTGAGCATGTAGAGAATGCCCAGCAGCTTAATAAAGTCTGGATGGCTGCGGCCTAGGGCACGGGCAAGGCGATCCAAATCATGGTTTAAAAACCCGGCGTAGGACTCAATGCGTAGCGGAATCCAGAGGCTGTAATAATTTATGGTCAGGCCGTCTTCGTCGTAGTCGAGGGTGAGCTCACCCCGCTCTAGACAACGGCCATAGAAGTCGCCCAACAATGGCGTTAGCAGCTTGCCCTTAAAGTCATCGAAGGGATGTTCCCACTCCACATCAAAAAAGTCGCTGTATTCCGAATAGGGGCCATGTTCCAGAATGTCTATCAAGAAAGGGTTTTCGCTGTCGTAGGCCATGTGGTTGGGCACAATGTCCTGTAGCCAACCCAGTCCATGGTGCTGCACCGTTTCGATCAAGGCGTCAAACGCCGCTGGCCCACCCAACTCGGGGTTAATTTGGGTGGGGTCAACCACGTCATACCCATGGGTGCTACCCGCCCGCGCTTTAAAGATGGGGGAGGCATAGATGTCTGAAACCCCCAGCGCCTGAAGATAGTCGACAATGCCCTGGGCCGCCTCGAAACCGAAGGCTGGGTTGAACTGAAGACGATAGGTTGCGGTAGGAATGCGCATGGCGAGTCCAAAACGGAGGTAATGATGCAATTAACCGGAGCTTCGATCGGCGGTGGGCAACTCTCTGCCTGAATTAGGTCACTCCGTACAGGGTAAAACTGAGCGGCGACAGCTCTAGGGACTGCGCTGCGGTAATTTTCTCTGGTAGCGCAGAGCCCGGGCCACTCCACTCGACGGCAGCGGAATCAAATTTCAAAACCCAGGGCTGGTCGGGGTGGGGAATATCAATCGTGTTAGGAGCCGGGCTCAGGTTCATCAGGCACAGCAGCAGCCCGTTGGCCATAGCCCGCTGATAGACGATCACCTGCTGGTCGTCGTCGCTTGTAATCGCGATGTCTCGGGAGTAAGAAGGGGTACCCAGTTTGAGCTGCCGTCGCAGTTCGAGCAAATGCTGGTAAAACCGCAGCAGCGTTTGGTGCTGACCCTCTTGGCGCAGGTGCCAGTTCAGCTTAGACATCTCAAACGTGGCTACCTCGTGGGCCGGGGCTGGTTCCCCAAACCCATGGGCTGCTCTAAACTCGCGCTTTCGTCCTTCATAAACGGCTTTGACCAGGTCTGGATCGCCGTGGCTAATGAAATACTGGAAGGGCGCGACCTCGCCATATTCTTCGCCCATAAACAGTAGCGGTATGTAGGGGGAGGTCAGGAGAACTGCCGCTGTCAGCTTGAGGGCCTCAAAGGGGACGAGCTTGGAGAGGCGATCGCTGCCTTTGGCATTGCCAATCTGGTCGTGATTTTGGGCGCAGACAATAAACTGGTGGGAGGGCAGCGCGGTGGCCGAATTGCCGTGCCGTCGCCGACGAAAGGGGGAAAACTTGCCGCTATAGATAAAGCGATCGCGCAGGGATGTGGCCAGATTTGTGCAGGTGCCAAAGTCCTGGTAGTAGCCGTAGCGTTCACCTGTAATCACCGTGTGCAGAGCATGGTGAAAGTCATCGCACCATTGGGCCTGGAGGGCAAACCCACCCTGCTCAACCGGGCGAATAATCCGGGTGTCGTTGAGATCGCTTTCGGCGGTGAGGTATAGAGGTTTGCCCAGCTGGTCTGACAGGGCAGCGATCGCCGCCGCCATTTCTGCCAGGATATGCTCGGCACTTAAATCATAGATGGCATGGATGGCGTCGAGGCGCAGCCCATCGATATGGAATTCGCGCAGCCAGTACAGGGCGTTTTCAATGCAGTATTGCCGTACCCTGTCGCACCAAGCGTCGTCGAAGTTGATGGCACTACCCCAGGGCGTGCGATATTTCTCGGTGGTATAGGGGCCATACTGGCCAGTGTAGTTGCCCTCGGGGCCGAAGTGGTTGTAGACCACATCTAACATCACCGCCAGGCCCTGCTGGTGGCAGGCATCCACTAGGCTCTTGAGGCCCTCAGGCCCACCGTAGGAGCTTTGGGCGGCAAAGGGAAACACGCCATCGTAACCCCAGTTGCGATCGCCCGGAAACTGCGCCACCGGCAGAATTTCGATCGCGGTAATGCCCAGAGCTTTGAGATCAGGGAGGCGGGCAATCGCCGCTGCGAAGGTGCCCTCGGGTGTAAAGGTACCAATATGTAGCTCATAGATAACGTAGTCTGGCCAGGGGATATTGCTCCATGCGGCGTCGCCCCAGCCATAGGCACTGTGGTCAACTACGGCAGACGGCCCGTGCACTCCCTCAGGCTGATAGAAAGAGGCCGGATCGGGAAAACTGTCAGCCTGGTTAAGGCGATAGCGATAGTGAGTGCCTGCGGTCACCCCGCTGACGGTAGCCGACCAGTAGCCGCCATCAATGGGCTCCATGGGGACAGCCGCCGGGGTTGCCTCCAACTCTAGATCAACGGACGTGAGTTCAGGCCCCCAGACCGTGAATTGGCACTGCCCATTCTGCTGTAGGATAGCTCCAATTCTTGCATCTAACGTCATTGCAACGCCCCTCAGCTCAGATAGGAAGTTGATCAGCAGCCTTATCCTTATGCTTCATAAAGCTACCAAAATGGGTTTATGTCAACTATCTCCTTGAGTCAGACGTTAACTAACTTCCCTCAACGAGTGCATCCAACGAGGAGGCAACGGTGTTAGGCTGGCTGACCTGATGCTGTGGTTTAGCACGATTGATAAGCAGCTAAACATGACAGCCTGGCAAGATCCAGCAATCAGACAGCACTGTCTCCCCTTGGAACAGAGGTAGCGTTGAGTTTCCGACTGCTGGGGCAACCCTATTTATGGCCAAGATGATCTAATAGCGCTATTGCGCTCTGCTCCGAAGAAGCGGGGTTTTGTCCAGTGATTAACAAACCGTCGCTGACCACGTGGGGCTGCCAATCTGCCGCTTTAGAGTATTTGCCGCCATTCTGTTTCAGCATGTCCTCTACTAAAAAAGGGACTACTTCAGTCAGGCCGACAGCCGCTTCTTCAGTGTTGGCGAAACCAGTTACCTCCTTGTGGTTGACTAGGGGTGAGTCGTCAGCACCTTGGGGATGACGCAGCACCGCTGGCGCGTGGCACACCGCTGCGACAGGTTTACCGGCACCATAAAATGCCTCAATGAGAGCAATGGAGTGGGCGTCTTCGGCCAAATCCCACAGAGGACCATGGCCCCCAGGATAAAAGATCGCGTTGTAGTCATCGGCAGACACACTGGCCAGCACAGCTGTGTTGGCTAAGGCAGTTTGGGCATCAGAGTCTTGCCGAAAACGCTGAGTGGCCTCGGTCTGAGCATCGGGCTGATCACTTTTAGGGTCTAAAGGAGGGTGTCCGCCCTGGGGAGAGGCCAGGGTAATTTGAACCCCGGCATCTTTGAAAACGTAATAGGGGGCGGCAAACTCCTCCAGCCAAAAGCCCGTTTTTTGGCCGGTGTCTCCCAGCTGATCGTGGGAGGTCAAGATCATCAAAATCTTCATGGTCGGTCTTGGTAGTGATGGTCAAGCAATCGACAGACTCAACGTTGGAGCATGGTTAGGATCTAATTTCGCCGCAGCTGTAAAGGTAGGCAGACGGGAAAATTTCCTAGTCATACCAAATCCGAATCCCATAACCCCGATCCCCAAAAGGTATAACCGTAGGGTGCATTCGCGGCTACACCCCCGTCCGGCAGTCCTCTGACTGCTTTGATTAGCCGCAATGCACCACTGGGGAATCGGGAATAGCTAATCAGGATTTGGTATCAGACATCAATTTTAGCGATCGCAATGACCTTAGCCTACGGAGTCGAGGTTAGCTCTAGCCTCAACCCCCAGATATAAATCTATCGACGAGCTAAATCAGCGTTGACAATTTGTTGGGCTGCGATCGCACCTCGAAGCAACCCTACCGCCGGGTAGCGTCACATATTTTCAGCTGTAGCGCCAGTGTTGTCCAACTACAATTGTGGCCTCACGCCATGCCGATACGAAAAGGCTAGCCCAGGGTGCCTCTGCCCTAGTGCTCAACCGCTAGACCCACGGGGCAGGCGACATTCGTTCCCCCCAACCCACAGTAGCCTCCAGGGTTTTTAGCCAGGTACTGCTGGTGATAGGCCTCGGCGTAGTAATACTCCGGGGCATCCAATATTTCAGTCGTGATCGGGCCATAGCCCGATGCACTCAGCGCCTCCTGATAGGCTTGTTTTGATGCTTCGGCCAGCTGACGCTGGGCCTCGGAATAAACGTAGATACCCGAGCGATACTGAGTGCCCACATCGTTACCCTGACGCATGCCCTGGGTGGGGTTGTGGTTTTCCCAAAAGGTTTTGAGCACTTGCTCATAGCTCACCACCGCCGGGTCAAACACGACCTGCACTACTTCGTTATGGCCAGTGAGACCCGAGCAGACCTCCTGGTAGGTGGGGTTGGGGGTATACCCAGCGGCATAGCCGACCGAGGTGGCATAAACCCCTTCTAGCTGCCAAAACTTGCGTTCGGCTCCCCAAAAGCAGCCCATACCAAAGAGGGCGATCTCCATGCCAGCGGGGAAGGGAGGCGTCAACGGATTGCCATTGACGTAATGCTGATCGGGCACAGGCATTGATGTAGCCCGACCCGGCAGTGCATCGCTGGGAGCGGGCATTTCAGATTTTTTGCCTTTGCCTAAACCGAAGAAAACCATAGGGATTGTTGCAGCTTGTATAGGAGCACTAGCTAAACTATAGCGCCAACACCTAAACATGTCCTGACTGGATATAGGCGGCGATCCGAACCGCTTGCAGCTTCGCCCTGGGCCTAAAGGAACGTGTTAACCAGATAAAAAACGCCTGGAACGCTTTATTCCAGGCACTGGTGAATCTTAGGGATGTTGAAGCGAATTAGAGAGAATAGCCGCCCCTGCTGCCCAATTACTGATAGTAGCGATCGAGGCGCAGCACCGTCTCTAGCAGCACATTGGCCCCGTTGACGCATTCTTCAGGGGTGGTGTACTCCACCTCTGAGTGGCTGAAGCCGCCCTCGCTGGGCACAAAAATCATCCCCATATCGGTAAAACGTCCCATCTCTAGGGCATCATGGCCCGCGCGACTGGGCATGGGCATATGGCTCAAGCCAAAGCGATCGCTGACCTCAGCAATAATCGATTGAATGTGGTCGGCAGCCGGGCTGGGGGCGACATCCAGCTGAGGCACCAGCTCGATAGTGGTGCCGGTTTCCCGGGCAATTAAAATCAGTTCTTCTTTGAAGTCGTTGATCAAATCATTGATGACATCCTGGTTGAGGTCGCGCACATCGAGGCTGCACTGCACCTGGCCGGGCACGATGTTATCGGCATTGGGCCACACCTGCAGGGCACCCACCGTAGCTACCTGGTGGCCGGGGGGACGCTTACCCAAACGATTTACCGTCAGCACCACTTGAGCGGCTGCCACCAGGGCATCCTGTCGGTAATCCATGGGGGTGGTGCCAGCATGGTTAGGCCGACCCTTGATGTGAATCTGGTAGCGCTGCATGCCGACAATGCCTTGCACCACGCCAATTTGCTTTTGGGCCGTTTCGAGGATGCCGCCCTGTTCAACGTGGAGCTCAACGAAGGCACAAATATCATCGCGGGTGCGGGCCGAGAGGGACAGTTCTTCCCAGTTTCCGCCGGCGCCATCGATACAGGCATCCATGGGCCGACCGTCTTTGCGGTGGTAGCCAGCCGCATCTAGGGAGGCGGTGCCAGCCATGGCGCGACTGCCGATCATGGTGTCTTCTTCGTCGGCAAAGACAATTACCTCAAACGGGTGGTCGAGGGTGATGTCGTTTTCTTGCAGGGTGCGGGCGACTTCGATGCCAGCCAGCACGCCCAGGTTGCCGTCAAACTTGCCGCCACAGGGCACAGTGTCGATGTGGGAGCCGGTGGCGATCGCCGCTGCCTTGATCCGCCCAGGCCGTCGCCCAATTAAATTACCGGCGGTGTCAATACAGACGCTCAGTCCCGCTTCTACCATCCACCGTCGCACCAGCTCGCGCCCTTGCAGGTCTTCTGTGCTAAAGGCCAGCCGCCGAATACCGCCGTTCTCTAGCTGCCCGATCTGGGCCAAATCATCAATGCTCTGGTTGAGCCGTCGGCCGTTGATACCAAGGGTTTTTAAGAGAGCCATAGGTCCTTTGTGAGGGGAGTTAAATGAAGAGATGAAACGCCAACTCCAGAAAACGTTACAGACCATCATAAACTGTGACGTCTCTGTATACAGTTCATTGTATACAGAGTTTAAGGCCGATATTGTTTGACAGAAACCTTTTCGCGCTTGAGTGCTACAGGGCGTTGCTGATTCCAGGCATGATTGAGGGGCAGTTCCGGCAAATCATCTTTTACCTCAGCAACGCCAACCAGCATGATGCTGGTAAAGCTGCGTTCACAGCCCTAAAACTGCTGCAAAAAGCGCAGATCGCTGCTGTAGAGGCGACGAATATCGTCGATCTGGTGCTGTACCATAGCTAGGCGCTCGACGCCCAGACCCGCCGCAAAGCCGCTGTAGATCTCGGGGTCATAGCCGACAGACTTGAGCACGTTGGGGTCGATCATGCCACAGCCCAGTACCTCCAACCACTTGCCCTGCCACTCTACATCCACCTCCGCCGAAGGCTCGGTAAAGGGAAAAAAGCTGGGCCGAAAGCGCACCGGAATTTCGCCGTAGAGGGCTTCGAGAAAGACCTTGATGGTGCCCCGCAGGTCGGTGAAGGTGATGTCGGTATCGACCGCGAAGAACTCGATCTGGTGGAATACCGCAGCGTGGGTGGCATCGACGGTGTCACGACGGTAGCAGCGGCCGATGGCCACTGCCCGCAGCGGTGGCTCGTTAGCCTGCATATAGCGGATCTGGGTATTGGAGGTGTGGGTGCGCATCAGGTGGCCGTTGGGCAGATACAGCGTATCCTGCATGTCGCGGGCCGGGTGGTCGGGCAAAAAATTGAGCGCTTCGAAGTTGTAGTAATCGGTTTCGATCTCGGGGCCATCGGCAACGGTATAGCCCAGACCCACAAATATATCGACAATGCGATCGATGATGCTGTTGATGGGGTGAACTCGACCCTGGGGCCGAAAGATACCCGGCATGGTGACATCAAGGGTTTCGGTGGCCAGTTGGGCTTCAATTTTGGCGGCTTCAAGGGCGGTTTTACCCTGGTCTAGCTGGGTCTGAATCAGTTCTTTCACCTCGTTGGCCAGGGCCCCAATGCGCGGGCGATCTGCAGCAGAAAGTTTGCCCATGCCGCCTAAGACCTTCGAGAGCTGGCCTTTTTTGCCCAGGTAGCCGACCCGTAGCTGCTCCAGGTCTTCTAGGGTGGTAGCAGCGGCGATCGCGCCCTGGGCAGCCTCCTTCATGGCCATCAGGTCAGTTTCGAGGGAAGTGGGTGCGGCGGTCATTCTAAAGGTAAGGTGCAACGACAATGGGTGGAGTAGATTTGCCCTGAGGGCTAAGCTGAGCGCTCTAGGCTTTGATTATTTTAGTGCGGCGGGGGAACAGTCATGAACATTCTGATCAGCAATGACGACGGTATTTTTGCTCAGGGGATGCGTACCCTGGCGACCACACTGGCAACAGCGGGACACCAGGTGACAGTGGTGTGCCCCGATCGCGAGCGATCGGCCACGGGCCACGGCCTGACCATGCACAAGCCGATTCGAGCCGAACTGGTGGAGTCGGTATTCAAAGCCGAGATTCAGGCCTGGAGTTGTTCAGGCACCCCCGCCGACTGCGTCAAGCTGGCCCTGGGGGCGCTGATGGCAACCCCCCCAGATATTGTGGTGTCAGGCATTAACCATGGGGCCAACCTAGGCAACGATGTGGTCTACTCAGGCACCGTCTCGGCAGCCATGGAGGGAGTCATGGAAGGGATTCCATCAATTGCCGTGAGCCTGACCAGCTTTACCCAAAAAAGCTTTGCCCCCGCCGCTGACTTTATTTGTGACCTGCTGGGCGATCGCGATGGCCACCGCTTCTCTGCCGGAGCGCCCCTGCTGCTCAACGTCAACGTGCCAGCCGTGGCAGCGGCGGAGATCAAAGGCGCTAAAATCACCCGCCAGGGCATTCGCCGCTACTTCGACCAATTTGAAAAACGCGTTGACCCCCGCGGCAAAACCTACTACTGGCTGGCGGGAGAAGCGATTGAAGCGATCGAAGACCCACTGCCCCATCAAGGCTGGCCAACCGACTTGAAACAATCTTTAAAAGCCATCCCCACCGATGTGCAGGCGATTCACGAGCACTACATCTCGGTGACGCCGCTCCAGTACAACCTCACCGCCCTGGGCGACCTGATCGATTTAGCCAGCGGGCGGCGATCGCTACTGCCGACATAGGCTAAATCGATCGCACCTACCAGAGGGATCTTGTTCCGGTTCAGGGCAGACTAGGATGAAGTAACTAGCAACTTGAGTTTCTAGCGGTGAGGTGGTTGACCCACCCTGATCATTTTGAGCAGAGTTCATTACCATTAGAAGCATCTCAGGTTAATGCTTTACCCCAAGGCATATCTAGAACCCCTATTAGCTTGATGTTCCACGCTTTCCCAACCTCGAGAGATCCATGGCTGAGCTTACCGAGCAGTTTTTAGTCCGGTTCTGGGGCGTGCGTGGAAGCGTTGCCTCCCCAGGGTCGTCTACGGTGCGCTACGGCGGCAACACCTCTTGCATTGAAATGCTAGTTGGGGGGCATCGGCTGATTTTTGATGGCGGCACCGGTCTGCGTGAACTGGGCAATGCCCTATTGGCCGAAATGCCGGTCGAGGCCAATCTCTTTTTTACGCACTCCCATTGGGATCACATCCAGGGGTTTCCGTTTTTTTCACCGGCCTTTGTGCCCGGCAACCGATTCAATATTTATGGAGCCGTTGCCCCAAACGGATCGACCATCGAGCAACGGCTCAACGATCAAATGCTGCACCCCAACTTTCCGGTGCCGCTCCAGATTATGGGAGCCGACCTCAAGTTTTGTGACATTGAAGTGGGTGAAACCCTTCATCTCGGCGATATCACCGTCGAAAATGCCCTGCTTAACCACCCCGGTGAATCGGTGGGCTACCGGGTCACTTGGCAAAATCATGTGGCCGCCTATATCACTGACACCGAACATTACCCCGATCGCTTAGACGACAATGTGGTGTGGCTGGCCCGCAATGCCGACGTGATGATCTACGACGCCACCTATACCGACGAAGAGTACAACGATCCAAAATCGAGCAAGGTGAGCTGGGGCCATTCCACCTGGCAAGAGGCGGTGAAGGTGGCCAAAGTGGCCGACGTCAAAACCCTGGTAATTTTCCACCACGACCCCACCCACAATGATGACTTTATGGATCAAGTTGCCGTCCAAACTAAAGCGGCTTTTCCAGGAGCAGTGGTGGCCCAAGAAGGCATGGTGATCGATCTGACCACCTGAGCCCAACGGGGCGGCCCTCGCCAACGGCTCGGCTATAGAGCCCATTCCAGAATAGAGCCCATTCCAGAATAGAGTCATGGGGGCGACATCGGCGCTAGGGTAGGCCCCTAGACCCCAGCTAGCGGAATGTCTAATCAGACCCGAGTGGTATCTGTGTAAAAATGTAAAGCGTGTGGATCACCTCTTCGCTGACAACTGCTATTACCCCAACAGCGATCGCCCTGGGGAACTTTGATGGTGTGCATTTAGGCCACCAGGCTGTGATCGAGCCCGTGGCACCGGCATTTGGCCATGGGGTTGAGCCAGTGATCGAAGGGGCTAGCCATGGGTTTGGGTTACAGGGCTTTAGCGATCGCCAAGACAGGCAGCCCAATCTCGATCGAGACGGGCACCAATCGGTTGATCCCACGGCAGCACCCATGCCCACGGTGATGACTTTTTTCCCTCATCCCCAGGAGTTTTTTTCGGGTCGGCCCCGTCCGCTACTGACGCCGCTGCCCGAAAAAGCCACCCAGATTAGTCGTCTGGGCATTGGTCAACTGCTGCTGCTGCCCTTCACTCAGCACCTGGCCGATTTATCACCCGAGGCCTTTGTCGAACAACTGCTGGTACAAAAACTGCGGGTGCAATACATCAGCGTGGGCAAAGACTTCTGCTTTGGCAAGCGGCGCCAGGGCACGGTTGATGACCTCAAAACCCTGGCCCAACGCCACGGAGTGCAGGTGCATATTGCCCCATTAACCTGCTTGGGCACCGAACGCATCAGCAGTTCTCGTATTCGCCAGGCTTTAGAGACAACCGATCTAAGCCTTGTGAAGCAGCTGCTAGGACGCCCCTATAGCCTAGTGGGCCGAGTCGTCAGAGGGCAGCGTCTAGGCCATACCCTAGGCTTTCCCACCGCTAATTTACAGTTGCCCAACGACAAATTTTTGCCCCCTAATGGTGTCTATAGCGTGTGGGTGCAGGGAGCGATCGCTGCACCCTATCCTCTATTGCCAGCCGTGATGAATTTGGGCCATCGACCCACGGTCAACGGGGTCACGCTCACCGCTGAAGTGCATTTGCTCAACTGGACGGGCGACCTCTATGGCAAAACCCTAGAAGTTTATCTGCACGGCTTTTTGCGACCCGAGCAAAAATTTGAGTCGCTCGACGGTCTCAAAGGCCAGATTCAGCACGACTGCCAGCGCGCGCTGGGCGAACTGGCCCAATCGCCAGCTTGAGCGGGTTATTAGTCCTCACTAGTAGGCAGTTGGGGAGCGATCAGGGCATCATAATCCTAACTACACCAAACGCCAGTCGCAGGGCAGACCTGTATCTGCGGGTCAGCGATCGCCATCAAACTGGACTGGGTTATTGCAAGGGTCACACAGCATGCGCGATCGGATTGAAACACTCATTCAAAATTTAGACAAAACCATCGTTGGCAAATCTGACTCGATTCGGCTGGTATTGGTGGCCCTGTTTTCGGGCGGGCACGCCCTGCTCGAAGATGTGCCCGGAGTGGGCAAAACCCTATTGGCTAAGTCCCTCGCCCGCTGCATCGACGGCAGGTTCCAGCGCATTCAATGCACCCCCGACCTGTTGCCCACCGATGTCACCGGTACCAACATTTGGAACCCCAGCAGCGGCGAGTTTCAGTTTCTGCCGGGGCCGGTGTTTGCCAATATTCTGCTGGCCGATGAGATCAACCGGGCCACCCCCCGCACCCAGTCGGCACTACTGGAGGTGATGGAAGAACACCAGGTCACCCTCGACGGGCTGTCACGCCCGGTACCCAATCCGTTTTTTGTTATCGCCACCCAGAATCCGGTGGAATATCAGGGTACCTTTCCGCTGCCCGAAGCCCAGATGGATCGCTTTGCCCTGTCGTTTAGTCTCGGCTACCCCAACCAAAGCGAGGAGCTGAGCATGCTGCAGCGGCTGGGTGGTGGGGCATCTCCCCACGATATTCAACCCTGCATTACCCTCGATGAGGTGTTGGCTTTACGGGGAGAATGCGCCCAGGTGACGGTGGAGGAATCGCTGCAACGCTACGTCTTAGACCTGGTAAGGGCTACCCGCAACCACAGTGACATTACCCTAGGGGTGAGTCCGCGAGGGTCGGTGGCCTTCTATCGGGCGATGCAGGCCTTAGCCTACCTGGAGGGACGCAGCTACGCCATACCCGACGACGCCAAGCAGTTGGCCCCCCACGTGCTGGCCCATCGGCTCATACCAGCGGGCCACTATCGGCCCCAGCAACTAATAGCCGATCTGCTAGACACCGTGCCAATTCCATAGTTTGGGGGGGCTGGCAAGGCGGAAAATTTCCTCGAGAATTGGTGGTTTTTATAACCAAACAGCCCATAATAGGGGCGGTGAACTGAAGGAACGCTATCTCTATGCCCAGAACGCCCAGTGAGTACATCATTCACATGCTGTTTGATGGCGGCCACCACGAAGAGGTGCGCTTCTCTTCTATTCAAGATTTTCAAAAGTGGTATAGCGGCGAGTTGATGCCTAAGGCCACCTCTGAGGAGTTTATTACGGTGCCGCTGCCCAAGGTTAACCCCGGTGAGTACATGGTGATTCGCCCCTCCCGCCTGAGCGCTATTCGAGTAGAGCCCGTGTTTAGCTCTAGCGTTGAACGATTTTAATGGGCAGTTGGGTGTGGTTGAGTAACGCTCTATTGAGCGCTGGTTTAGGCGCTGGGTTATCGCTAGCGATATCCGGCTTCATGCTGCCTTTGGTTGAGGCGGCTGAAGTGGAAGCGGCGGTATCGGAGCAATCCTCGACAGCGGCATCACCCGCTGTGCTGCCGTTGCGACCCCTGGCCCCTGGAGACAACGACGAGATCTGGGCCGAGCTGGCTCTACCGAGCGATCGCCAGGCGCTGCTTCAGGCTATTCACTACAGCCTTACCTACCTGGCTACGCCCAAGGCAGCGGCAGACTATCAAGCCTATCCGGTACCGGGTATTACCCGCGATCGCGTCTGGCGCAGCCTGCAGCGCCTGCGCCAGTTGGTAACCCACAGCCCCGACGACCAGGCCTTGCAGTCTGCCCTGCGGCGTGAGTTTGTGCTCTACGAATCGATCGGTACCGATGGCGAGGGCACCGTCGCCTACACTGGCTACTTTGAACCCCAATACCGCGCTAGCACGGTACCCACCGCCGAGTACCGCTACCCGCTTTATCGCCGCCCGCCCACCTTAGAAAGCTGGCCCCAGCCTCACCCCACCCGCCTGGAACTGGAAGGGAGCGATGGCTTATCCAGCGGCCAGGGCCCCCTGGCCGGGCTAGAGCTGGTGTGGCTGGCTAGCCGACTCGAGGCGTTTTTGGTGCAGGTGCAGGGGTCAGCTAAGCTAGAACTAACCAATGGCGACATCATGTCGGTGGGCTACGCAGGCCGCACCGAATACCCCTACACCAGCATTGGCCGGGCCTTAGTCAACGACGGCAAAATCGCCCCCGACGATCTGTCGCTGCCCAACGTGATCGCCTACTTTGAGGCCAACCCAGCCGACTTAGATCGATACCTACCGCTCAACGAACGGTTTATTTTCTTTCGTGAAGGCGACTCAGGGGCACCCACGGGTAGCCTTAGTGTGCCGGTCACCGCCGGATATTCGATTGCTACCGATAAGACGCTACTGCCCCCGGGTGCGATCGCCGCCATTCAGCTACCGTTGCCATATCCAACTCCCCAGGGCAGCTGGGCCAGCCGCCTCACCACTCGCCTGGTGCTCGACCAAGATACTGGCGGAGCCATCCTTGGCCCTGGCCGAGTCGATCTATTTGTTGGCTCTGGCGCTGCGGCCGGGGAACTGGCAGGGCGGATCAATACGCCAGGACGCTTATATTATCTGCTGCTACGCCCTTGAGATAGCCCTGTTGCCGTGGCGAGATTGCCCCTAGTCTGCCACAGTAGGGGTGTTACCCTATACGCCTATGGATACTTCCTTCGCCCTCACCATCCAGATTGTGCTTACGGTGTTGGCCGGGGTTACCGCCCAGGTAATTGGAGAAATCGCCAGGGTGCCCAGCATTATTTTCCTGCTGCTGTTTGGCATTGGCTTCGGGCCAGACGGCCTTGGGCTCATTCACCCTCAGGATTTGGGAGTAGGGCTAGAGGTGATTGTGGCTCTCAGCGTCGCCCTCATTCTATTCGAGGGGGGGCTGAGCCTAGAACTGAGCGAACTGGGGCAGGTTTCGAATAGTCTGCGCAACTTGGTCACGATTGGCATTTTTGTCACCCTCATCGGTGGTGGAATGGCCGCCCACTGGCTGGGAGAGTTTCCCTGGTCGCTGGCCTTTCTCTACGCCTCGCTGGTGGTGGTAACTGGCCCCACCGTCATCAGCCCGCTGCTGCGCCAGGTCGAGGTCGATCGCAAAGTTGCCACCATCCTTGAAGGGGAAGGGGTACTGGTCGACCCGGTGGGGGCGATTTTGGCCGTAGTCGTGCTCGACATTATTCTCAATGGCGATACGGCCCCCGCCATAGTAGTGGGCGGCCTGATTTTGCGCCTGGGCATTGGCGCCTTGATTGGGGTAATCGGCGGCGGGCTCATGGGTCTGCTGCTCAAGCGCGCCAGTTTTCTCAGCGAAGATTTGCGTAACCTGGTGGTGCTGGCAGGGCTCTGGGGGCTGTTTGGGCTGGCCCAGAGCATTCGCGGCGAGTCGGGGCTGATGGCTACGGTGGTCGCGGGCATGATGGTGCGCTGGCTATCGGTGCCCGAAGAACGCCTGCTGCGCCGATTTAAGGGGCAGCTGACGGTACTGGCGGTGTCGGTGCTGTTTATTTTGCTGGCGGCAGATTTGTCCATTGCCAGTGTGTTTGCCCTGGGTAAAGGGGCGGTATTGACTGTGCTGACCCTGATGTTCGTAGTACGCCCGGTCAATATTTGGCTTTGCACTCGATCTAGTGACCTCAACTGGCGACAAAAGCTGTTTTTAGGCTGGGTGGCACCCCGAGGGATTGTCTCAGCTTCGGTGGCCTCACTGTTTGCCATCTTGCTGACTGAGCGTGGCATTAGCGGGGGCGATGCCATTAAAGCCCTGGTCTTTCTCACAATTATTTTGACAGTGCTGGTGCAGGGGCTGACGGCGCGTCTGGTGGCCCGCTGGTTGGGGATTACCAAGGCCGATGCGGTGGGAGCCGTGATTGTTGGGTACAGCCCCCTCAGCCTCTTGATCGCCCGCCTGATCAAGGAATATGGCGATCCGGTCGTGATGATCGACACTAACGAGGCCGCCAGTGCAGCTGCCGAGGAAGAAGGCATTGAGGTGCTGATTAGCAGTGCTCTCGATAGCGACGTGCTGGAGTCGGCGGGGTTAGGAAAGGCGGGAACCTTTTTGGCCATGACCAAGAACGGCGAGGTCAACGCTGTTGTCGCTCAGCGGGCGTTGGAGGAATTTCAGCCTGCTCGGGTAATTGCTGTGCTGCCGAAGGAAAAAAATCCGGGCGAGTTGCCCAATCAGGGGCAGCTGAAGGGAGCCCAAACGCCCCGTCTAGCTATTAAGAAATGGAACACCTATTTGAGCGATGGCGAGGTGCGCCTCGGTGAAACCCATCTGCGCTCAGAGGCACCCGATCGCCAACGGGCCCACCTGGCCATGCTGACGCGTAGCGGTGCTATGCTGCCGTTGCTGGTAGAGCACGACGGGGCATTGCGGGTGGCGCTGGGGCAAGACGCCTGGGATGTAGGCGATCGCATTGTTTATCTGTGGCATGAGACTCAGCCTAAGCTGCTTAAGCAACTGGCGGGCGGCATTCAACCCTCCCGATTAAATCTGGAGACTCTGGCTGCCGTAGAGACCATACCCCCGCAGCCGACGTCCCCTCCGGCGGTGGCCGAAACGATGGCGGCGGTGGCTCCCAAGATGCCGTCGGCCACCAGCGGGACACCAACCCCTCAACCGGTAATTCCAGAAAAAGCTCAGAAGACTGACGTCAAGCCGTCCCAGCCCCATAATCCAGCCGCAGAGCCGCCCTATCAGCAGTCTGCGCCAGCCGATGGCTAGCAGTCGAGCGATCGGGGTTACACCTACTCCAGGTCAACCTTGCGGCCCTGTGTTAAACCTAGCCACCGATCTGGGTTTAGGGCGAGTGCCTGAATCTTGTGCACCTCAGCCTTGCGGACATATCTGTCAATACCTATGCCATCTAACTCTGATCAATCGGTTCACTCAGGCACCCTTACCGGCATTGGTGTGGGGCCAGGCGATCCCGATCTACTGACGCTCAAAGCGCTCAAATACCTACAAAATGCTGAGGTAGTCGCCTTCCCCCAGGGGCGCGATGGTCAGCCCGGTCTAGCCCAGCGTATTATTACCCCCCACCTGGGGCAGCAGCAGCTCTTGGCTCTGAATTTTCCCTACGTGGTTGACCCCGAGCAGCTCTCAAATGCCTGGCAACGGGCGGGCGATCGGGTGTGGCAGCACCTCAGCCAGGGCCAAAACGTAGTCTTTGCCTGCGAGGGCGACCTCAGCTTCTACGGCACCTTTAACTATCTGGCTCTCAGCGTAGAACGCCGCTACCCAGGAGTAACCATCGAGCGAGTACCGGGCATTTGCTCACCCATGGCGGCGGTCAGTGCCCTGGGCCTGCCCCTGACCGTACAGTCTGACAAGCTGGTGGTGCTGCCCGCCCTCTACTCAGTCAATGACCTCGATGCCGTATTGACCTGGGCCGACGTGGTCGTGCTGCTCAAGGTGGGGTCGGTATACAGCCAGGTATGGGCTCTGCTCCAGCAGCGACAGCTCTTAGAGCACAGCTGGGTCATCGTCGAGGCCACCCAGCCCGGCCAGCGCATCTATCGCCCCTTGACTCTCTACCCGGGTCTGACACTGCCCTACTTTTCCCTCATGGTCATAAGGTCGGGGGCAAATCCGCTACCCTAGGTTTAGACTGGAACCCGCATCCCCCAGGGTAGGTCAATACACCACACCTCCTTTATCATCCTCACTATTCAACTATCGCGATCGCATACAGTACGGCATGACTTCACTCAACCCATCCCGGTTTAACCAACTGCTTCAGCTTGTCCGTCAACCCCAGGGCATTGCAGCTCTGCTGTCCGTAGGATTTCATGTCGTGTTGTTTGCCGCTGGCCCGTCATTCTCTGGCCTCAGCCTCGCGTCGCCAGGGGAAGCTGAGGCCAGAGAAGAAGAACGTCAGGTGCCGCTGATTGACCTCACCCCTGAGGAACAGAGCCGCCTACCTGACTTCTCGTCTCCCGCCTACTCATTTTTCCCAGAGCAAGACAACGATCTCTACAGCGTATTCCCACCGTCGGGCGACAGTTTACCCTTCAACCCCGGCGCAGAGTTTGGCAGCTTGCCGTCGTTTCCTGCCCCCCAGCCACCGTCTAGCTCGCTGCCAACGACTATTTCACCCTTTGGCCGATCGTCGATTGTGCTGCCATCGCGGCGGTCTCCCCGCCCGCCTAGCTCTAACAGTAGGTCGTCAGGGCGGTCCTCGACCCCAGCTCCAGACTCAGATTCTGCTACTCCGGCGACGCCCCCAGCAGTAGACGACACCTCCGCCGCAAATGCCAACGGCAGCGCCGATGATCTCATCCCTGATGCTGCCGGTGAACCCCATAACGAGACTACCCCCACCGACTCTACCAATGCTCCCGATACAGAAGCGCAACGAGCCAACGAACTGCTGGCTCGGGTAGAGTACGATGACGCCCAAACCCGCCCCGACGACGTCGAGATCGCTAAGGCGGCCTGGCTCGAAACGGTGCAAGAAGAACTCGGCGATAACCTGGCCCAGGCCCCAGAGCCCATTACCTTAAAGGTGCCCTACAACGGTAGGCTATGCCTATCGCCCGAGCCTACCGATGGGCTCCTGGGACTCATCGGGCTGCCCGACGATGAAACTGACGGCCTTAAACTCTGGACGGCAGTTCTCAAGAGCACTGGCTATCCATTTTTAAATCAGGCTGCTGGGCAAGCCCTACAGGAACTAGCCCAGCCAGTTGAGCCCCAGGCCGATAACGAGAGTGGCACCCTTGAGCCCAATACCCTTTACCAGGTCGTGCTGGAGGTAGAGTACGACAGCCAAAGCTGTATCACCCGCGAAGCGCTGCTGCAATCCCGCACAGCTGATCATGATGACCCCAATGAAGCCCCCGCAGAGTAGTGTTGGCCCACGCCAGAATCTGACGGTTTGTAGCCGTTATTGAGCTTAGCGTTTGGGCTCTTTTACTGTTGCATTCTTTAAAGTGTCTCTGCCCTGGGCTCACCCCAAACCCTTGCTTCTAGGGTAAAAGCGTAATCTCACTACACGCAGGAGCCACACTATGGGCGCCATCAAGTCTTCTCGGGGTCACAGTTCAGCCTGGGTTGTGCAGACCTGGGTTTCGTTTGCGTTGTCGATAGGTGGTTTATCGCTGGGCATTCTCTGCCTGCCAGTCGATGCTTGGGTCAAGGGCTATATGGGTATGGGCACAGCCTTTGCCCTGGGGTCTACAGCTAGCCTGGCGAAAACCGTGCGCGATCTGCACGAGGACAAACAAATTACTGCTCGTATTGACGAGGCCAAGGTAGAAAGACTCCTGGCTGAACATCATCCCCTGAAGTAAGGTGCGTTTAAGGGATCGCTTTACCGTCCCCATGAGCGAGCGGTGGCTCAATTTCTGGCCAGATAAAGCCCAGCTTTTTGCCCTGCCTAATTAGCTGCAAACGCTCTGCGATGGCAGTGCCCTAGACTTCATCGACCCGGGTACGCGAACTCGGCCCACTGGGCGGTCGCGGAGAGACACCGGATAGGTATTTAGTTGGAGCACTCTAAACGCGAATCTTGGCCTGACAATCACCCCGTTTGATCAGCCAGTTCTCCGGTCAGTATGGCCATTCCAAGAATTTGCTTTTTCCCCTTAACCGTAGAGCGTACTCCATAGTTTATGCTACTTGATATACATCTTAATCCCATGGGCAGTGGCAACCGTGCTTCTACGGGTCTTTGGTCTACCATGGAGGATGGCTACCGATGCCAAACCGCTCAATGTTTAGCAACTCTATGCCATCTGTCAGATGTTATCGAAACCGCCAGGTCTGGGGGGTTGCCCTGACCTTGTCATTGGTGGTGTCAGCCTGTGGTCGATCTGGCCCGCCCGCAGCGGGTGCCCCCCCGGCTGTACAGGTGCAGGTACAGAAACTGCAGCCCGGCACCTTTGAAGAAAGCTCTGATTTTGTCGGTTCTCTAGAGGCGGAGCAGCGCATTGAGCTCAGACCTGAGGTATCAGGCCGTGTCACTCAAGTTTTGGTAAGCTCAGGGAGTGCCGTCAATCTGGGACAGCCCATCGTACAGCTCAGCCCCGACCAAACCCAGGCTGAGGTTACAGCTGCCCAGGCGGCCGCCCAGGCCGCGAGCTTTGGTCGCCAAGCGGCTCAGTCTCAGGTGGAAGCAGCCAGAGCCCAATTGGCTCGTGCCCAGGCCGATGTAGAACTTGCTCTAGTGGAGTTTCGCCGCACCCAGCAATTGGTATCAGCGGGAGCCTTAAGCCGTCAGAATTTAGACAACGCCCAAAACCAGCTCACCGTGGCCCAGACCGCTCAGCGCCAGGCTGAAGACAATGTGCGCTCCGTCGAGGCGCAGCTTCAGCAGGCGCTCTCAGCTTTTGAGCAGGCTGAAGCTGAGGTGAACGTCAGCCAGGCCGATCTGGGCTTTAAGCAGGTGGTAGCGCCAACCTCAGGAATAGTGGGAGATATGTCCCTACGGGTGGGCGACTTCGTGGAATCTGGGGATACCCTGGCCACCATCACCCAAAACAGCGACCTGTTCCTGCGCATTCGGGTGCCTACAACCCAGGCAAACCAGCTGAGGTTGGGTATTCCGGTCGAGTTGCTCAATCCTGAAACGGGTGAACCGCTGGCCACGGGTAGCCTCAGTTTTATTTCCCCTGAGGTGGACGGAGAAGGGCAGTCGATTTTGGTGAAGGCTCGCTTCCCCAATGAGGCGGGTAATTTGCGGGATGGACAGTTTGTCAAGGCACGGCTGATCTGGAATACGACGGCCACTCTATTGGTGCCTACTGTGGCCGTGATTCGGGTGGCAGGCCAAAGCTTTGTCTTTGTCGCTACTGACCAATCCCAGGAGAATGGTCAAACTCTGCGGGTGGCGTCCCAACGCCCGGTGCAACTGGGCGAGATTCAGGGCAACAACTACCAGGTCATTGATGGTCTAGAGGCCGGTGATGAGGTGATTGTGACCAATATTCTCCAGCTTCAGGATGGTCGGCCCGTCACCTCTGAGGCTCAGACCTCAGCTGTACTGCACTAGGTAGCTCTAGGTGGTGATAGCCCGATGGGCCACCTCTGTTTGCTCAGTGGAGTTCCTGTCTAATTGAGATTGGCTGTTTTTACGCCGAAGTAACGCGCGATCGCGCGTCTTATGTTCCCAGTCCTGGTATACCGCCTATGGCGCTGTTCTCCATTGCCGATAACTTTATTCGTCGCCCGGTATTGACGACCGTGTGCACGCTGCTGATTGTGCTGGCGGGGGCCGTTGCCATTCCGCTGCTGCCCATTGAGCAACTCCCAGAAATTGCCCCGCTGCAAATTCAGGTGACGGCCAACTACACCGGGGCCGATGCCGAAACCGTGGAGAGTAGCGTGACCACGGTGCTGGAGCGAGAGGTCAACGGGGTGGAGGGCATGGAGTTCATTACCTCCAGCAGCACCAATACCGGCCAGAGCAGCATTAATGTGGTGTTTCAGCCCGGTCGCGACAAAGACATTGCCCAGGTAGATGTCCAAAACCGGGTGGCTCGGGCCGAACCTCAACTCCCGCCGGAGGTGACCCAGCTCGGCGTCACCGTTAACGCCCAGTCGCCGAGCATCTTGCTGGTGTATCGGTTTTTTACCGATGACAATCGCTACGATGCTCTGTTTTTGAGTAACTACGCCGATCTGTTCATTCTCGATGAAATGAAACAGCTCAACGGCGTCGGCAATGCCGAGGTTTTTGGGGCCGGGCGTTACGCTATGCGCCTCTGGCTTGACCCTGCTGCCCTGGCTAAGCAGGAGCTCACCCCAGGGGATGTTGTCGCGGCCCTGCGAGAGCAAAATGTGCAGGTGGGCGGCGGTGCAGTAGGCGCACCGCCTACAGATAGTACCCAGGCGTTTCAGTACACGGTGCGGTTACCGGGTCGCCTGCAAGAGGTCAGCGAGTTTGAGAATCTAGTTATCAAAGTGGGGGCGGAGGGCGACCTGGTACGCCTCAGCGAGATCGGGCGGGCAGAACTGGGAGCCCAGGACTATAGCTTTGATGCCCAGACCCAGGGCAAATTGGCGGCGGGTCTGCTGGTCTATCAACTACCGGGCAGCAATGCCCTGGAGGTGGCCCAGGCGGTGCGCGATCGCATGGCCGAGCTAGAGCAGAACTTTCCCCCAGGCTATCGGGCCGAGCTGGTGTTTGATACCACCGATTTTGTCCAGGTTTCGCTCAGGGAGGTGCTGAGCACGCTGGTGCTGGCAATCGTCCTGGTGCTGGCAATTTTGTTCCTGTTTTTGCAGGACTGGCGATCGACGGTGGTACCGGCGATTGCCATTCCGGTGTCGCTGATTGGAGCGATGGCCTTCTTGTTGGCATTCGGCTTTTCGATCAATACCCTGACGCTGTTTGGCTGCATTTTGGCCTCGGGCCTGGTGGTAGACGATGCCATCGTCATTGTGGAAGCGATCGCAGCCAAAATAGACCAGGGCATGCGCCCTAAACTGGCCGCCCTCGATGCCATGCAAGAGCTATCTGGGGCGGTGATATCGACGTCGCTAGTGCTGATGGCGGTGTTCATTCCCGTGGCGTTTTTTCCGGGCAGCACCGGCAAAATTTACCAGCAGTTTGCCCTCACGATCGCCTTCACGGTGCTGGTGTCTACCTTCAACGCGCTGACGTTTTCGCCCGCCATGTCGGCCCTGCTGCTGCGCCCGGTGACCCCCGGCACCCGAGGTGGCCCCCTGGCAGGCTTCTTCAACCGCTTTAATGCCCTCCTGGCGTGGGTGATCGAGCGCTACCGACGGGCGGTGCGCATCTTGATTCGCCTGCGCTATGGGGTGCTGGCCCTATTTGCGGTGGGGCTGCTGTTGCTGGTCGGTATGTTTCGAGTCGTGCCTACGGGCTTTGTGCCCGAAGAAGACCAGGGCTATTTTTTGGGTATTGTGCAGGCTCCTGACGGAGTATCGCTGGAATACACCAAACAGGTCATGGATCAGGCTGACCAGCTTTTATCTCAGTTTCCTGAGATCGAGAGCACGTTCATGCTGTCGGGATTCAGCTTTGACGGCCCATCCCCCAGCCGAGGGGTGTTTTTCGCCACCCTGGCCCCCTGGGATCAGCGGCGCAGCCCAGAGTCGACGGTGACGGGGCTGCTGCCCCAGGTTAACGGTGCCCTCTCCAGCATTCAGGAGGCCCTGGTGATCGCTTTCAACGCGCCGCCGGTACCGGGGTTTAGCCCTACCGGGGCACTAGAGATGCAGCTCCAAGACCGCAGCGGCAACCAGATGAGCATCGATCAGTTTTTGGGCAACGCCTACGAGATTATCGGGCTGGCTAATCAGTCGCCCGCGTCGATGGGGGTGTTTACCCAGTTCACTGCCAGCTCACCCCAGGTACAGGTCGATATTGACCGCGATCGCATCAAAGCGCTCGACATCGATATCAATGAGGCGCTGACCACCGTGGGCACCTACCTCGGCTCCAGCTACGTCAATGACTTTACCTCTGGCGGGCGCAACTACCGGGTCTATGTGCAGGCCGAGGCCCCCTTCCGCAACGAGCCCAGTGACATCAATGCGTTTTATGTGCGATCGCGCCAGGGCGTCATGGTGCCCCTGGGCGAGGTTGTCACCCTGAAAGAGGTGGTGGGCCCGGCCACCATTAATCACTTCAATCTGCTCCGATCGATCAAGCTGGAAGGTATGCCCGCCCCAACAGCCAGCTCTGGCCAGCTGATTGCAGCCATGACCGAGGCCCATGCCCAGGCCGCCCTGCCGGTGGTGGGCATGGATTGGCAGGGCACCGCCCGAGAAGAAATTGCGTCCGGTGGTCTGTCTACCCTTATCTTTGGGTTGGGGGTGCTCGTTGTCTTTTTGGTGCTGGCGGCCCAATACGAGAACTACACTGACCCGATCATTATTCTGCTAACGGTGCCATTAGCGGTGCTTGGGGCGCTGGTGTTCCTCTTCTTAAGGGGGCTGGATCTCAATATCTACGCCCAGGTGGGGCTGGTGATGCTGATTGGCCTGGCCAGCAAGAACGCTATTTTGATTGTGGAGTTTGCCAATCAGGCCCGGAGCCAGGGGTTGGGATTGGTGCCTTCGGCGATCGCCGCCGCTGAGCAGCGATTCCGCCCCATTATCATGACGGCGATTTCATCGCTAGTGGGCTTTTTCCCGCTGCTGATTGCGACGGGGGCAGGCAGTGCCAGTCGCTGGTCGGTGGGCTATACCGTATTTGGCGGTCTGTTGGTGGCCACAGTGCTCAGCCTACTGGTGGTGCCGGTGCTCTATGTTGTACTCAAGGGCCTGACTGAGCGCATTTTGCCGGGTGGCCCTGGGTCACCCCCGACTGTGACAACCTCTACTGACTTAGGCAACGGTAGCAACACCCGCCAGGAAGATGAAGCCGTAGCTGCCTGGCCATCTCAGAGCGAAACCTCCCTCTAGAGCATCGGTACAGTGTGGCTAAAACCCCGGTTTCTTTGTCACTGCCCTAACGGCATGACTGGCATTCTGGCCGAGAAACCGGGTTTCTGTAACGGCGTTCTAGGGCTAGACAACGACGACAGCCGACCCAGGATTAGAATTTATAGCGTTGACTAAATATATCGGGTTAGAGTGTTTCAACTAAATACCTATCCGGTGTCTCTCCGCGACCGGCCCATTGGGCCGAGTTCGTGTTCCTGATCGGGATGTTTTGTGAAACAAGTACACTCTGTTCCCTGTCACCTACTCCCTGTTCCCTTTGGACTGTACTTAAACAACATGAATAAGCCTGTAGCTGGGTGGGCTGATACTAAATCCTATTTGGTTACCCCCGATTCCCTAGGGCGAAGGCCATATGCTGCGAGTAGGGCTACGCCAACGCCGCTACAGGTTAGTCTTCATAGAATCGGGGGTATGTGGTTTGGATTTGGTATGAGACGCTCATCTGGCTTACATTCCCTTTACTGATGTTCTCTCTAGGAGCCTGGTATCAATAATGTGTAGGGAAGAAGAATCGCAGGACGAGCTCATGGCCCGCCTCGAAGCCCTGGAGGCCCGCCTGGATGGATTCATTCAACAGGGGCTGACTGAGCGCATTGCTCGTTTGGAAGACGCTCTGACCTTGGTCACCGACGTAGAACGCTACCAGCCGCTGCAACGGCTGCTCAAAACTGGCAACCTCAAGCAAGCTGATGAAGAAACCGTGCGGGTTATCCTACGCGAGGCACGTACTCCCGATCGCGAAGACCTGACCCCCGATGCGATTCGGCTGTTTCCCTGTAGCGTGCTGCGGGTGATTGACCGCCTGTGGACGACCTATACGGGCGATCGCTTTGGCTTCAGCGTGCAACTCGAGTTATACCGTGCAGTAGGAGGTACCCTCGAGAGCGCCCTTGCCCAGGACGGAGAGCCGCTCAATCGGCTGGGCGATCGGGTCGGCTGGCGGCACAACAACCAGTGGAGAAGCCTCGACCAGGCCAGCCACAGCCTTAAGGATCCCGTCGGCTGTTATCCTGTCGTCTGGTGGGATTCGCCCTACGGTGCCAAGATGGTCAACTATTTCCTGAGCCGATTATTTACCTGTGAGTTTTAGCGACTAACCAAAATAATGCTTAACGGGTGACAAGGGTACTCAACGTCATGCGGTACAGGGCTTTGAGACAATAAAGGGGACAAAAAATAGGGAGCCTCAGTGCAGCTCCCCTAAACCAATATGTTTCCTGCATCCTACCAAACCA
>NZ_JADEWX010000373.1 GCF_015207395.1 Nodosilinea sp. LEGE 07088
CCGCTGCCCGGTTGAACCGGCCTACGCCCTCCTTACTTCCTCAGGCTGAACCCGAGCAGGACGCCCCGCTGGTAGATCACCCTGAACCGCTTTGCCTAGCTTAAAACGCTCGCTGAGGGACGGTTACGATTGAACTGCTAGGAAACATTTTTGCAAGACATTCAGTGAGAGCGCCAGATCCGCATCCTAAGTCAATAATTTCTAGATTGTGGCGAATTTCTAAAAACGGTACTATATCCTTCATAGGCATCAAGCGTTCTGATTGAAACTTGTCATACAAGTCTGGCCGCCATTTCATTTATCCTATTTTCTCCAAGCTTTTTGAGTATGATGGCTACTAGATTTTACGTATTTTTTCTCTAAAAACTATTTTTAACTTCACAAAGCTTTATCCATGTTCGATAGACATCAAATCAGCCTCGATTTGTCGGTCTAACGTTGCCCATCACCCGCCGTAGATAACTTTTGCATTACATCGACCCATTTTTGGCGGTCGGTGTGCATGGGCGTTGTTATGTACGCTGTGCTTGAGGTCAACTTTTCCTTTACAGGGGCAAATACAATACTACATCTTTCCATTCTGCTTGTTCGCTACAATCTACCAGCAGTGACAACTCATCGATTGCTTGTCGAATAGGCATTCGATCATTAATCACAAACATCCCTGGCATAGGTTCTTCTCCAACCAAGCGCTCATAAGCAAAATCTGGCATCGTTGCACGATCATGGGTGAGGAGGATACGTCCATGATCCGCAGCCCAGGCTAAGATTGCTGGGTCATCTACTTCTCTCAAACCAACATCTTGAACTCGAATCAAATCAAGATTGGGTTGACGAAGTCTTAAGCCTCGAACAATGTCGCCATTAAAGTTTTCATCACTCAATAACCTCAACATATCCGTTGCTAGAGATTCTGTTGAGATAGCAAACGTGAGCGAATGAGACTCAAATCAGGTTGAGTTGCAGATAAACGCTGCTGTACGGACTCAGCCAGCTTTGCTCTTCGATTCAAATAGGCTTCGATAGCATCCATATGCCGAAGGTAATAGCCAATCGTGTTATAAACATCGGATAAAGATAATGTATCGTAACGATTGACAATGGATTCAGGGGAGGCACCATCCTGGAACGCCCTGATTACAATTTCCAGCAAGACTCTTGAATTGCCAACTCGAACTGCTCCAGTTTCATCCTCGTGAAGAGGAGGAGCCTCACGCTCTAAAACAAGACTCATCGGTTAAATCCTATTCATCGTTTGCATAATGGGTAGTACATTTCATTGCAGGACAGAGGAAAAAACGAGGTCGCCTTGCTCTGCCAGCTTCTGTCTGATTTGGCGATTGTAGTCATGGATGAACAGCCAGATAGCCCCGATGTGGTTCTCTAGTTTT
>NZ_JADEWX010000181.1 GCF_015207395.1 Nodosilinea sp. LEGE 07088
GGGGGATGGGATCTAGTGAATTCAAAATTGAGAATTCAAAATTTTGAATTTTGAACGTTAGAACACCGTGCCGTCGCTGGCGAGCTGAATCGGGGGGCCACCGCCGGGGCGTTTCTCGGCGGCGATCTGGCGGCCTGCGGTCCAGGTGCCGCCCTGGAGAATTTTGGCTAGAGGGAGGGTGTCGGCATTCAGGCCGAGGGTCTGGCGCAGGTGAGTGGCCAGGTCATCCAACAAACACAGGGTAAGGGCACGCCATTCGACGATCAGGGGCGAATCGGGTGGGTGAGCCCGGTCGGCGGCGGCAGGGTCTTTGAGGCTGAGCACGCCGAGATCCAGGAATAACCCACCGTTGCGATATTCGGCCAATCCAGTGAGTTGATCGAGGTCGGTAATCGTCAGACCCAGGTCTTGGAGGGGTTCTAGCAGCGAGTAGGTGAGCCACTGGGAGAGTTTGTGAAAGGGGACGAGATTGCTGCCGGGGCCAGTGTCGGGCAGCTGGGGATGGGGCCACACGTCGCCCAGGTTGATACCCTCCAGCTCGGCCCTTCCCGGCCAGATTGGGCCTAGCCCTTGCACAATCGTCTGCAAAATCACCACCGCTGACAATCGATTACCCTCAGCCTGTTGCCGCCAGTAATCGACTAAATGCCCAGGTCTGGGTAGGTCTGCACCAAAAAAGTCAGGGAATTGGCCGAGGGTGTGACCCAGCTTTTGCAGGAGGGCAACGCGGCCTTCGAGCCCCAGCAGGGGATTGTCGTCGGTAACCTGGAAGGCTGGGCCGAGCTGGGCTGGGGTAAGCTGGGTGAGCCCGCTAGCGTCTGCCTGCCAGGGAGCCTGGGGCCGACTGGAGAAGAGCCCGGTGGTGAAGCTGTGAAAGCTGGCGATCGCCAACCCCTCCGATCGCTTAAACGCTAGCCCTGTACCAGGTTCCACATACCGCCACTGGTTCCCGGCTCCGGCATCTAACAGCACGCTGGTGATCGCCAGATCGACCTTCAGGCGGGCCTGTTCGAGGGGTGGCAGTTTAGATAGCTCGGGCTCTAGCCGCGCCAACCTCGATGCACCGGCCACCTCAAAGTGCCGCCAGCGCGAGTGAAAGGGAATGTCGCCCTGGGGGTACTGCTGCTGCATGACGGCCAGAACGTAGGCGGCAGCGGCGGGCAGAGCCTCGGGGTGATAGCGGAAGTGCTGGAGTCGATCGGCCAGGGCCAGGGCAAAGAGCGCGCGGGTGCGATCGCGAATAGCTCCCGGACTCTGTAGATAACCCACCGCTCCCGTCGGGTGGGCACTGCCCACCATCCCATCGTTGCCTGGTATCATCGCCACTCCGCTAAATCAGATCGCGCCCCTTCACCTGAGCCAGATCGGTTTCGGTGGGCGCAGCAGTTTCGGTGTAGTAGCCCGCCGCCTTTTTGGCCTCGATTTCCACTCGTGCATCTGGGGGCACCAGGTCGTCGGGGATCGCCACCCGCTTCACAATATCAATGCCCGATCGCACAATGGCGTTGTACTTCATATCGCTCATCGACACAAAGCGATCGATGCGGGTCACCCCCAACCAGTGCAGCACGTCGGGCATCAGCTCCTGAAAGCGTACGTCCTGCACCCCGGCCACACACTCGGTACGGGCAAAGTAGGCGTCGGCGCGATCGCCCCCCTCCTGACGCTTGCGAGCGTTATAGACCAAAAACTTGGTCACCTCGCCCAGGGCTCGTCCCTCCTTGCGAAAATAGACAATGATGCCCGCGCCTCCCTGCTGGGCGGTGGCGATACATTCTTCCAGGCCATGCACCAGGTAGGGCCGACAGGTACAAATGTCAGAGCCAAACACGTCAGAGCCGTTGCACTCGTCATGGACGCGCACCGCCAAGGGCCGCTCCGGGTCAGTAATCGCCGCTTGATCGCCCACGATATAGGCCGTGATGCTGCCGATGGGGGGCAAAAACACCTTCACATCAAACCGCGTCACCAGCTCTGGGAACATGCCCCCGGTCTGCTCAAACAGGGCGTAGCGCAGGTCATCTTCGCTCACCCCTAGCCGCTCAGCCACCCCTGGCAAATACCACACCGGCTCCACCGCCGCCTTGGTCACCACCAGGTCGCCGCCCGGTTTCACGATCACACCATCTTCTTTAATGCGCCCCTGGCGCACCGCCTCCAGCAGCTCTGGCATCTGAATATGGGCGCGGGTGACGGCAATGGTGGGGCGAATGTCGATGCCCTGGGCCATTAACTCTTGGTAGACCTCGCCCACCAGCGCCCCAAAGGGGTCGAGGGAGACGATTTTTTCGGGGTCGGCCCAGCTCGGGTGGGGGCCAATGGCAATCGTCGGAGCAGTATTGGTGAAATCGGGCCGATGGTCAGCCTGAAGCACACCACTGGCCACCGCCAGTGCCCGATACACCGCGTAGGAGCCCGAGTGGGTGCCAATGGCGTTGCGGTGGTTGGGGTCGGTCACCGTGGCCACGATCGCACCGCGCGCTAGCGGGTCAACCTGGCCCCACTGCACTGGACGGCCTTTGAGCCCTGACCGACTGGGGTGCGAGGTCAGCACGATATGACGACGCTTGGGGGCGTCTGCCTGACCAGCCACATTGCCTGTCGCCGAACCGTTACCCATAGGTGCCTCGTGTAACCGCGATCGCTAATCTGCCACATTCTCTCGTCACGAAAAGCTCACAAGTGACAGACAGCCGTACCCAATATTCCCCTCTATCCTAGGGCTCCCAGACTACTGGGGCAACGACGACTGGGGTCGCGCCCCATCTACCGTGGCCGCAGGCTGAGCGATGAGCTCGTCCGCAGGGGCGACCTCCAGCTGGGGCGGCGCCAGCTGCTCCCGATAGTCAAGGCCCAGCATTTCGCTATAGAGCTTGACGTAGGCCACTGCCGATTTGTCCCAGCTAAAGTCTTGGGCCATGGCTCGTTGCTGGAGGGCGCGCCAGGCATCTTTATAGTGGTAACCCTCCCAGGCGCGAATCAGGCAGGTGAAGAGATCGAGGGGCTCGTAGCGGTCAAAGCAGTAGCCGGTGCCCACCTGGTTTTCGGGGTCGTGGTGCTGCACCGTATCGACCAGCCCGCCCGTGCGCCGCACCACCGGAACGCAGCCGTAGCGCATGGCAACCATCTGGCTAATGCCGCAGGGCTCAAACCGTGAGGGCATCAAAAAGGCATCGGCTCCGGCGTAGATGCGACGCCCCAGCCCCTCGCTGTAGAGCAGGTAGGTGGCCATGCGGCCTCGGTAGCGGCTGGCCATCTGCCAGAGCTGGGTTTCGTAGTAGCGATCGCCCGTGCCGAGCAAAATAAACTGGGCATCGGTATACGACAAAAACCGATCCAAGATTTGCAGAATGAGATCCAGCCCCTTCTGCTCTACCAGACGACCGACCAGGCCAACAAGAAAGGCCTTGGAGTTGACCTCTAGGCCCAGTTCTTCTTGAATAGCCACCTTGTTGGTGCGGCGATTTTCCAGGCTGTCGGCGGTAAAAGGCTTGCTAATGAAGCGATCGGTCGCCGGGTCGTAAGATTCAACATCAATACCGTTGAGAATGCCGCTGAGCTTGCCGCTAATAAACGACAGCAGCCCCTCTAGCTCTTCGCCATAGTCGGCGGTTTGAATCTGCTGGGCGTAGGTCGGCGACACCGTATTGACGCGATCGGCAAACTGCACCGCCGCCGCCATGGTGTTGTGCCCCTGCATGTACCACGGGCACCAGGTAATGCGCTCTAGCTCCCAGCGCCACGGCCCCTGGTAGGCCAGGTTGTGGATGGTGAAGACAGTCTTAATGTCGGGCGACTGATTCATCCACACCGGAATCATGCCCGTGTGCCAGTCGTGGCAATGGATGATCTGGGGTTTCCAGTAGTTCCAGGTAAACTCCGCCGCGCCATTGGCAAAGAAGGTAAACCGCCAGCTTTCGTCGGCACCGCCGTAGACCTTGCGCGGGTCAAACGCGGGGTGACCAAACAGGTAAACCGGCACATCTGACTCGGGCAGGGTGGTTTCATACACCGCAAAGTCGTTGAACATGGCGGTGCCCTGCCACACCGGCTCGGCTGGAATATCTACTTTGTCGGGCATAAAGCCGTAGTAGGGCATAAAGATGCGCACATCGTGCCCCAGCTTGCGCAGCACCTTGGGCAGCGAACCGACCACGTCACCCATGCCGCCGACCTTGGCCAGGGGCGCCGCCTCCGCTGCCACAAAAAGAATTTCCATATCGCCCGCCCTACTGTTGGATCACTCGGCTGTCCCCAGTCTACGGGGGTGTGGACGTTCTGCCTAGATCTTGCACTGGGGCTGGTGATGGCCCTGAGGAAAGCTCAAAAGCAAGCTCCTAGCCGCTGCCCTAGCCGGGGCAACTGCCGCCTAGAACCCGCTCCAAACTCTAGCTTGCAGCAGGGGAAATCAGGCCAAATACTTATCTAGGGTAGCGCTGTATTCTTCATACTTTTTGGCGCCCACTAGGGTTTCTGTGGCCTCGCCTGCGGTAAAAAACATCACGGCAGGAATGCTGCGAATGCCGAAGCGCTTGGCGATCGCCTGGTTAGCGTCAAGGTCAAGCTTGAGCACCTTGGCGCGATCGCCGTACTCATCGGCCAGCTGATCCATCAGCGGGGCCACCAGCTTGCAGGGGCCGCACCAGGTGGCGGTGCAATCTACCACTAAGAGTGACTCTGCGCCAAGCAGGGCATCAAACTCAGTCTCGTCTTGAATGTAAGCAGCAGGCATAAAGATTCGATCCCATCAAATCCCCATTGTCTCATAGCGACGGTATGGAATAGGATACAAAACTTTACCTCTGGTCTACTAGGCCTGTCACAGTGCTTGGTTAGAAAGCCTTAGGGTCACAGGGGAGAATAATTTAGCGGTTTACCCCGGCGCCTGCTTTTTAAACGTGCTAGTCTTGCTCAAGAGATATAGAGATCGGTTAGCAGCATTTGTTTCTAGTACTAACGAGTTTTTCCGTTTTTCCATTGACAGACTTCTCTCCGAAATTTTGCTCTACAAGCCCTTTAATTTTTGGAGACCAGCTATGTCAATCTACGTAGGCAACCTGTCCTATGACGTTACCAGTGAAGATCTAAGCTCTGTGTTTGCAGAGTATGGGTCTGTCAAGCGAGTTCAGCTTCCCACCGATCGTGAGACTGGCCGCATGCGCGGTTTTGGCTTCGTCGAAATGTCTGCTGATGCCGAAGAAGATGCTGCTATTGCGGCTCTCGATGGTGCTGAGTGGATGGGCCGCGACCTCAAAGTCAATAAAGCCAAGCCCCGCGAAAATCGTAGCGGTGGCGGCTCCTTTGGTGGCGGCGGCGGCGGTCGCAGAGGCGGTGGCGACAGCTTCTCTCGCGGTGGCGGTGGCTACTAAGCCCTAAAAGGTCTGATTAACCCGGCCCCTATGGCCGAGTTAAACTAACCCCAAAAGAGGATCCAGATACAGTGTCTGGATCCTCTTTTTGATATGTATTTGATTGGCGGTCGGCACTGCCGTTCTCGGGTCGTCATCACAATCTGTAAAATTCGATACGCTTCGAGAGCAGTACCCTGGTGGAGACCCATCGTGAATCCGAGGGAGATGTGCCATGCCTGTAGGATTACCTGAATTTGTTGAAAACCCCGAAAACCGCTGCCCGGTGATCTTGCTACTCGATACCTCTAACTCCATGGCGGGGGAGCCGATTCAAGAACTCAGCCGGGGGGTGGAGGTGTTTAAGCGAGATACGTTAACGGACAGCAAAGCGGCCCTCAGCGTAGAGGTGGCGATCGTGGCCTTTGGGCCGGTGCGGCTGGTGCAAGACTTTACCACCATTGACCAGCTCACGCCGCCAGAGCTGGTGGCCGACGGCCTCACCCCCATCGGCGAAGCAATCGATTACTCCCTAGCGCTGCTGGAAGCGCGCAAAGAGACCTACAAAGAAAACGGCATTCAGTACTATCGGCCCTGGATTTTTCTGATTACCGATGGGGCCCCCACCGATGTCTGGCAGGCGGCGGCGGAAAAAATTCGCGCCGGGGAGGCCGCCCGTAAGTTTTGCTTCTTTGCCGTCGGCGTCGAAGGGGCCGACATGAAAACCCTCAGCCAGATCGCTCCGGCGGAGCGGCCACCGCTGCTGCTGAAGGGGCTCGACTTTAGCCCCATGTTTGTCTGGCTGAGCACGTCAATGAAGCGGGTGTCGAGTAGCAAGGTGGGTGAGGCCCTGGCGCTGCCCCCGGTGGAGTGGGGCCAAATCACCACGTAGGGGCGCACGGCGGTGCGCCCTTATGAGGGTCTGGACAAGCTGGAGTTTTTTTGGACATCATTGTGGGTTGGAGAGCGATCGCCCGGTCGGCCATCGGCACCCGTCATCAAGAGCAGCAACAGCCCTGCCAAGACTATGGGGCGGTGGTGGTGGCTGCGCCCAGGGCAGAGCGCGATCGCCATGGGGTGATCGTTGGTGCCGTGGCCGATGGGGCCGGTAGCGCCCGCCACTCAGATATCGGAGCCAAGCTGGCGGTGGCTACGACCTTGCGATATTTGGCTGGCAGCGAAGCCTGGCTGCAAAAGCGGCAGCGATCGTGGCAGCGGTGGCCCCAGGCGCCTTCAGCAGAGCTGATGCGCCGGGTGTTTACTAAGGCGGTGGTGCGATCGCAAACCCAGATCGCTCAACGGGCCAACGCCCAGGGCTGGGAGCCAGATGATTTGGCCTGTACCCTGCTAGCGTTTTTGGCCACCCCCGACTGGCTGGCGGCGATGCAGATTGGCGACGGCTTTATGGTGATGAGCTACGGTCAACCTGAGGTGAGCGGGGTGCCGGCTAATGCCGACTATCAGCTGCTGTTTCGGCCCGATCGCGGCGAGTTTGCCAACCAGACCACCTTTATTACCGCCGCCAATGCCCTGGCCACCATGCAGGTCGCCGTGGTGGGGCAGCCCCCCCGATTTATTGCCGCCGCCACCGACGGTCTCGAGCGGGTCGCCCTGCGATTAAAAGACTGGGCTCCCTTTGCCCCCTTCTTTAGCCCCCTGGAGGAATACCTGTGGGAAACCCCTCACCCTGAGGCCGACGACGCCTATCTGATCAGCTTTCTGACCTCAGAGCGGCTCAACCAAAAGACCGATGACGATAAAACCCTGGTGCTCTGCCGCTATGAAGCCTAAGCGGTTTCGTGCCGTCTTTCGAGCCATCGCTCTACGGGTATTGTCCAAGGCATCGAGTTCAGCAAATGTTTTGTACCCTGCTTGTAGTAAACAGGGGTTTTGTCTGTATGGCTCAAAAGCAGTCCCGCAGTGTCAGCGTTTTCGCTTGGTTCATGCTGATGGCAGTGGTAGGGATTACCGCGATCGCATTGCTTAGCAGCCGCTACGGTTGGCCCATTTATCTAGAGTTGCTGTCGCATTTTCAGTTGCAGTACTGGGTTTTGAGCCTGGTTGGATTGAGCGCGATCGCCTTGACCCGTCGCCGGGTGCCGATCTGGATTGGGATTGCCTGCGTTGCCGCTTTGACGACTCAGCTAGTGCCCTGGTACTGGCCCCTCCACTTTTTGGGTGCGCGCGATCAGGGGAACTTTCGCATCCTGATTGCCAACGTCAATACGCAAAATCGCAACTTTGATGCCGTGATCAATCTTGCTCAACAAGAAAATCCCGATCTGGCTCTATTCATGGAGGTCAACGATCGCTGGGTCAACCATCTGGATACCCTTTTGGCGCAAATGCCCCACTTTGCAGGCGAAACGAGTGACGGCAATTTTGGCATCGTGGTGTACAGCCGCTACCCGCTAGAGGCCGTAGAGCTGATCGATTTTGCTCAGAGCAGTACCCCCAGCATCACGGCAAATCTTTCGGCAAAGGGGCAGGTGCTTACCCTGGTGGGCACTCATCCACTGCCGCCAGTGAGGCCAGATACCTTTCATTCGCGCAACCGACAGTTTGACCAATTGGGGCAATATCTCCAAACGCTGGATGGCCCCATAGTGCTGATGGGAGACTTTAACGCCAGCATGTGGTCACCGTATTATCAGCGGCTTAAGCGCCAAACTAGGCTCAGAAATGTTCGTCGTGGCTTTGGTCTGCTGCCAACCTGGCCTGTGGGGGACCATCTCGGATGGATGACGCAGTTGTTGGCTATTCCGATTGACCATGGCTTGCTCAGCCCAGAATTGACCGTGGTTGATGCCCGGGTTGGCCCTGATGTTGGCTCCGATCACCGCCCCGTGCTCATAGACCTGCGCCTTTGAGCCATGAAACTGCGCCTGGCTTTTTTGCCTCGACCCATTGAGATGTTGTGACCGTACAGCTTGCCAAAATTTGGTCAAACGCTACTGGCAGGTGCTACCAACACCCACCAGCTGACCCCCAAGGCAGGAGTAGCTGTCTCGGAGGCTGAGTAACCTGAGTTCGGGATAAGAAATTTTCCTGCTAAAGCAAGCTTACTGTCCCCTCCTGGGAGGGGTAGGGGTGGGTCAATCAAGGCTATCGGCGGAACTTCACCGTATTGAGCCGATTACTCTCTGTAGCAGTTTTGACCCACCCCGCCCTCCGGGCACCCCTCCAGAGGAGGGGACGGCGTTATCCCGAATTGAGGTTGAGTAGCATTTTACTCGTGGCCGCTCCGAACCGCATGTTGTCTGGGAGCGGCCAAATTTTGGGTTTCCTACCCATTCGTTTCTTGGAGGAAACCCCAATGTTGTGTTTTATGCGCCAAGATCCCCGGTTTTTTCAAAAAACCGGGGATCTGAATCCCTTGCGCCTTGCTTCTCCCGACGCCCAGGCAGGACGAGAGCGGTTGAGGCATCTGGTAATTGGTTCGCCGGATGGGGTGCGGGGGGCGATCAACCATCTGCACCTGGTGCAGTACGCCGAACGGCTGGAGTGGAGCCGTCAGTTCAAGATCCCCGAGTCGGGGATCTTGATTACCCCAGAACAGGGCGAGGTGTTTAGCTACCTGCTGCGCTATCGGCAGTTGGGTTAGCAATAAGCTAGATGGCTGGGTTATTGCGAAACTCAGCCATCTTCTTTATAAACCTTTAAGAGGTTAGCGAGTCACGTAATCAATTATTTCCTGAACCAAACCCTCGATACTGGGAGGCTCCGCAGGAATAATGCTGCCATCGGTGTCGTGCTTATGATGGTCGAAACCTAGCGGTGGACGATGTGCGGCATTGTCATAGCGAAAAATTAGTGTTCCGTCTGGGGCCTGGTGTTGGTAGGCATAGCTGAGTTGCTGAACGCTCCCTTCCTCAATCAGGTATTCGCGAATGTAGAGCTCGCTAGTGTCAATTAACTTAACGGCGGCTTTCAGCACAGCCTGGGCACCAGGTCGAATCTCTGCGGAGAAGTCGATCTGCTCCGACAATCCATAGTCTTCAAAGGTCTGCAGGCCTGATCTGACCCGTTCGAGATGGTCACGAAGCGACATAGGTCACATTTTTGAGCAGAGTTAGCTCTTCGGCTAGCTGTTCGAAAAGACGGTACTCTCCCATCCACTCAACGTATTCGAGATCTTTCCCGACCAGGTCTTCAGCAGCAAATCGTTCGGCAAACTCAGCAGAGGAGACATGATATCGATCTTCAAACTGCTTTAATCGCTCTAGGGAGCGCTCAGTTCCTTTTTCTAGCCGCGAGATTTCTTTGTCGATGGCGTTGCGGATGACGGTGACGACTTTAGGCACATCTACAGACCTGAGAATGATTTCTGTCATGGGCAAGCCACCTCCATGCTATGGGGTTGATTCTATTATGGCTGGAACTTCGAGTCGCTCATGTAAGGGGTACCCGTTCACCTGTGAACCAATATCAAGTTCTTGCCCAAGGCATCCATATACTTTCTGAGGCAGGCTTCTAGGGCAGGGCTGTCTTAGAAAGATTTATCGAGAACGCCTGGCAGACCAGGCTCAAGCGGCACTATCGCCCATCTGCTCCCACGGTTATGATTGAAGTCATCTTGGGCGGTTCGTTCGAGCAGGCGATCGGGCTGCTCCCGGCAAAGTTGCTCAAAGTCTTGCTGGGTAATGTATTGAGTGGGGGTTTGAACCATCGGGTTAACCTCGCTGGGGCGATCAAGGCAGTCGTCCACCAATGGCTCAATTGTAGTGGGCCTGCCGCCGCACAGCCAATCAGGCATCGACCATCGAGGGCTGATAGATTCAATCATGTCAATTCTTCACAGAGATGGATCTCCATACCATGTACATCATCCAGCAAACGCCCGACACCGTAGAACACAAGGGCGATTCATAATGGAGGTGTCAGAGACAACTCCAACATTCCTGGATCAGATCGAGTCGTCAACCCAGAATCGCCGTCATATTTTTCGTAAAAACTTTTGAGGAGAAACAAAAATGATCCAGCCCGCAATTCTAGAAAAGCTAGAGGCGCTGCCAGAATCTCTACAAACCGAGGTTTTGCACTACATAGAGTTTTTGTCAGCACGCTATGCAGAAAAGCCTGTTGGCGCAGAGCCAAAAGCCGAGAAACGAGGCGGCCTAGGAATTTTGAAAGGCAAGATCTGGATGTCTGAAGACTTTGACGAGCCGCTTGAGGATATGAAGGAGTACATGTAAGTGTGAACCTCTTGCTCGATACTCATACCGTTATCTGGTATTTCCAAGACGATGAGAAATTGCCGTCAAGCGTAGCTGATTTGCTTGAAGATCCCGATAATAGTCTCTACGTCAGTATTGCGAGTTTATGGGAAATCGCCATTAAGCTCAACCTTGGAAAGCTGACATTGGAGATAGCTTTTGCTGATTTCAGGAGACTCCTAGAACGATTTCTGATTGAAACATTACCGATTTCGTTTGCAAACACGGAGGAATACTTGAGGCTTGCACTAAGTAGGTAAGCCTAATTAATTGTAAGAAAGGGTTTGGGGGCTGCGCCCCCAGGCAGGGGGTTTCACCCCCTCCACCCCCACCAGCATCTTGAGTTTAATTAGGCCCAGCTACTTACACCACCGAGATCCGTTTGATCGGATGCTGGTTGCTCAAGCAATTACACATTCGTTAGCTGTTGTGAGTGTTGACACGGCTTTTGATGTATATCCAGTTCAGCGGGTGTGGGCATGAACAAGGCGCTGATGTTGCTCTTAAGTTCTTCACAGAGCCGTTCATTCACCGTGTCAGTGCGTATAGTAGTTGCTGGTGAAAGCCTGTCGCCCCTGGCTCCCAGCGCCTAGCCCCATGCAGGGTAAACCCTGACACGCTTCCCCTACCGGTTACCCTTGAGGCCCAATGACCATAACCCAGACCGCAAAAAGCGCAGGTACCGCAGGCCAAGTTCTGGGCTGCGTGGGCCACAGTCGGTCGGTTACTCTGACCCGGCTGCTGGCCACCAGTGGCGAGGGCCAGGTGTGGCACACCAACTGGCCCGGCCACGTCGCCAAGCTCTACTTCAACCCCAGCGGCGATCGCATCCGCAAGCTAGAGGTAATGATCGCCCACC
>NZ_JADEWX010000182.1 GCF_015207395.1 Nodosilinea sp. LEGE 07088
GGGGTTGGGTAGCGGGGCGGGCGGGAACGTATTCGCCGAAGTGGCGCAGGTCGGTCACCGGAGGGTGGGCGCGGACGACGGCTTCGGTGGTGAGCGGGTCTTCTCGGCGGACGGTGAGGTGGGCATCGGTGCGCCGCACCAAGACGGTGCGAATGGCATCAGGCTGATGCAAGAGCGGATGGGCCGGGTCGAGAATCAGCCACTGCTGGTTGACTGCTCGAATCAGCACCCGAGCCACCTCGGAGAGGGGATAGTCGGCATCCACGAAGGCCTGGCGTAGGGCAGGCGACAGGGTGCGGTTGGTCAGGTCGGTTTGGAGATTGTTGTTGAGGTTAAACAGCAGCTCTGAGAGCTGGGCCCGCAGGTCGCGCTCTAGCCGCAAAATAGTGCGCTGGGCGTTAATTGTGAAGGTGACTTCGATATCGCCACTGCCCAGGGTGCGTTGCCCAGTCCCAATCACCCAGTTAAAATCGGCAATCTGGTAGCCATCGGCATTGAGTTCGGCCTCCAGGGTGCTGCGCTCCAGCACAGCGGCCAGCCGTTGCGCCGAGGTGCCCAGGGGCGGCAGATCGCCAGGGGCATAGGTGATGGAAAAGGGGGGATAGGGCAGACTGCGATCGCGGGTTTCCTGACTGATGCCATTCACCCCTCCCTGGAGGGCTTGCTCCCAGTCAAACTCCACTGGCTGGTCGTGGTATTGGTCTTGAAATTGCTGGGCCAGGGCCGCCCGACCGGGACGGGCGGCGGGGTTGCCGGGCCAGCTGACAAACCAAAATTCCACCAGGTGCTCTTCAACTTCGGTGAGAGTGCCCCCTAGCGATCGCCAGACGTAGATTTGCAGCCCCTTAGGTGCACGCACGACGGGACGCTGGCGATCGCGATCGCCCAAAGCCGCACTCAGGAGCTCTAAAATCTCGCTGTTGCGGCCCAGGGCACAGCCTCGAATTCGCACCTGGGTGCGCACGTCCACCTGATCGGCATTGAGAGGAAGAATGTCGTCATCGGCGATCGCCTGGGCCAGACCATCGGGGGAAATAGGGTTGCCCCCTGCCCGCACCGGAATGCTCATGCCCCCCTCTTCATTGGCGTGGACGACGATGTTGATTTCCCCCCAGGGGCTGTCTACCGCCGCGTGGCTGTTCAGATAGTCGCGCACTTGAACCAGGGTGCGCAGGTTGGTAACCAGGGTGCCGGCTGGGTTGAGGCTAAAGAAATTGCGGGCCGAAGCATAAAACTGGTTGGCGGCATCGGCGGGCTCGTCGCCCATGATGAAGGTAACGGCAGGGCGGGGGCCAACCGGGGCCTCGGCCAGGGCTTTCTGCTGGCTGACAAACTCGTGCAGACGCTCCAGGTAGTTTTGCACCGCCGCGCTGGTGTCAGCGTTGGCCTGGAAGGCGGTCACATCGTCGGGGCTGAGGCGTTCGAGCTGGCGGCGGTAGTAGAACTGCTCCAGGTGACCGGGCTGCAAACTTCGATCGCGGAACTGGCGCTCCAACTCGCGCTCCTCAGCGGTCATGATTTTGAGGTACTGGCCCGCCTTGGTGGTAATCTCGCCCACAAGCGTGCCGGTGCCCGTGGTGTCGTTTCGCCGCCAGGAGAACTCAAACCCCTGAATGGTATAGAGGGGTTGATCGACGGTGTCGCCTTCACGAATTTCGTAGAACACGCTGTAGGTGATGGTGGAAGTATTGCCCTCGGTACTCAGGCTTTCTTCGGCTACCCACAGCAGTCGGCCTGGGGCAATGTAGAAACCTACGTGGGGCCGCTGGGCGATTACGCCGCCATCGGCAGCAGCCCGTAGACCTACGGCTCCGACGATCACCCCAGTTTGAATATTGATCACGTTAATGGCAGGCAGCGTGAAGTCGCGATCGCCCTCGGTGATGGCCGTGCAGGCGGCGGCTCCTTCGCGGTAAGGGCGGCTGTCATCGCCCAGCTGCACTCGCTGCACGTAGAGCTGGGGTTGAGTGGCTAGGGCCACGGTATCCCCCCACTGGTGATCTTGACAGATGCCTATGACTGGGGGGCAGACATTGCCCTGCCGCCAGTCGCCGCGCCAGTGACCGCGAAATGGATCGAAGGCATCGGTGCGTCCCCGGGCTTTGGTTTCGGCCAGGCTGTCGGCTTGCCCGTGGGCCGCCAAGTGAGTCTTGATTTCGGTCAGGTCAAAGGAGCGGGATGCTAGCGCACCTGCCACGGTAGGAATGGCGGCCTCGTTCAAGGTATCGAGGGCGTCGGCAAACAGGCGGGCGTCGGCAAACAGGCGAGCGTAGCGGTTCCAGACTAGCTGAGTAGCGGTGTCATCTGGGCGATGCGGCTGGGCGGCGATCGCCAGTTCGGCCTGGAGCTGGTCGAGGGCCGCCTCGATATCTCTTTGAGACCGGGGCTGTACCGCCAGATGCACCGTCACCAAGGGCTCACTGGCCTGATCGTCGCTGGCTCTGAGGTCAAGCAGCACATCCCCCGTCGCGCCGCTGTGGCCCGAGGGGCGGGTGCCATAGCAGGCCACAACGTGTTCACCGCTGCCCGTTAGCGTGCGGGTAGCGGGGCCATCGACGCTATTAAAGCGCACCTGGCCACCGCTGTCGGGCAGCTGCGATCGCAACGTCAGCACCAGATTTTGGGGCTCAATACTGGCATCCCATTCGACCCCCAGACGCAGGTGAAACAACTGCTGGAGGGGCACTTTCCACGGCTCGGCTGCTGTTGCAGGCCCAGCAATACCCAGCCTGATTTGCACTTTTTTGGCGGCTCGACAGAGGGTGGCCCGCACAATATCGACCCCAGCAACCGGTAGACAGGTCATGACAGCTGCACCTCCACGGTTAGCGATAGCTGAAAACCCATTCTCGCTAGGTTTCCGTGCTCGTTTTCGGGCGGCCCTGCATAGTTCAGGGCCTGTAGATACAGTTTTTGCAACGTAACCTCGCGGCTGTCCTCCCGACGGGGAAAATCGCTGACAAAGCGGGGACGGTAGGCAATCTGAAGTTGACTATTCTCCGCTGCTGAGGCAGGCGCACGATAGATAAAGCGCACCTCTCCCTGGGCATCGGTAGGGCGCTGTTCTGGGTCGCCATCAATTTGACTAGAATCAAATAAATCACTCGCGGGGCTGCCTCGATTTGGTGTCGCTGCGGGTGTCAGCATAGTCAAGCTACCCTCCCCCTTTACCCCAAATCCCAAGTTGTGACCGACCACAGCTGCCCCAGTCGAGTCACGCAAGTCGGCCACCAGAGCCACCTCCGCTTCTGCCGCCAGGGCTAGGGGACTGACGACGACCGGCCCCGGATTGCTCCCTTCCAGTCGTCGCAGGCGTAGCTGGAACCCTAGCTGGTTGTTGAGCTCATAAATCTGCTGAATCAGCGATACGTATTCTGGATGCTGGTTATGGGCCTGGACGAGAATCTGCTGAAATAAATGCTCAGTGGGAGCATCAGCCCAGTTTGGCGCGTTATCAGGAAACTGGCGCAGAGGAACTCGCAGCAGATCGACCAGACGCTGACTCTGATCGGTCGTCAAGTGACAGTTGTAGGTCCACCAGTAGCAGGGGGAGTCAGCAAAGCGCAGACCCGGATTGGCGATGACCTGGTGAATTTGCCAGAGAGTGTTGGCAAAATACCCTTCACTCAGCAGACCCAGGTTGGGCTCACCGTATAAATTTAGGATGCTGTCACTGTCTGTACGGCGCAGAGAATTTAATTCTTGCCGACTAAACCCTCGAAGCCGCTGGTGTGGCCCAAATTCACTACCCCAGAAAAGCTGGATGTACTCGGCAAAACCTTCAATAATTGCTACTGTCTGGGAGTACAGATAGCTAGAAAAATGCTCTTTAATGCGGTATCCCCGACGTAGTTCGCACAAGTGTCGTCGCCGCAGGGAAGCATCGAAGATCCAGTGTCCAACCTCGTGGGCCACGGTGGAATCATCCCAGGCATCGTGTCCACGACCGCTGCGATCTGCACCGAGAGAAACGACATCAGAAAACCAGCGATGGAAACTTCCAAGAGCATCAGAAATAATGTCTGCCCCTAAGAACTGAGGTTTGTCGGGGTTACCCCACCGCTGATCGGCAGTGTCTCGCCGAGTGATGTGAACCAACCAGCGCTGCACCTCTCGCATCAGTCGTAAAGCATTTACGGTCATGGCTTTGAGAGAAGTCTGGTCGGTTATGCGAGCTGTAGTTAGATAGGTATCGGCGCTGTACTCGTCTAGAGTGCTAGTTTTGTACTGATCGGCATTGCCGAAACGGCTGGTATTGCGCCCGGCAGCTAGTTTTAGACCCGTTTTAGGATCTTGACTCAGGTCATATCGACTGCGGCCACGCAGGTAGAGGTCAGGATAGCCTTCAAATAGCCCCAGTCCCAAGTCGAACAGATTGCCCTGAAGGGTGGTGCACGTGCGCAGCAGTCGCACCCGATGATTCCCAGGATCGGCAACAGCCAGTATCCCAGCATCGCTCAGAACCGCACGAGTTGGGCGGGAAAACAGCAGGTGGCGGGCCAGGTCAGCCTGGTAGATGGTGTCATCGCGAGTAATCGCCAGCTGGTCTCGTTGATTGACGGGTTGATTGTTGGTCTTAAATACCAGGTCGCCCAAGGCCAGGCTGATAGGTTCGCTGATACTGGTCTCAGTCGTATCATTGCCTACCTGTACTACTGTAATCACCCCCGCAGTGATTACCTCCCAAGTGGGTAGGTCACGATAATCATCAATTTGTCTGACGGCAAGCCCACTGCCGAAATGCACTGTGCCATCGAGTTCGGCTCCATGAAGCTGATACAAGCTCTGGGGCAAAAACCGCTGCAAATCCCACGTACTGGTAAGGCGCAGGGCAGAAGCATCGGCAACTGGCCACAGGCTGAACAATGCGACGAATTGCCGCTGTCTATCCGTCACTAAAAGCTGGTCGGCGGCGGTAATAGAGAGTCCTGCAGGAGCCTCAAAACCAGGGCTAAAGTCATCTAGGGGAAATATGCGGTCAAATCCGTCGGCGCTGTCAAAGCGTACCAACCGGTTATTGCCGGTGTCGACCACATACAGCAATCCCTCCCGATCAATGGCCAAGTCTTCTGGTGCTTTCAGACCACCGCCAGCTCCGTCAGGCGAAAGGCTTTCAGAACTCCCATCCAGACTGATGCGCAGCACTCGATTGTTGCCGGTGTCGGCCACGTAGACAGCTGGCCCCTCAGGGCGTACGCCATAGGCAATACCTCTGGGCTGATTCAGAGCATCCGCAGGCGTAGTAGTGGCAGTGGTATCCCCTGCCACCGATAGTTGGCGAATGCTGTTAGTGCCTGATTCGACGACAAATGCCTCGCCGGTAGGTGCGGTTGTAATTCCCGCAGGAGCACTAATACCGGTTATCGTTCTGACTAGTTGCCAACGCTCCTCATCAACCGCCGGGTCCGATTGGTAGAGCAGCACTCGATTGTTGCCGGTATCGCTTACCCAGAGCTGTCCTTGCTGATCGAGGTGCACGTAGGCTGGCTGATGCAGGTGGGGTAGCTCGCTGTGAGGCGTCCAGATTTGCACCGGGCGAGGCAGAGATGTGATCGCTAGCGCATCCCCATTGGCAGCAAACGTCGAAGACCTCACCAGCCGATTATTGCCGCCATCGGCTACATAGATCTCGCCCCGCTCGTCGATAGCCAGGGCCACAGGCGAGAAGGGATTGGTCGGTGATTCGGCATAGGGAGTGCTCCAGGCCGGGAGGGGGGTGCCGTCGGTAAAGTTAAGCCGCTGCAGTTGAGGATTGCTTCCATCGATGACGTAGACCACCTCATTTTTGCGATCCATCGCCACTACTTGGGGCGTGGCGAAGGGGCCAGAACCACCGCCAGCGGTACCGATGACATCCCAGTCAGAAATAAAAGCAGGCCCCAAAATTTCGGTACCTGGCAGCCAGCGAGTCAGACTGTGACGACTGCGATCGCACACCAGCAGACTGCCATCGAAACTGCTACTCAAGCTATGGGGAGCCTGTACCGTTGCTCCGGTAAGACTACCCTGGGATCTCGGGGCATCGCCGGTTGTAAAGACATGCAAGGCTGGCCCGCTTTCAAACAACGTTGGTGTCTCAACGCCAACATCGCTCACCACCAACAACTCTGAACCCGAAAACCTGGCCTCGCCCGAAACAACAGCAATACCCGAAGGGCGGCCAAATTCTTTCTGGCCCTCCAGGGGGTCGATATCATCCCACCGCTGGAGGCGGCCAACTAGCCCGTATCGACCGACACTCACGGGCAGCTGCCCTTGGGAAGTCAGCTCCACCTGTCCACTGTCCAGGCTGAAGATGAGCACCTGAGTGTCATCGATCACGTAGAGCCGTTGCTCTTGATCCAGGGCCAGGCCATGGATGGTAGTGAAGGGGCTGTCGTCCTCTCCCCAGGTCGCGATCGTTTCACACAGGGTGCCATCGGGATAAAAGCGGTGAATCACCGGGTTAGCAGGGGCGCTATCGACCATGAACACAAACCCGTGGGCGTCGGTGGCCAGCAGCCCCACCTGCTCAAAACTGCCGCCGCCCAGCAGTCCCAAGGGCGCACCGGGTGGGTCAATCCAGGCGCGGGGTTGGGCGGCCTCGGCGGCCGATAAATCCAAGGCGTAAGGGACAGTGGGGGCAATATCAAAGTAGGGGTAGCGGTCGTCGTTGCGATCGTCGGCCTCGGTTTTACCAAAGGGGATGATCCGATTTTCGCGAGGGTGGTAACCCACGCCCTTGAGGGTGTCGTCGAAGAAAATATCCTCATCGATCACCACCACCTCGACGGCATTCTCGGGGAGGGCAATGGGGTTGCTGTGAGCGGCCCGAAAATCGCTGTAGGAAAGCTGTAGCTGGGCACCCAGGCCCATGTAGACGGTGAAGGGGGAGGCGCGATCGCCAAAGTCGGTGGTCAAGTTGCGAATGCGGCTGGCATTGTCGTGGCGGCTCTCCCAATCTCCCGGCAGGGTAAAACTGGGCCGCAGCGGGTCGAGAGTATCGCCTGACACCTGCCGCAGCCCCTCGGGCAGCGCCAGGGTGAAGTAGGGGTTGAGGCCCGCCTCATCCTCCTCTTCAAACCGCAGCACCACCTCGGCAATGCCGTCACTGTCGGTGACCGGATTGCCCTGGGAGAGGGTTTGGTCAAACCAGGCAGTGCGGCGGTGCTGCACCGTCACCCGAGCGTCGGGTACCGGAATCGGCGTCCCCACCACCGGGTCGAGGGTGACTACTCTGACAAAAACGGTGCGATCGATCTCAGCCATTACAGACTTACCCCCCCGCCGACACTGGCGCTGGCACTACCGCTGAGGGCACCCCGAGCGGCCCGCAGCATATCGTCAAAGGCAGCTTCGGTGCGGCCCAAGCTGAGCTCAAACTCCCCCTGCAAGTCGTCGAGCTTGTCGATCAATGGCATCAGCACCACGGTCAAATCGATGTCATTTAGCGCCGCCTGGATCGCGGCCCAGGCCGCCAGCAACGGCGGCTCCAGCAGCACCCGCGGATTCACCGAGTTGACCAGTCCCTGCACCTGATCGAGCAGGGCGGTTAACCCCGCCAGCAGTCGCGAGGGCAGGGTACTTTCGACTACATCCAGCAGCCGGAGGTAGAGGGTGTCGAGCCCCGCCGCCATCCGCATCGGGTCGAGGCCGTCGATCAGGGCCCGCACCTGATCTAGCGCCTGGTCAATATCCGTGGCCAAAAAGTCGACCCGCAGGTTGGTAACAATGCCCTGGAGCCGCTCAATGGTGCTGCGCACCTGAGTCAAGCTGTCTGCGATCGCCAGCCCATCGAGCAACCCCACCACGGTGTCGTAGGTGGCATCGAGCTCGGCCCCAATATCCTCGGGGCGAATCGGCAGCAGCCGTTCTTTTAGGGCCTCAAACCGTTCATCTAGCGCGGTGAGAAACCGGGTCGGGTCAGCCAGGCGCATTACCCGCTTAAAGGTTTCCACATCCAGCAGTTGGCGAGCGTAGGGGGGCAGCAGGCCCAGCAGCTGCTCGCGCAGTTCTATATACAGATCGCCCAGGCGACTGAGGTCAAGGTTTTGCTTCAACGCCTCCAGGCCGCCCACCAGCCGGGTGTACAGGGCCACCAGCTCCCCCAGTTCTGCTTCCGGGTCGAGGTTGCCCACCAGGGCCAGCTTGGCTTCGGCCCCAGGGGTCTGCACCGCCAGCCTCAGGTCAAAGTGCTGGGCCTTGAGCTGGTTAAACCGCCCCGGTAGATTCAAGCTGCGCAGCGCCGCCAGCACCTGGTCGATCGCCCCGTGAATCTGCGCCGTCAGCGCCTCGGGCTGAAGCTGGTCGAGCAGGGCCAATGGCGCTTGAAACATGGCGTGGAGGGCAGTCACCACGCTCTCTTGCACATCGTCGAGCAGGGCCACCAGGGGGGCGGCCAGCTCGATGGCGGGGGCAAACAGCACCGAGGGGCTGACCCGATCTAGCTCGGTTTCAAGTCGGGCGAATTCTGCCGTCAGCGGGGCCAGCAGCGCCGAGGGGCGAATCGCCTGAATGCCGTCTTGGATCTGGTTGACCAGGGCCAGCAGCTGGTCGATCCACCGGGTCAGGTCGAGGCCGGTGACGCTGGCCTTGAGGCGATCGAGCAGCTCGGTCAGGGGGGCGATGATCTGGGCACTGTCGAGCTGCGCAAAGCTGGCCGTCGCCGACTGAAAGGCTGCCCCCAGGGGCTCGACCAGGCTGGAGGGTTGCAGCGATGCCAGGGGCGCCTGCAGGTATTGCCGGTGGAGATCGTCCAGGGGCTGGAGCAGGGCGGTGAGATCGAGGGATGCGATCGCCGCTTCTACCACGTCAAAGGCCGAAAATAGCACCGCTAAAAGCTGAGTCGGGTTGAGGGCGTCGAGTAGGGCCAGGGCCTCTTCATAGCCCGCCTGCAGGGCGTCGATCGCCGCCTGGGGCACCTGTTTAATGGCTGCGAAACCCTCGCGCAGGGGCGGCGTGATCGTGCCGCTGAGATCAATCGTGATCACCAGATCCAGGGCCGCCTTGAGCGCCTCCCGCAGCAGCTCATTGAGCGATGCGGGGTCGATCTGGCCCAGGCTGTCGGCGGCGGCTTCTATCTCGGCGACAACCGGGTCGATCACCACGGCAAAGTCGATCGGGGCCAGCTGGTCGAGAATTTCGGTGACCTTGGTGCGCAGGTTCTCCAGCAGAGCCGGAATATTTAGCCCGGTGAGAAAGCTGGTGAAGTCATTGATGCCCGCCACCGCCTGGTCGGTGACGTCGGCGATCGCAGTTTCGAGCGGGGTGAGCAGAGCGCTGAGCTGGCCCAGGGTGCCATCGAGGAAGCTCTGGAACTCGGCCAGGGTGCCCGCCAGACTGGGGGCGCTGGGGTTGGTGGGGTCGCCTGCGATCGCCACCTCAGCCTGCTCAAACAGAGACCGTAAATCCTGCTCAAAGCGGTACTGAAACTGGCCGTTGGGCAAAAAATCGCCCACATTGCCCGCCAGGTCGCGCAGCTGCTGCACCAGCCCGGCGAAGAATTCGGCAATTTCCCCCAGCAGGTCGCCGACGCCACTTTCGAGATCGCCCACCACCTGCTCTACCGGGGCCAGTGCGCCTTGCAGAGTGTCGCCAATGCTGCCCAGGTTGGCAGTCTCCAGGGTGTCGCGGGTGGTGGCAAAAAAGCCCAGCACCTCGTCGCGCACAAAACTCAGGTCAATACCCGCGATCGCGGTATCGATGCGATCAAACAGGGCATTGAAGGGATCTTCGATCCGCTGGGCCTCGCGAATGGGCACGGCCAGGGCCTGATCGAGCTGCTCTCGCAGATAGTTCTCCAGGGCGTTGGGCTGAAACAGCGGCGTGTCGAGCACCCGGTTGATCTCCCCCAGCAGCGGGCGCAGATCCTGCCGCAGGGCTTGCATGGCGATGGAGGTTTCGACCACCGCCTCGCGAAACTGAGGGTAGTCGGCGGGGGCCAGGCTCAGGGTCTGGCTAAAGCTGCCGCTGAGCAGGGTCAGGCCGTTGGCCACCGGTTCGACCACTGCTGTGGGCAGCAGCGCCGCCAAAAAGGCCTCCAGCTGGTCGATTAGGTGCTTTACCGAGCCGTAGCCCAGGGTATCGAGCACATTGTCGAGGGCCTGCTGAAACACCTGCACCACCAGGGCCTGGGGATTTGCCACCGTAGCGGCCTGGTCGATCAGCGGCAGCAGGTTGCGGCTCAGATCTTGCACCGACTGCACCCAGGCGCGAATGGTTTCGGCCTCGGGGCCGTCGAGGCTGGCCAACACCCGCAAGAGCTGATCGACCAGGGCGTTAAAAATCTCGGTGCGGTTTTCGGGAATGCCGTCGGCAATGCCCTGCACCGCCTCAATTACAGACTGAAGCTGGCCGATTAAATCGCCGCCGATCGCCTGGTCAGCCGCCCCGATGCGCTGTTCAAACCCCGCCAGTGCCGGGGAGGGGTCAACCTCCGCCTGGAGTGCCAACCCCCCAAACAGCTCGTTGATCTGGGCGATCAGGGCCGTCGAGTCAAACTCAAACAGGCCCGACACCTGCCCCGTCAGCTGGCCTGCAACCCCATCAACCCCGCCCGAAATCGAGCCCGAGGCGGTGGCGGCAGCCTCAAATTGGCCACTCAGATCGCTCACCCCACCCAGGGCACTCTCCAAATCGCGGATATTGACAACCAGCGTTCCTTCAGCCATGGCCTATACGTCGTCCTCCTGATCGAGGCTGCCAAAAATTGCCGTCAGCGGTGCCAGCGATTCCTCCAGGCCAGCGGTGGCCGTGGTCACGCCATCCAGGGCCCCTGATAGCTGCGGCGTGGGGTCAGCGATATCGGGAAGATTGCCCAAGCCCGCGATCGCATCCAGCGCCCCGGTGACGGTGTCTAAGAACCCGGCGGCATCGTCGAGTAGCCCCGTATCCAGGCCGCCCAGGGGGTTGGGCGGCGGCGGCGGCGGTGGACTCTCTCGCACCACCAGAAAATAGTCGAGCTGGTCGGGGCGCAGGCCGCTCTCCTGCAAATCGAGGGTTTCGATAATCACGTACTGCAATTCGGTGGCGGTGAGAATATCGGCCACAAAGGTAACCGGCTCCCCGGCAAAGAACTTCTCCCGCAGGGCTTCGAGAAAGTCGCTCTGGGCTTCCTGGCCGTAGAGGCTACCGGCGATCGCCACCCGCGTCGGCACCGTGTTCAGATCCTGAAACAGGCTGCCCACTTTACCCGGCACCGCCAGTTCCACATAGCGGCGCTGCTCCAGGGTGCGAATCGACGCAATCCGGGGAATTTCCCAATCGCCGAGGACGGGTTTCACTCTCATGACAGATCCACTCCATGGCGTTGGGCCTGGGCCTGGAGGATGGCGCTGACCATTTCGGTCAGGGTTTCGGCGACTTCGGTGGGGCTGGGGC
>NZ_JADEWX010000183.1 GCF_015207395.1 Nodosilinea sp. LEGE 07088
GTGGGCACCGCCCACCACCCCCAAGCCGCAGCCCAAACACCCCACCTGTAAGTTTGAGACGGTGACAGTCAATGACCAGGGCCAGGTGATTGCAAAAGCCACCAAAACGGCGGAATATCTCACCGAAGATTTGGGCAACGGCGTTTCCTTAGAAATGGTGAGAATCCCCGCCGGGCAGTTTTTGATGGGGTCGCCAGATAGTGAAGAAGAGCGCTCTGGCGATGAAGGCCCCCAACACCGGGTGTCGGTACCAGAGTTTTGGCTGGGCAAATACCCCATTACCCAGGCCCAGTACCAGGCGGTAACGGGACAGAACCCCAGCAAATTTTCTGAGAATGGGGCCAATCGCCCGGTGGAACAGGTCTCCTGGTACGATACTGTGGCGTTTTGCGAAAAGTTGTCGCAGCAGACGGGACGCACCTATCGCCTACCCAGCGAGGCCGAGTGGGAATATGCCTGCCGGGCGGGCACCACCACGCCCTTTTATTTTGGGCCAACGATTACACCCGATTTGGCCAACTATAACGGCAACTCCACCTATGGCAACGGGCCAAAAGGAGAATATAGAGAAAAGACGACCAATGTAGGCCGTTTTGCCCCCAATGCCTTTGGCCTCTACGACATGCACGGTAACGTTGTGGAGTGGTGTGCCGACCATTGGCATCATAACTATGCCGGAGCACCGACTGACGGCTCTGCTTGGCTGTCTAGCGATGATTCAGCGAGTCGTTGTTGTCGCGGCGGCGCTTGGGTCGACGCTCCGAGGATCTGTCGCTCCGCGTACCGCGACGCCAACGAGCCCGGCTTCGACGACATCAACTTCGGTTTTCGGGTATGTTGTTCGGCCCCCAGGGCTTAGGTTGCCCTTTACCCTTTTTCCCTCTTGCCCTTTGCCGATTTTTTAGGGCCTTTTCCCCGGCGCGCAGCGCCTCAAAATTTTTGTCGCGAGAAACCGGGTTTCTGAGCCACGGCAGAGGCTGGTGGCCACGCAGAGAAGAAACCCGGTTTCTGGCCGAGGATGTTTGAAAAGTCCTATTTTTTGTAGCGAAAGTGAAGATCCCCCTAAATCCCCCTTTTTAAGGGGGCAGGGGGGATCAGCCGGTGACTAAAGCTACAGCGACCCACTTTTCAAACACCCTCTCATACCCAATCCTGTCTGAATACCCCCGGTTCGTAGGGGCATAGCATGCTATGCCCCTACGAGGTTCCTGATTATGAATCGGGGTTTCCCAAATCGGATTTCGTATTAGCTGTTGGTTGCGATGAACTATCGAGGATCTGCCCCACGGCATTTCATCCAGGTATGATCGCTATAGAACCTCATCACAAGCATCCCATGCTGACTCGCTACATTCAGGCGGCAATGCACCAGGCTACCTACGAGCTGTTAGAAGATGGCACCTTCTACGGCGAAATCCCTGCCTGTCAGGGAGTGTGGAGCAACGCCGACAATCTAGAAGCCTGTCGCGAAGAGCTGCAAGATTCCCTGGAAGAGTGGATTGTCCTGGGTTTGCGGCTGGGGCACAGCCTACCAATAGTTGACAATATCAATGTCAATCTCAGCACTGCTGAGGTGGCTTGATGCCTGCTCTCGGCCCCATCAAACGCAACGATCTAATTCGCTACCTCAAAATGCTCGGTTTTGAAGGCCCATATTCTGGGGGTAAACACCAATAGCTAATTTGTTTGCGTCTAGATCAGCCTGGTCTCTGAGCCAGCGAACTCATTCCTCAAATTCCCCGTTGCCATGCCCCGCTGGGGTGGCCAACAACTGGCGCACATCGGCATCGGTGGTGGGCGAAAAATCTTCGTACCAGTAGCCGATCGCATTCAGGGATTCGGGCAGCGTCACACACACCACCTCGTCGACCTCATGGCTCAAGGCCTCGCAGGTGGCGGGCGCGGCCACCGGGGTCGCCACCACGAGTTGGGCAGGCTGCTGGGCCGCAATCACCGCGATCGCCGCCCGCATCGTCGCCCCAGTGGCAATGCCATCGTCCACCAAAATGACGGTGCGATCGCAAATTTGAGGCAAAGGCCGATCGCCCCGGTAGGCGCGATCGCGGCGCTCTAGCTCGCGTTGTTCCTGGGCGGCAATGGTGGCGATCGTGGGGATAGAAATCTGGAAGCGGTGAATGATGCCGTAGTTGAAGACACGCACGCCCCCCGATGCGATCGCCCCCAGGGCCAGTTCTTTGTGCTCGGGCACCCCCAGCTTGCGCACCAGACAGACATCCAGCGGCGCATGGAGAGCCTGGGCCACCTCATAGGCCACCGGCACCCCCCCACGCGGCAACCCCAGCACCAGCACATCGGGCCGATTGGCATAGCCCTGTAGCCGATCGGCGAGCTGCCGTCCGGCATCGGTGCGGTTTTGGAAAATAATGTTGGGGGCAATGCTGGGGGGCATCGTTATGCAACCGCTCGATCCCTCAGAACGGCTCCTGCCGAGCAATATCACGGGTGATGTGTCTCAGGGGTCTCAATCGATCAGAAGTATGACCATCAAAAGTGTGGCCATCAGAAGTATGGCTATTCCGCCATTATTTTGGGGAGAAAAATGGGTGATGAGGCCCAGATGTTGGTCGCCAGATAGATAGTTTTAGCAGTATCTCAGAGATAGAGAAATATCTATCTACCTAAACAATGTTCCTATCTATAATTCTGTTCTTTAATGGTAAATCCAAACAATAACTCTGGAGAAAGTGTGTAAAGAAGTATTGATGTATTCCAGGCCTGAATCGTCCTTAAGGTGGATGGAACAGGGCTAATAGGAGGTTTTGGCCAGTAGTGAGAAACCATATATTCTCTAGTCAAAATATAGTGACTTTTGCCAGATCATCGCGCCGATCAGGGATTCGATGATCTCCCCAAGATCGGGCGCTCATGGCTGTGGTAGTCTCCTGGCTAACTCCAAGTCAGCCGGGTGTTAAACAACAATTGCCCTCTCGCCAGAGATAATAGACGCGGAAACCTCAACGGGCTCACCCCATGACTGCCGACATTCGTTTACTCGTGCTCGATATCGATGGCACCCTGGCCGGAGAGTCTAACCAGATCAACGCGCCGGTGCTGGAGGCGATCGCCCAGGTGCAGCAGCGGGGGATCGCAGTGGCGATCGCCACCGGGCGCATGTACCAGTCGGCCCTGCGCTTTCACCAGGTGGTGGGGTCAGATCTGCCGCTGATGGCCTACCAGGGGGCGTTTATCAAAGACCCCAAAACCCAACAGCTCTATCGCCACATGCCCCTGCCCCGCCAGCTGGCCCTAGAGCTGTTGGCCTATCTGGCCCCCATGGAGGCCCGCAATGACCTGTCGATTCATCTCTATATCGACGACCAACTCCACGTGCGGGGCATTGTTGACGACACCAAGGCCTACGCTGAGCGATCGGGCGTCGAGCCCTTGGCGGTAGGTGACCTGGCGGCACTGCTGACAGACAATGCGGCGATCGAAACCACCAAACTGCTGACCCTGAGTGAAAACGTCGATTTGCTCGGCGACATTTTGCTCCAGCTGAGCCAGCGCTACCCCACCGAAGACCTCTACCTGACGCGATCGGTAGAGCAGTTTTTTGAGGCCACCCACCCCAAAGCCAACAAGGGCGAGGCGGTGAAGTATGTGGCCGAAGAGCTGCTGGGGCTGACGCCCGACCAGGTGATGACCATTGGCGATAACTTCAACGACCTCGAAATGCTGCGCTACGCGGGCATTGGCGTCGCCATGGGCGATGCCCCCGACCCGGTTAAGCAGGGGGCCGACTGGGTGGCTCCGGGGGTGGAGGCTGATGGGGTGGCGGCGGCATTGCAGAGGTTTCTGCTGTAGTGCCCTCGGGTGTCGTGTCCTCGGTCGCTATGGGGGGGGTGAGACTGTCGTATAGCTCCGAGAGGGTAACCGTGCGCAAGCCCTGGTGCTCGATGAGTGTCAGCAGGGTGGGCAGGGCCTGGGCGGTCTGAACACAGCGTTCTAGAGAGCCGCCATGCATGACAAAGATCGCCCCCGCAAAGATAAACTGCGCCAGATACCAGGTGTTGAGATTGGGGGTACTGAGGGGGCGCAGGGTGTCAAACGGAATCATTGAGGCCAGGGCGATCTGGGATTCGTAGCCGGGGGTGAGCTTGAGCCGGGCCACCATGTCCTGGTTGTAGAAGCCCCGCCCGGGGCGATACCAGCGGATTGGCTGCTGAATCAGGTTGGTAATGCGATCGTGGGCCTCTTGAAAGTGGCGGGCGAACTGGGCCGGCTGCAAAATGGCGGGGGTGGTATCGCTGGTGCCGTGGTTGGCGATCTCGTGGCCGCTGGCCAGAATATCTTGCAGAATAGTGCTGCCCGGGTTGAGGTGGTCAGTAATGATAAAGAAAGTGGCCCGCACCGGGTGCTCGGCGGTGCGGTTATAGGTATCTAGCGCCTTCAGAATCAGCCGGGTGGAGACGTCGTCGCGATCGCCCGGTGTTGGCACATCGTCGATGGTCAGGGCGACCAGGGGCTGGCTGGTAGGGGCATAAAACAGCGCGTCCGGAAACAACCGGGCGACCTGGGTGAGAAGCTGCTGTTGAGGAAGAACCATGAACGCCAGCGCAGAGAAAGACGGTGTCAAGCCGATAGCCCTTAGTCTACCGCTGGGGGGAAAGCGATCGGGGGGATGGGGGTGATAAACAGATGACTACTTCCCACCTGCTTCCTTTACCGACTCGCCGGGTCCAAACAATCTCGCAGGCGATCGCCCAATGTATTGATACACAGGACGGTGAGAAAAATCGCCAAACCGGGGCTGAGCACCAGGTAGGGAGCGCTCTCAATATAGTTCTGAGCATCAAACAGCATGCGGCCCCAGGTCGGCACATCGGGCGGAAAGCCCACCCCCAAAAAGCTCAGGGTCGATTCGGCCAGCAGGGCATTGCCCACCCCCAGGGTCGCCGCCACAATCACCGGGCCGAGAATGTTTGGCAACAGGTGGCTTTTGACGATGCCCCAGGGGCTAGCCCCCAACGCCACCGCTGCCTGTACAAAGGTGCGCTGCTTCAGGCTGAGGAAGCCAGCCCGTACCAGACGGGCCACCGCCATCCAGTTGAGCGCCCCAATCACCACCACCACCAGCAAAAAAATTCCCCGCTCTGGCCCCAGGGTACGGCGCACCGGGTCGCCAAACAGATAGACCACCAGCAGCACTAGCGGCAGTTGGGGCAACGCCAAAAACAGATCGGTGAGTCGCATCAGGCCACCACCGACCCAGCCGCCATAGAAGCCTGCCAATGCCCCAATGCTCACCCCCAGGCTAATGCCCACCAGGGTGGCCGCCAGCCCCACCGCCAGGGAAATGCGCCCCCCAATCAGCAGCCGGGCCAGCTGGTCTTGACCCAGATCGTTGGTACCCAGGGGGTGGGCCAGGCTGGGGGGCGAAAAGGCGCGGCTGAAGTCAATGGTGCTGGGGGATCCTGGATATAGGAACGGGCCAACGGCGATCGCCGCGATCAGCAGCCCCAGCACCGCCAGGGCCAAGCGCGCGGTCGGGTCATGCCACAGGCGGCCCCAAACTCGATTGTTGTCTTGGCTGGGGGCGACGCCGCCCGGAGCCAGGTCTGGGTTAATGGCCATAGCGCACCCGTGGGTCAATCACCCCGTAGAGCAGGTCGGCCACCAGGTTGAAGGCGACAACCAGCACCGCGTAAATAAAGGCAATGGCCATCACCACCGGCGTATCGCCCCGGTAGATCGACTCAATCAGCAACGCCCCAATCCCCGGTACCCGAAACACCTGCTCGGTCACCAGCGCCCCCGTAAAAATCGTCGGAATATCCAGCGCCACCAAGGTCACCACCGGAATCAGCGCGTTGCGCAGCATGTGCAGCGTCACAATCCGCCAGCGCCCCAGCCCCTTAGCGCGGGCCGTCTTGACGTAGTTCTGGGGAATTTCTTCAAGCATCGCTGCCCGCACAAACCGCAGCAGCACCGCCGTTTGAAACATCACCAGCGTGGCGATGGGCATGATCGACTGCCGTAACCACTGGCCAAAACTCTCAATATCCGTCACCACCAGCGTGTTGTCGTAGATAAAGGGTAGCCACCCCAGCCGCACGCTCAGCACAATGATCAGCACCAGCCCGGTAAAAAAAGGCGGCGTCGAGAACCCCATAAACGCCACGGTCGTAATCGCCCGATCTACCCAGGTATTGTGGCGCAGAGCGGCAAAAATCCCCAGGGGTAGCGCGATCGCCACGCTGATCAGGTAGGCGACGCCAATCACCCACAGCGTTACCGGCAGCCGTTGGGCAATCAAATCGGCCACGGGCAGGCGGCTGGTAAAGGAATAGCCCAGATTGCCGCTAAACAGCGCCACCGTCCACTTCAGGTAGCGAATGGGAATGGGTTGGTCTAGCCCCAGCGATCGCCGAATATTCTCCCGCACCTCCGGCGTAATCGCCGGATTCGTCGCCAAATCACCCAGGGGGTTACTGGGCGACAGGGCCAGAATAAAAAATATCACCGCGCTAATGGCCAGCAGAGTGGGAATCGCAATCAGGAGTCGTTTGAGTAGATAGCCGAGCATTGCCTACCCCGCCTTCGGAGCCAGGGCCGCCTTCGGGTAGGCAATGCGCTTGTGGTTATACTGCTGCCACACCTGCACAAAGATTTCGGCAATGAGGGCCATATGGTCGCGGGTGAGACCCGAATCAACCAGCTGGCTATCTTTCCAGCGGGCGCGCAGAATCCGGTTTACCATGGCCAGGGCTTCGTCGGGGGTGGCATTGGTGAGCGATCGCAGCGCCGCTTCACAGGAGTCGGCCAGCATCACCAAGCCAGTCTCAGGCGACTGGGGAATAGGGCCATCGTAGCGGAAGTCCTCTTCTTTCACGACCAGGGTCGGATCATCCTTGGCCATTTCCCCGGCCTGGTGGTAGAAGTAGCTGATCAGCATGGTGCCCTGGTGCTCGGGGATAAAGGCTTGCACGGCCTTGGGCAGGCGACAGCGGCGGGCCATGACAATGCCCTCGGTGACGTGTTTTTTAATAATGCCGGCGCTGAGCCAGGGATCGTTGAGCTCGTCGTGCTTGTTGGGGCCACCCATCTGGTTTTCGATAAAGCCCTGGGGGTCATGCATTTTGCCGATGTCGTGGTACAGCGTGCCAGCTCTCACCAACTCGACGTTGCAGCCCAGGGCGCGGGCGGCAGCCTCCGATAGGCTAGACACAAACACGGTGTGCTGAAAGGTGCCCGGTGCCTCCGATGCCAGTCGCTTCAGCATGGGGCGGTTGGGGTTTGACAGTTCGGCCAGGCGAATGGGCGTCACCAGGTCAAACAGATGTTCTAAATAGGGGCTGAGACCCAGAGCGGCGATGCTCGATATCACCCCGTAAATGCCTTGGAGTGCTGCTCCGGTGAGTATCCCCGACCAGGCCGTCAGCAACGACACCGGACTGAACATCAGCGTCAGGATCAGATAGACCACGCCCTGGGTGAGGCCAACGCCGCCGCCCAACAGAGCCAACTCTTCGCGCGATCGCATGCGCCCGGCCAGCAGACTACACACAAAGGCCCCCGCTGCCCCAGCGATAAACGAAATGCCGCCTACCGTCGAGCCGATGGGCAGCAGCACCGCCACCAGTACGACCAGACTGCCACCCAGTACTGGGCCGTAGAAGCTGCCCGCCAATAGGCCAATGGCGGGTAGCCCGTAGGCGGCCACGCCGACCATTTTCATTACCCCAGTGCTGACTACCATGGCGGTAATCAGCAGGTAGTCTTGCTGGCGCAGCCGCTGGGGTACCCAGCGCTCAATCAGCAGAAAACTGCCGACCCCAGCCGCTACCAGGCCACCAAACATGGCTAACCCCCAGTAGTTAAAGCGCCGCTGGCTGAGGTTAAAGGTGTCAAGCAAAACAAAATTGCCCTGGGTGATGGTGTCACCAGCCTCGACAATTAGTTCTCCCTTCTGCACCTCCACCTGCACAGGTTTGACGGCCTCAGCCGCCATGTCGGCCTGCATGCGGGTGCGATCGGTGTCTTCTACCAGATTGGCTTCGAGAGCTGAGAGCAGCAGGGTTCGAGTGAACGGCTCAATGGAGCGGGGCACAGCGACCTTAAGTTGTAGATGGGCTGCTCGATCCAACACCTCGGGCGGCAGCCCAGGAGCAATACCCTGGGCCAGCATGCGCTCTGCGGCCAGGTGAACTTCGGTCTCAACCCTGTTCCAGTCTTGGATCGATAGCTCAAATAACTGAGGCGATTCTGCGACTCCCTCGATCTGGGCCGTCAGCAGGGTGAGGTTGGCTAGCGCTTGCTGATAGCCCTGGCGAGCCGTCTCGACGGCATTGAGCAGTTGACCAAACTCCTGGCTGCTGGTGCGCTGACCGTAGGCCCATAGCTCGCCTAGGGCAGTGCGTTGGTCGGGGGTGAGGGTTTGGTTGCGCAGTAGCGCGTCAAGCTCAATGCGCTCTCCTCGAATACCCGGTACAGAATTGTTGTTGGCCAGCGGATCGACAATGCTGCGGAGCTTGAGCCAGGTGGCATCGTCAGAACTGCGCAGATAGAACTGCACCTGGGTCGACAAAATGCCTCGGGAGACAAAGGGCACCGACCCGGCCTGGCGACGGACATCGCCCACCTGGCCCGTCAGGTTGTTGAGCGATCGCAGGATCGCTTCATTGGTCTCAGACTCTACTCGCAGCACTCGCAAGGCACCATTACGGGCATCGCGGCGGCGTTCTTCGGTGGTGGTTTTATCTTCCACCCGGGCATCGTCGGGGGCAAAAATGCTGCTGGGAGCAATGCTACCTACCTGCAGCCCTGGTTGATTGTAAAAACGCTGCCCTAAAATGGCGGTCAAGCTCAGCACCGTAAGGACAAAGGCCAGGCGGGGATGGCGAATGTTTTTGCGTCGGCGCAGTGGGCGGCAGGGCAGCGATCGCTCGGTGGGCAGCAGGCTCAGACGAGGCGGCACAGGGGCGATCTCACCCTCATGGGAGGGCGCAGGGCCCAAGCTTGAGGGCGAGGGGCGGCGGAAGGAGCGAGTGATCAGTGATTTGAACGCCTTGTGGTCTAAGACCCAGAGGCGTTCGACCGCAGCCACAAGTTCCTGAATTGCCTTCATAGATTAAGACAGCTAGAGGGGGTTGGGCAGAGGTCGGGGAACCCCAAAGAAAATGGCCGGAGAGCACCTGCTCCCCGCATAGGCATTAGGGCTGTTCGCCCGACTCAGGAACTCTCTCCGACTATTATAGGCCGGCAGCTCTAGTCAGCGATCCGTTTCTGGGCTCAAACCCTGATGCTCACAGGCGCGACAATGGGGCCGCGCCCCGCCCAACGATGGTGAAGAGCGGTTGCCAATGCCGTTAAGCTATCGCCATCGACTCCCTGCCAGGGGTCTAGAGCGGCGGGTCGGTATTCGAGCAACCACTGCTGCCGTAGCCTGCTGCCCAGGCTGGCCCGCCCCTGAATCAATCCGCTTAGCCAGCTGGCCAGGGCAATCTCTGCAGATGTCCAGCCCTGCTGCTGGGCTACCCTGACCGCTATTGCCACCTGCCCCTGACTTTGGGCTACCAGATCTAGGGCCTGGTTCAGGCCAACCGGTGACGTTTTCGCCAGGCTAAACTCCCTCTGGAAGAGCGGATAATGCCCCCTTGTCTGGCACAGCACCCCAAATAGTTTGTCGCAGGCCTCAGCGGCGGCGGCTGACAGCCCCAGGGTTGCAATCCAGCGGGTTATTGGCTGTCGGTGATGGCCCTGGGCATCGGCATACATCCATAGATAGGGGAGGGCGTTGACCAGTACTACCGCCGTGCTGGGCAGTGCTTGAAAATGGGTACCCCAGCCCTGGGACAGGGACTTGCCGCTGGCGCAGGCCTGGGTTACCCGGAGAAAGCCCTCTTGCCAGCCCTGATGGGGACTATTGTCTGGTCTCGAAGGGGAGTTGGCAACCCAGCGATCGCAGATTACCGTGGCCTCTAGGGCGGCCACCAGGCGATCGCCCAGGGTAGCCGCCTGCCCTAGGACGGGTTGCCAATAGGTGTGTCGATTCATAGTCATGGTGCTGTGCTCAAGGGAATCGGCCATCAGGTGTTACAGCATATTGAAGGCGTCACAGTATCTTTAAGAGGTGAAGTGGCCCATTTGCAGGTAGCAATCCTATAATGCTTGCTGTCAAACCCGAGCTATCGTTTCCCTTGTCTGGAGCAAAGTCTATGTTCTGCGTCTCCCCAGTGATCAAACGGACGGCCCCAGGCTGGGTCGATGCCAGAGTTTGGGGAGTAGCGCTAGCCATTGCCCTGGGTAGCAGTCTGCTGGCTCCTCCGAGCTTAGCCCAATCTGCCGCTGAAGATGAGCCGTCTTCGGGCGGTGCGGCTTATCCCACGGTGAGCGGTGGCCGGATTGTGCGGCCCACAATTCAGCTGGGTAGCCAGGGCGAATCGGTGCGAGAGCTACAGTCGATGCTGCTGCTGCTGGGCTATTACCCTGGCCCGGTGACGGGAATTTACGAAGAAGAGACAGCGACAGCCACTCGTCGGTTTCAAACCGCAGCCGGGATTACTGCCGACGGCATTGTGGGGCCTGCCACCTGGAGTCGCCTCTTTCCTACGCCCCCGGGTGAAGCCAACCCGCCCACAGGTACGGCCCCCGCAACGGGTGGCAATTCGCAGCCGACGACCCCGCCGACCAACAGCGCCAGCGCTACGCCCTCGACGACGGCGCTACCGGTGTTGCGTCCTGGCATGGAGGGCGATGTGGTCAAACAACTCCAGCAGCGTCTGCGCAGCGAGGGATTTTATAGCGGAGCGATTGACGGGATATTTGGTAGCGAAACCGAAGCCGCCGTGCGCCAGGCCCAATCAGCCAACGATCTCACCGTAGACGGCATAGTGGGGCCAGCTACCTGGGGCGTACTGAACTGAATCTTGCCCATAGTTGGAGTTGGGCGCCGACTTCTCGACATTGTGTGCAGCTGGTGCTGACTCACGCTACAACGCTCACGTTATCTAACGCTGTAAATGCTCTGGCGAGGGCGTCAACCGCAGCTCGTCAAGGGTGCTGGGAGAAAATCCTTTAAAGAATTAGCGCTGCCTAACTGGACAGTGGGAAGTTCTCTGTCCAGTGACGAGCCGCCAAGAAAAACGGACATGGGTTAAGTCAAACGACCCGTCATGCCCGAAACTGGCTGATATAGAACGTTTCAGCCAGCAATATTATGGAGC
>NZ_JADEWX010000015.1 GCF_015207395.1 Nodosilinea sp. LEGE 07088
GACTGGGGGGCTAGGGGGCTGGGGGGCCGACGGTGCAATCTCCTCTGCTCCCCTGCTCTCCTGCTCCCCTGCCATCACAGCCGGATCATAGATATGCAGACTGTTTCCTTCGGCCAGGCAGGGGAAGTAGCCGTAGACCAATTGGGGGTGCAGCAGGTTTTCTGAGAGAATCCGCTGCTTCCAGGTCTCTAGAATCGGATGCACGGTTTCTTTCAGAAAGGCGTCGTACTCTTCCCGCGACTGCTCCTGGGGTTTGCGAAACTGCCACTGGCCCACAAACAGCGCTTGAAGGTCGAGGTAGCCAAAGACTTCCTCTAGGGTAACGTCAGATGGAGTCAGCACCCGAGTACCCCAGAACGGCGGCGTGGGACGGGGAATGGTGGGGTCGACGGCCTCGGAGCGGGTGGTGTCTTCAGGATTTTGGATTTTGGATTTTGGATTTTGGTCAGTCTCCTCTAGGGCAGCCCCAGACTCATCCCCTCCTGGGAGGGGCAGGGGTGGATTCTCTGGGATGCCTGCCTCATCCAAAAAGCCCTTCAAATCATCCCAGTTCTCCGCCGCCTTAGCGGGCATGAGTTTATCCATAAAGTGCAGATCAGAGAAGGCGTCTTTGCCGTAGACAACTCGACCGTTGTAGGTGTTTTGGCAATCTTCGTGGACGAATTTGGGGGTCAGGGCCGCGCCGCCGAGAATGACGGGGACGGTGATGCCCTCCTCATTAAAGGTAGCCAGGTTGTCTTTCATAAAGGCGGTGGATTTGACCAGCAGACCACTCATGGCGATGCAGTCGGCCTGGTGCTCTCGATAGGCCTGGATGATGGCTTCGACGGGCTGTTTGATGCCCAGGTTTACTACCTTGTAGCCGTTGTTCGACAGGATGATATCGACCAGGTTTTTGCCGATGTCGTGGACGTCGCCCTTGACCGTGGCGATGATGAAGGTGCCTTTGCCGGAGCCATCGCTGTCGGATTTCTCCATGTAGGGTTCGAGGTAGGCGACGGCGGCTTTCATGGTCTGGGCCGATTGCAGCACAAAGGGTAGCTGCATCTGGCCAGAGCCGAAGAGTTCGCCGACGACCTTCATGCCGTCGAGCAAAAAGGTGTTGATGATTTCTAGCGGTGGGTAGGTTTCGAGGGCCTTGGCCAGGGCGTCATCCAGACCGATGCGTTCGCCGTCGATGATGTGCTGCTTCAGCTGTTCGTCGATGGGCAGGTCTTTGGCGATCGCCTCTTTTTTCTTCAGGCTCTTGCCCTCGAACAGCGTTGTCAGCTTAGTCAGTGGGTCGTAGGAGACGATATCGCCGTCAAATTCGCGGTTGTCGTAGATCAGGTCGCGGCAGATTTTTTGGTGCTCGGGGTCGATTTTCGCTAAGGGCAAAATCTTGGCGGCGCTGACGATCGCCCCATCCAGCCCCACCTGCATGGCCTCGTGGAGAAACACCGAGTTTAGCGTCACCCGCGCCACCGGGCTGAGGCCAAAGGAGACGTTCGACACCCCCAGCATGATGTGGCTACCGGGCAGATTTTCCCGAATCATCCGGATCGACTCGATGGTCTCGCGCCCGTTCACCCGGTCTTCTTCGATGCCGGTCGAAATCGGTAATGCCAGGGTGTCGAAGAACAGCTCGTGGGCCGGGATGCCGTACTCTAGGGTGTCGCGGTAGGCCCGCTGGGCGATCGCAAACTTCTTCTGGGCCGTGCGGGCCATGCCGTCTTCGTCGATGGTGCCGACGACGATGCCGGCGCCGTATTTCTTAGCCAGCTCCAGCACCTTAAAGAAGCGCTCGTCGCCGTCTTCGTAGTTGGTGGAGTTGAGGATGCACTTGCCCCCGGCCACCTTCAGTCCCGCCTCCATCTTTTGCCACTCGGTGGAGTCGAGCATCAGCGGCAGGGTGACGTTGGTGACCAGGCGTGAGACCAGCTCGTGCATGTCGCGCTCGCCGTCGCGGCCCACGTAGTCCACGTTGACATCGAGGACATGGGCACCCTCTTTGACCTGCGATCGCGCCAGCGCCACCAGCCCGTCCCAGTCTTCCGCATTCAGCAGCTCGCGGCACTTTTTCGAGCCGCTGGCATTGAGCCGTTCCCCCACGATCAAGAACGAGTTGTCTTGATCGTAGGGCTGGGGGCTGTAGATCGAGGCGGCGGCGGGGGTGTAGTTGAGAGCGGGACGGGGATCTAGATTTTGGATTTTGGATTTTGGATTTTGGAGCGTCCCCTCCTGGGAGGGGTCGGGGTGGGTTTGATCGGAATTTTGACTTGACCGCACAGGCCGCTCTTTGGGATGCAGGTCCCGCGCTAGCTCCGCCAGTTGGGCAATATGCTCGGGCCTCGTGCCGCAGCAGCCGCCGATCACCTGCACGCCCAGATCCTCCACGAAGTGCAGCAGCGACATCCGCAGCTCCGTGGGGGTGAGGCGGTAGACGGCATGGCCGCCGACGTTTTCGGGCAGGCCGGCGTTGGGGATGCAGGAGATGACAAAGGGCGACTGCTCGGCCAGGTGGCGGACGTGGTCTTTCATCAGGTCGGGGCCGGTGGCGCAGTTGAGCCCCAAAATATCGATCGGGTAGGGTTCGAGGATGGCCAGAGCCGCCGCCATTTCGGTGCCCACGAGCATGGTGCCCTGCTGTTCCATGGTGACGGAGACCATCAGGGGCAGGCGGGTGCCGGTGGCGATGAACCCCTCTTCGATACCGTTGAGGGCGGCTTTAATTTGCAGTACGTCCTGACAGGTTTCCACCAGCATCAGGTCGACACCACCGTCGATCAGCCCTTTCGCCTGCTCGACGTAGGCGTCTTTCAGCGTGTCAAAGTCGATGTGGCCCAGGGTGGGCAGTTTGGTGCCTGGCCCCATGGAGCCAGCGACAAAGCGGGGCTTCTCAGGGGTGGAATACTCGTCGGCGACGCGGCGGGCTAGGGCGGCGGCGGTTTTGTTGAGTTCGTAGGCCTTGTCTGCCAGGTCATACTCGGCCAGCACGATCGAAGTGCCGCCAAAGGTGTCGGTTTCAATCACGTCGGCCCCGGCTTCGAGAAAGCCTCGGTGTACTGTCTCTACCGCCTTGGGGTTGGTAAACACCAGGTACTCGTTACAGCCTTCGTACTCGGGGCCGCCAAAGTCTGCTGCGGTCAGGTTTTGCACCTGGAGGTTGGTGCCCATGGCGCCGTCGAAGACCATAACGGGGCGATCGGGGCTATGGAGACGCTGGAGAAAAGCACTGCACATGGGGGCTAGAACGTAATTTTATTGTGGGTTCACTCTATTATCGACCATCAGATTCAAGACATTACTGAATAGCAAGATGATTTCGTGGAATCTTGAAAGTGTTTCTAGGGCTTGCAGGCGTCGGGTCATGCCTGCAAGCAGCAATGTCGCTTTGAGCGTTGGTAGGTGCTATTTTCAGCCAATTTCTACGGTTTGTGCTAATGGCTGCCCAAGAAGTTGGCGACTTACTATATGCTTTGACTGTACATATTCTCAGTGACTCACCACTACAATGGGCCGACTCACCACCCATGTTCTTGACACAGCCCTGGGAAAGCCAGCTTCAGATCTGCGACTCACGGTCTGGGCTGTTAATAACGAGGCCGATATTAAAACTGCGCTCAAAACCGTTGAAACGAATGCTGATGGCCGCACCAGTGAGCCTCTGCTAGAGGGAGATGAGCTGCGCAAGGGAACCTACGAGCTGACCTTTGATGTTGCGGCTTACTTTGCCCAAACCAGTGCGGCTATTTCTGAACCCCCGTTTTTAGACCAGATTCCGATTCGCTTTACGGTGGCTGACCCCAGCGGCAACTACCATGTGCCGTTGCTGGTGTCGCCCTGGTCCTATAGCACCTACCGGGGCAGCTAGGATGGAGTAGGTGGGTGGATGGGCAAGTGGGTGGCTGATCGATCCAGCCGCCAGAGCCGTCACGGTGCTGATGTTAGGAGCGAATAGTTATCAAGAACTCGGCACCTTCAGCGGCGATCAGGTGATCGAATCGAGCGAGATCGCTGGGTTAACGCTCAAGGTGAACCAGCTCTTTGAGGTGGGGCTTTGACATCCTCTCCACTCAATCGCTAGGCAATATGGGCTGGCTGTTTGGCTCCACGCAGGATGGCGTCAGCTAATGCACTGTTACAGAGGCGATAAACTTTCGATGAACTGAAGGCGATCGGGGCTCAAACTGTCCGTCGATGCTGTCTTCGACATCTATAGCTTTAACCAGCGCACTTAGGACATCAGCCATGGTTCTACCGTCAAAACAAGTTATGTCAGTGGTCTTTGTGCTAACTGCTGCCCTTTACTCAGGCGGTGAGGCAACAGCCGCCGAAACCCAGGATACACAGGCGAGACTACTGGCAGACATAGCCTTTCAGTACGCCGATTTGGAGACATCCCAGCGATCACTCAGTATCTTAGACCAGGCTCAGCGATCGGTTGAGGGCATGACAAATCGCTGCTTTCAGGCCAACCCGCTGGTCAAGGTGGCGGGTGGCTACCGCCTGGTGGGACAGGACGATAAAGGCGATCAGCTGCTTGCCGAGGCTGTCCAAACGGCCCAGGCTCAGGAGGCAACGGGCTGTAGCAGCAGCGCTACGTCACCCACCGAGTCGCTGGCCAACCGAGCCCGCGAGTACGCCGAGGGTGGACACCTAGATCTAGCTGTCGACCTTGGCCGGGGTTTGCAGGATCCAATGCTGCTAGCGGGACTGGCTGGTTACTTATTCGAGCGTGGTCAGCCGAGGCGGGCCAGGCAGCTACAGGAGCAGGCGCTCGCGTTAGCCCAGACCATCGACGAGCCGTTCTACAAGAACCAAACGCTGACGGTGATGGCGCATCAGCTGCGGCTGGCTGGACACACCGAGCAGGCTTTGCAGGTGCTCGAAGCATCCCTAGAGAGCAATAGTCTGCTGAGTGGCGAGCGATCCAGCGAGGGAGCCTCGTTACAGATCAGTGCAGCGCTGTATACTGCTCAAGAATTGGTGGCGCTTCAGGCAGAGCAGCAGGCGCTCGATCTGCTCGATCAAGTTGTGCCTGAGATTGCCGGGCTAGAAAGCTCTTTTCCAGCGGATCAGTTTGTCTATTGGGCTGAGGCAGCGGCCCTGTACGGCGATCTGGGGCGACAGTCTGAGGCTGACGCCATTTTGGCCACTGCTCTAGCGGCGGCTGAGGCGACGCCCAATGACGAGATCCAGAGCCGAGACGATGCCCTAAGCAGAGTGGCTGGGGGCTATGTCAAGCTCGAAAACATTGACCAGGCGCTACAAATAGCCCCGCTAGTTCAGTCAGCGATTCTCCGAACGATGGTGCTGCAAGAGGTGGCGATCGCCTACGCCGCCTCAGGCGACGCCGATGCGGCCATAGCGCTAGTGCAGTCTATCGGCGGCTCTAACTCAGCGCTGATCGGTATCGTTAGACATTACCTGGCCCAAAACCAGCCTGACCAGGCATGGGATCTGGTGCAGACGCAGCAGGTGCAGGGCATTGCGGCGGAGGTGGCCCTTGGGTATATCGAGGCCGAACAGCCAGAGCAAGCCCTAGAGGTGGTCAAAGCAAGCGAGCTAGAGAGCCTTGGTGCCGACGCAGCCTTGGCCAACGCTAAAGCAGGGCAGGCTGAGCGAGCCGCATCTGGCCATCTGGACTATTTACGACCCGCTATTGCCCGTGAGCTGGCTCAGCAACAACAGTTTGATGCTGCCCTTCAAGTCGCGCAGTCCATTACCGACGACGTTTATCAGGCCCAGGCGTTGGTTGCGATCGCCGCAGGCTACAGCCCCACAGCCCCGGTAGAGAGGGGGGTGATGCAGCGCATACTGGCCCGCCTGACCCATTTCTGGCCAGGGAGGGCTGACGACTCAGACCGACAAAACGCGATCGAGGTGCTGGAGCAGGCGCTCCAGATTACCCAATCGCTGTAAGGCTAGCGGGGTTTGACCCTACTGCCCAGGCCGCTGGATGATTTGCTCCATCACCCGCTGCTTGGTTTTGGGGTCGATGCTGATCAGTCGTACGTAGTCTTGGGCGTAGTCAGCCAGGTAGCGTTCCAAATCGGCGGCAGCGGTAGCGGCATCCTGACCGGAGATAGCGGGACCGCTCTGCCAGGCGTTGGTCTGAAACCGCCGCTTATCCACATGCTCGATACCCAGGCGATAGCCCTGGGAGAGAATAGCGTTGATCTGATTGCGCACGTCGGCAGGAAGGGATGTGGAGGAGTAGGTGGATGGGCGAGTGGGAGAATAGGCGGCCTGGGGCGAATCGGGCATCGGACACTGGGGGGAGTCGCCGTTGCCGTTGTCCTCTGCTGCCACAGGCGCTACGGAGGGTGAGACGGAATTTTGAATTTCGAACTTTGAAGTTTGAACATGCTCGGCGGCAGGTTGGTAGGCGCGGTAGAAGGGGTCAGAGGCCGAATTAACAGAGGAACTGCCACCCTGACTGAGCACGCGATTGTATTCGTTGGCGAGGCGCATGTCATCGACCCGGCGCTGCTCGCGCACCAGGCGATCGCCCACTTCGATCAAGTGCGACAGGCTAAAATCGGGCTTGCGAAAGGTGGGCGGCGTGGTGGTATTGACCACGCTGCGGGAGACGTTTTCTAGCCCCACAGAATAAATAAAGTCGCGGATCTGCTCGTTATAGATCTGGGCGCGCACGGCTCCAAAGAAGTCGATCGCCTGGGTAGGGAAGGTATCCACCAGCATGGTTATATCCGGCTGGGGCAGGCCATCGGGGGCAAAGATGCCGCCGACGATACCAATGCGATCGCTCCGATCGGGCTGCCAGTAAAATTTCTCCATGCGCCCGTCGCGGATCAGCGGCGCGTAGAGGGTGGACAGATCGTTGCCGGTGACAATAATTGGCACCCGCTGAATTTCGCTGTCGTCGTAGCTGCCGGGCAGCTGAACATTGGTGGGGTTGTCGGCAATGTTCATCAGGGTGTTGTTCACCAGCTGAGTGTTGACGGTGTACTGAGTCAGGGCATCAAACCGGCCCGCCCCGGCGTCGATGTCGTTGATCATCAGCACCGCCATTTTGCCCCGCACCCGCACCAACTCGGCGGCCTCGCGGTAGCGCAACCGAATCAGGCGGGCCGGGTCGCCCGCGTCGGGGCTTTCCAGCTCGCCACCGGAAATGTGGACGACCTCGATGCCCATGCGCTCATACAGCAGTTCGCACTGAAAGGTTTTGCCCTCCCCCTTGCGACCGTGGACGCCCAGCAGCAGCGGAATTTTGACCTGGGGCAGCTTCAGGTAGTTTTTGGTGATGTGTACCGCCAGCGTGTCGAGAAACCGGGGCGAGAGGTAGTAGGCCATGTAGATTAAACGCCGTGGGGTAGCAGGGATAATGTGCTGATCGCGGCAAGGGCGATCGCCCTTGCCAACAATCGAACCGATCGAGAAGTATTCGCTTTTACAGTATCTCGCAGCGCAGAGCTACATTACCGAGCCGACAGCACCAGGGCTTCGTTAACCGTCAGAGTGAGATCCTGATTGGGGTTGATGGCAATCACCTCGACTTGGTCGCGTCCGAAGATCCGGGCCAGGGTGGCTCCGGTCGCCGTCCCGGCCAACACCTCCAGGGTGCCAACGCTTTGATCTCCGGTGGTGCGGGCGATCGCCGCCGCTGCGCCCGATCCCAGCACCGCTCCAGCCAGCGTCTCGCCAAAGGTCGCCCCCCGACGAATGGTTTCCATTGTCGTCACCGTTTGCGAGGTGGCGTTGATAGCTAGGCGCTGCCCCCCGGTGAGCACCAGTTCTTGAGCCACAAATTGTGAACCGCTTCCGCTCGGGCGCAGTTCTCCCACCACCTGACTGCCCGCCGGTACCAAAACGTTTCCAGCACTGTCGGTTACGGTCTGCGAAACTGTCAGGGTTAGGGCAGCTGTCTCATCGGGCAGCACGACAATTTTCTCGCTCTCGGCGTAGGTCATGGCTAGGGTTGTGCCCGCCGATAGGCTAGTCTGCGCCGCCACCTGCTGCCCCACAATGTAGGGAGAGTTGACCGTGGCCACCTGGTTTTGGCTGGCCAGAGCCTGGTAAATAAAGGCCGCCACATCAGCCCGCGTCGCCGTTTGGTTGGGCCGCAGGGTCTGAACATCGGGATAGTTGACCACCAGGCGTCGTTCCGTAGCCGCCGATAGGCTGGCCACTGCATACTCAGGAATCGAGGCGGCATCCCGATAGACGCCAAGGCTGGCTTGGTTGCTGGCGGTGTAGTTCAGCCCATTAGCGAGGGAAACCAGCACCTGGGCTCGAGGAATATTTTGGCTGGGCTGGAAAATGCCGCCGGGGTAGCCCGACAAAAAGCCCATCATATCGGCCTCACGGATGGCAGCGGCGGCCCAGTAGTTTGCGGGTACATCCACAAAGGCGGTCGCGCTCCGTACGGAAGACTGGCTAAAGGCCTGGCGAACCATGGCGGCATACTGGGCGCGGGTCACCAGCTCATCGGGACGAAAGGTGCCGTCGGGAAAACCGGCAATGACGTTTCTAGTCGCCAAACTATTGATGAATGAGTAGGCCCAGTGGCTCGAGGGCACATCGGCAAACTGGATTTGTGGCTGGGTCTGGGCGATCACCGGAGCGGCAGAGATTATAGGGGTAAAGGCACCTAGGGTTAACCCCAGGGCCACCATCAGAGCGGTTCCAGACTTTAGGCGAAGCGCATTAGACATGGTCAAAAAACTCCAAATACAGGCAACAGTTGGACATATTTTCAGGAAATTCGACTAGCAAACTTGCCCCAACAGATTTAACTCCAGGTGCTCTTGCAAATCTCGATTAAATTAATTAAAGATCCACATCCACACTAAATTCTGATCGACTGGTTCAGGCAATTGGTTATATTTTCTAGTTCTCTAAGGGTCAAAAAAGTTAGTCAAAATCCTCTATTTAGGCCGAAATAGGGCGATCAAACCGCTTTCTTTGCTCTTGTTTTAGAAGCAAAATGTGATTGTATTCCGACATCCTTAATCTAAAGCTACTTTGGTTGAATGAACAAACAAACTTTCCGCTATTTCAACTGTCACAGTGGGGGATTTTGCCGTGAGTCGTCTACCTGCTTTCCCCTCAAAGGAAACGAATTAGTAATAGATTTAAATAGGCACCAAAAAGTTCCAGCTATTTTGTTAAATACTGTTTTTGTGGATGTTGTTTTAGGTCTAGGATCCAATCAGAATGGTCTCAAGGGGGGGCAGTCTAGGCGGGCAGCGTGGCCTTAAACAGCTCCAGCACCTGCTCCCAGGCGTCGCGGGCGGCCTCCGCGCTGTAGCTGTAGCGCTGGTCGCAGAAAAAGCCGTGCTCGGCATCGGGGTAGCGAAAGATTTGGTGGGGTACGCCCTGTTCCTCAAGCGCCGCTTCAATCTGATCGACCTCTTGAGCTGAAATCAAGGGATCTTTCTCGCCAAAGAACCCGTACAGGGTGCCCTTAATTTCGCCAGTGCGGCTCAGGGTAGGCTCACCGCCACCAGGGGTCATGGTGACAATACCCGCCCCGTAGAATGAGGCCGTGGCTTTGACCGCCGGCAGCGTAGCGGCCAGGTAGGCGACATGGCCACCAAAGCAAAAGCCAATGCAGCCCACCCCCTCGGGGATAACGTTGTCTTGGGCGTAGAGGTGGGCGATCGCCCCCTGCACATCGGCCAGCAGTTCCTCGGCCTTGGTTCCCTGCTTGTAGCTGCGACCCAGCTCCAGGTCTGCTTGGGTATAGCCCACCTCAAAGCCAGGGGCCTGGCGGTGGTAGATATGGGGGGCGATCGCCACATAGCCCGCCCCCGCCACTCTCTCGGCCACCTCGCGAATGTGGCTGTTAACGCCAAAAACTTCTTGAATTACCACCACGGCCCCAAAGCGCCCTGGACGCGAGGGTTCGGCCAGATAGGCCAAAATTTCGGTATCACCGCTGGGAATGGTAATGGTCTCGGTGCGAACCAGGGACGCCATGGCAAGTATGCTTGTATCAGCCCTTTTACCTTAGCGCTGCGGTAGCCCCAATTGTCAAAAATTATTGCGTCTGCCTTAGGGATTCGTCAGAACTCAGCCACTTTTCTAGAATCGTCCTAAATTGGCAATACAGTCGGTGTATGTATACCTAACCCTAGATGGGTTGCGGCGGCAATTGTTGGGGGTGTCATGGTTTATCTGGCAATAGCTTGGAGGTGGTTTGATGGTGCAGTTTCATATACAGCCCGATAGCGAAATACCGGCGTCGACCCAGCTCTACGACCAGATCTGGTTTGCGATCGCCTCGCGGCAATATCCCCCCGGCTATCGGCTGCCCAGTACTCGACAGTTGGCCATGCAAACGGGCCTGCACCGCAACACTATTAGCAAGGTCTACCGCCAGCTCGAAGATGCTGGCGTAGTGGAGGCCATGCCGGGTTCGGGTATCTACGTGCGCGAGCAGAGCAATACCGAAAGCGCTCGCCCCCAAACGGTGCTCTGGACTGAGTTCCCCCAGGCCCGCGAAGTGGTAGAGACCGGGCTCGATGAGCTGCTGCGCCAGGGCTGCTCCCTCAACCAGGCGCGGGAGCTATTTTTAGCTGAGATCGACTGGCGACTGCGCTGTAGCGCTCGAGTGCTGGTCACCGCGCCCAAGCAGGATATCGGTGCTGGCGAACTGATGGTGCGCGAGCTGGAGAGCGCCCTCCATATTCCCGTGCAGCTGGTGCCCCTAGAAGAACTCGACACCATTCTGGCCCAGACCCGCTCGGGCACGGTGGTGACCAGCCGCTACTTCATCAGCGAGGCCGAGGCAATCGCTGCGCCCAAGTCGGTGCGGGTGATTCCTGTCGATATCTATGACTACAAAAAAGAGCTGGGCCTGCTGAAGGATCTACCCGAGGGCACCTGCCTGGGCATGGTCAGCGTCAGCTCCGGCATTTTGCGGGCGGCAGAGGTGATCAGCTACAGCCTGCGGGGCGATGAAGTTTTGCTTATGACCGCCCAGCCCGACGACCTCTACAAGCTCAATGCGGTGATCCACAGCTCCCAGACTATTGTGGTGTTTGACGACGCTAGTTTGCCGGCGGTCAAGAATGCGATCGCCGAAGCCCGCGAAGATTTGATTCGCCCCCCCAAGCTGGTGGTGTGCGACAACTACATCGGTGAGAAATCTATCCTGCTGCTCAAGCGCGAGCTGGGGCTAGATTAGGCATGAATAATCAGGCGAGGAGTGCCCTCACTGTCTTAGCATCCAGTTTAGTTTTTGGTTTGGCTGGCCTTTGGCTTGCTCCCAACGAACCTAAAGCAGTTGCTGTCGGGGCGCTTACCGGGACAGTTGGAGCAATTGGATACACACAGCAAGATAACCGTCTCAGACAATTAGCTGCTCAGCAACGACGCCCTTTGAATAGAGCCCCTTCCCCTCGTCAACACCAGGTCACCAGTCAGAGTAATCGAACGACCAAAAACCTTGAAATAATCACCAAAACTACAGCAGACTACGGCACAAAAATCTCAGAAATTGAGCGTATTCTGCGTCATCAGGCTGGTCAAACCAAGCTGAGCCAAAACGAGATAAATCGCATCCGTAAACGGTTAGAGGAACTCGAGTTTCAAGGGGGTAGTGCTAGGGCTGGAGACGAGGGTGTCAATTCTGACTTTCAACCCATTGAGCTGAGATTGGAGGCTCTAGAGACTCAGATTCAGGCTATGATCTCCGGTCGTTCAACTTATCAGGTAGAAGTGCCCATTAGCGCCCCTGAAACAGAGGACGACTCGCCTGAAGATGATGTTGCTCAGACCGTCATTCAGTGGTTTAACCTTAGGCAGATAGATGTTGAAAACTACTATGAACCAGATGCTAAGGTTGACGCATTGCTAGATGGTCTATCGCTTTACTTAGGGGAGCACTATACCACACTTAGACAGTTTCACTGGCGGCTACGAAATAGCGTAGGTCGAAGGGCGTACATTAACCTGAATGAATGTAATCCGCGAGAAAAGAGCATTCATAATCAATTTCTAAAAAAACTACGTTCCTGCGATTATCTATCTTTTGGCAGGATGATCAAAGACAAAGATAGCAATGACTATATCCTTGCCGCTCCCTATAATCGTTCCGATGTGCAAGGTTTTCTAGATGGGGGTTGGTTTGAGCGCTTCGTTTACTACAAAGTCGTTGAGTTACTGAATTCAGAGGGGGTTGAATACCAATACCTCAGGAATCTAAAAATTATCTACCAGGGTAATCATAACGCTGAGATAGATTTATTTTTTCTGATTGATGGTAAACCCTTGCTGATTGAGTGTAAGGCAAGCCAAGACTGTGACATGACACAGATTACTGGTTACCGCGACAGACTCTATTTAGAAGGTGATCAAGTCCTTTTGGTGGCGCTAAATATAGATGATTCAGGGGCTCACCTGCGATCTAAAAACTGGAATGTTAATGTTGCTAATCAGGATTCTTTTTTAAGCTTTATTCGGGAAATTATTCCTGCTGAGGTCAGAACCCAATTAGATGCCATACCAGAAGAATCTGGGCTGGAGGCCGGTGAGGTTTTGCCTCACTCTGATGAACTTAATGAGTCTGTAGATGATGATTTGAAGAGTTTTTTCAAAGGTCGTGGGCTTAATCAATCGCCTGAAACCAGAAAAACTATTTTGATGTCGCTGATTCAATTCTTTGATGGTGCCCATGAGCCCATTGGGTTCAATGATCTTACTAAAATACTACGGGACAATATGCGAGATGGTTCTGCGATCGGGCGCAATAAGATTCTAGAAGTTCTCAACTGTCTGCGCTATTCAGATATGTTCCGCGATGAAAAGAATAAACCTATTCGCGGGAATGTATCTCAGTTAATCTATGGTTTGTCTTCTGCAAAGCCAAAGACATTGGAAAGAAAATGTATTGAATTCTACGCCGATAAAGTGATTCAGCTTTTCGATTCTGACTTTTTTAAAGACGATGATAACTGTCGCGAATTTGAGCGGCTAACAAATGGAGAAGTACCTGTGAAATACAAATCAAAACTGGATAGGTGATACTTCCCAAGCCAAACTGATTACTAGATTAAACCCTATCATTGGTTTGTTGTTAAACCTCTAGTTGTACTGGCGTAATTCCCTCGCGCAAGGGCTTTTGCTGCTGCGTCCAGACCTGCTCAACTAGGGGGCCTACCATTGGTGAGCAGATACTGAGGCCCTGACGCAGCAGGCCAAAGCGACGCAATAGCTCACCCCGACTGGCCTCGTGGGCCTGAAGCCGTTGTGCCTCAATAATTTCCGGTTCTCGTTCGGCCTGAATACGACCTAAGGCCTGATCGATCGCGGTGGGATCGGGAGCGCCATCCTGCGCCGCCCTGAGCACTGGCACCAGGTGATTGGCGGCCACAATCACGTCGCGCAGGGCCAGGTTAATGCCTTGCGCCCGCACGGGCGACATCGGGTGGGCGGCATCGCCGAGCAGCAGCAGGCCTGGACGATGCCAGCGATCGCAGCGGCCCACCACGACCGAGAGCCGCAGCGGCGGCGTAATCTCATCTTTTACGGTGCGAAAGTGATTCACTAGATCTGGCGGCACCAGGGCAGCAAACGTGGTTGCCCAGTCTTTTGGCTCGGTGGGTGCTTCTGGGTCAATGGCCCAGGCCAGGTGCATTTTGCCTGCCTCTGCCCCATGGAATAGGCTGAATACCCGCCCGCCCTTAACGACGGTGCAAAACCGATTGTCGGTCTCGTAGCTAGCGGGGGCGGGTAGCTTAAACCACAGCACGTCGATGCTTTTGGGCTGGGTTTCGAGGGCTAACGCCCCCTGCTGGCGCATCGCCGAGGCGCGGCCATCGGCCCCGATCACCAGGTCGGCTTCTAGGGTGCGCCCGTTTGCTAGCAACACTCCCGCAACCCGGTCATTGCGCCAGAGCAGATCCTTGGCTGCGGTCCCAAAAATCCACTCGAAGCCAGGTTTGGCCTGGGCTACCTGCACCAGGGCCGATAGTAGTGGCGGCTGGGAGACCAGGGTACAGGGGCGATTGGCTCCCAGGGGTTCGTCGGCGCGAAACAGGCGGCGATCGTTGAGCCAAAATTCCCAGGCGCTGAGGGGGTGGTGAGGAATGGTCTCTAGTAGCGAATCGAGGCCCATTTGGTGCAGGGCGTCGAGGCCGCTGGGCATCAGCCCTTCGCCGCGAAACTGGCGCTGAAAGTCGCGGGCGGCTTCGATCAGGGTGACGGGGATGCCGCGGCGGGCCAGCAGTAGGGCCAGGGTGGCTCCGGTGGGGCCAGCTCCTGCGATAATCACTCTGGCCATAATTTTATCAGCGCTACAGCAAAACCTCCGTTCAGAATAACGCTCGATGGCATGACCCTAGCCCCTCCCCTTACAATAGGGACTCATCCTTCGACGACTGGAACTCGCTGTGGCAGCACCCGCTTCTAAGGCCGACAAGCCCACTCTCAAGCCCACTCTTATGTTGGTGGATGGCCATTCCCTGGCCTTTCGCTCGTACTATGCCTTCGCCAAAAATGCCGACGGCGGCCTGCGCACCTCGACGGGCATCCCCACCAGCGTCTGCTACGGCTTTCTCAAGTCGCTGCTCGACATGATGGAGGTGGAAAAGCCCCAGTACGCTGCCGTAGCCTTTGACCTGGCCCAGCCTACCTTTCGCCACGAGGCCGACGCCACCTACAAAGACGGTCGCCCCGAAGCTCCGGAGGGGTTTCTAGAGGATGTTGAGAACCTGAACGAACTGCTGACCGACTTTGGCCTCAATATCTATGTGGCTCCCGGCTTTGAGGCCGACGATGTAATTGGCACCCTGGCGACTAAGGCCCTGGACGAAGGATTCTGCGTCAAAATTCTCAGTGGCGACCAGGATCTGTTTCAGCTGATTGACCCCGACGAGTGCATCACCGTGCTGCACCTAGGCAACGCCTTTGCTAGGGGAGCCAAGAACGGTCTGGCCCAGGAATTCAAAATTGAGCAAGTGAAGGCCAAGCTGGATATCTACCCCCACCAGGTAGTGGACTACAAGGCGCTATGCGGCGACTCGTCGGACAATATCCCCGGCGTCAAGGGCATTGGGGCTAAGACCGCCGCCAAGCTGCTGGCGGAGTATGGCGATTTGGATGCGATCTACGCCGACATCGACAATATCAAGGGTGCCACCCAGAAGAAGCTGATCGAGGGCAAAGAGTCGGCCTACCACTCGCGCTACATGGCCAAGATCGTCACCGATATCGATTTGCCCATCGACCTGGCCACCTGCAAGCTGGAGGGCTTTGACCCCGACGTGGTGATTCCAGCGCTCAAAAAGCTGGAGTTTCAGAACTTTGTCAACCGCTTGGGCAAGCTGCAAACTGCTTTTGGGGGGAGGGCGGCAGAGAAGACGGCGAGTCAGGCTCTGCATTCAGGAGACAGGAGTCAGGAGGCCAGCCGTGAGGATGCTGGTGGTGCTGACGTGGCTTTCTTTACGGCAGAAGAAACCGACAGCGCCCAGGGAGTGGATGAGGTGGCGATCGCACCCCAGATCATTACTACCGAAGCCCAGCTCTACGAACTGCTCGACATTCTCTCGGCGCAAAAGAACCCCGCCACCCCCGTTGCCTGGGACACCGAGACCACCTCGCTGGAGCCACGGGATGCCACCCTAGTGGGCCTGGGCTGCTGCTGGGGTACCGGGCGAGACGAGATGGCCTATATTCCCGTCGGCCATAGCGAGGGCAAAAATCTACCCCTAAAGATGGTGCTAGATGCCCTGCGCCCCATTCTCGAAGACGACGAGTTTCCCAAGGCGCTGCAAAATGCCAAGTACGATCGCCTGGTACTGCGTCACCAGGGCATTGCTCTGGCGGGGGTGGTCTTTGACACCATGCTGGCCAGCTACGTGCTCAACCCCGAAACCACCCACAACCTGACGGATTTGAGCCTGCGCTACCTCAACCTTGTCGCCCAGAGCTATGAGGATCTGGTGCCCAAGGGCAAGACCATTGCCGATGTGGCGGTGGCGGCAGCCGCCATCTACTGCGGGGCCGATGTCCACACCACCTACCTGCTGGTGCCCCAGCTCCAGGCCGAGCTGGACGGCGTACCCGACCTCAAAACCCTGTTCACCGAGGTCGAGCTGCCCCTGGAGCCGGTACTGGCCGAGATGGAATCTATTGGCATTCGGGTTGACCCCGACTACCTGGCGAATTTTTCCAAGCAGCTGGAAACCGACCTGGCCCGCCTGGAGAAAACCGCCTACGAAGCGGCCGGAGAAACCTTTAACCTGGCCTCGCCCAAGCAGCTGAGTGAACTCCTGTTTGAAAAGCTGGGCTTGGACAAGCGCAAGTCACGCAAAAACAAATCTGGCGGCTACTCCACCGATGCCTCCACCCTGGAAAAGCTCCAGGGCGACCACGCCGTAGTGGATCTGGTGGTGGAGCACCGCACCCTCTCCAAGCTGAAATCAACCTATGTCGATGCCCTACCCACCCTGATTCGCCCCGACACCCACCGGGTGCACACCGACTTTAACCAGGCGGTGACGGCCACCGGGCGGCTGTCGTCGTCGAACCCGAACCTGCAAAATATCCCCATTCGCACAGCCTTTAGTCGGCAGATTCGGGCGGCCTTCATTCCTGAAACCGGCTGGCGGCTGGTGGCGGCAGACTATTCGCAGATTGAACTGCGCATTCTGGCTCACCTCAGCGGCGAGCCAGTGCTGGTGGAGGCCTACAACAACAACGATGACGTCCACACTCTGACCGCCCGGCTGCTATTCGAGAAAGATGAGATCAGCTCAGAAGAACGACGGGCGGGTAAGGTGATCAACTTTGGCATTATCTACGGCATGGGGGCGGTGCGCTTTGCCCGCGAGGCCGGGGTGAGCCGTGCTGAGGCCAAGACCTTTATCGATCGCTACTACGATCGCTACCCTAAAGTCTTCGAGTACCTGCAACAGATGCAGCGGGAGGCGATCGCCCTCGGCTACGTGCAGACCATCTGCGGACGGCGGCGGTACTTTAACTTTACCGATGGCAAGCTGCGATCGCTCAAGGGCAGCGACCCCGCGACCATCGACCTCGACACCCTCCGCACCAATGGCTATGACGCGGGCTCGCTGCGGGCCGCCGCCAACGCCCCGATTCAGGGCAGCAGCGCCGATATTATCAAAATTGCCATGATTCGCCTGCACGAGTTACTGAAAGACTATGAGGCCAACCTGCTGCTGCAAGTCCACGACGAACTGGTGTTTGAAGTGCCTCCTGCCGAGTGGGAGGCGCTAGAGCCTAAAATTACTGCCGTGATGGAGTCGGCAGTGGCCCTGAAGGTGCCTCTCAGGGTCGAGGCCCATGCTGGCCCCAACTGGATGGAGACCAAGTAAAGACAGGCTTGAATCTGCGATCGCCCCAGGAAGAGGACACCTCAGCCGATGAGCAGGCCCAGGTCGAGGCGGCTGGGTTGAGCGATGTCAACATTTCCGTGAAGCCTAACGGCATTACCCCAGACTTGACCGATTCAAGATAGGGGCAAAACCTGCTCAGGCACATCGATCAACTCGGCGGGTGGATAGAGCGGCGCACTCGGCGGGTGAAGCTGCCAAATCTCTTCGGGGCTGATGATAGGTGAAATCTCCTGCTCCCAATCGCCGCCACCAACGCTGATAGGTGTGTCAACAACGGTTGCTCCCAACAGGTTGAGATAGTCCATAGAGGCTCCGGTCACATCTGTAGAGTAGAGCTGAGCTTCGGTGAAATTAACATAGTCGAGATCGGCATTGACTAGAGTGGTTTGGCTTAGAAAAGCTCTAGTCAAATTGGCAGCCGTTAAATTTGCTTGGGTCAAATTTGCCCTTTCTAGATTGGCCCCAGACAGGTCAGCTCCGGTGAGGTTAGCGTGGTGCAGATTAGCGCCCATTAGATCAGCCCCCCTCAGATCGACCCAGGACAGATCGCAGCCTGGGCATTGATTGAGAATCAATAGCCTGCGGACATTGGAAGTTTGCAGATCGACCAAGGGGGGTTCAGCGAGAACCGGGGTGGCCAGCAGCAACATCGATAGCCCAGGCCATAACGCAAAATATTTACAACGCATGTTTCCTCCTTTTAGCCTGGCTGTACGGCCACCAGCTAATGAGATAGGTGCTGCCTCAAAAGAGAAGCCGCCGCGAGCCATGCCTTGAATAGCGCCTTTTTACTACATAGAAATATAAGTAGAAAAAGGACAATTGATGATGGAGTAGCTTCTTTGGTAGGAGTGGACTAGAAAGCTACCGCTTTCTAGTCCACTCCTTGATCCTGACATGAATCGGAGCTGCTAGATGATTTGTGCAATCAATCGCAGCAAACTTAGGTAGTTTCTGAGAAAGAAGATACCCCCAGGTAGGGGCGCAGGGCCTGCGCCCTCGAGAGAAAGCAAAATTTTCGGGTATTTTCGTTTCCAGAATTGTCCTTAGCTTGGCGTGGTTGCCGAAGGGAATGACCCACAGCCAGCCTTCCTCAAACGCACCGACCCTCATTTACTCCCTTACCCATCCACCCATCTACCCAAACAGTTTCCATTCTTGAAACCATCCTGAGCAGTCTGCTCCGCCATGGCAAGGTAAGGACAGCGTTACTTGATACCCTTGCCATGGAACACCGATGGATGGGCTGGGCCGCCCTGGGCAGCGGACTAGCGGCCCTGCTGTTAGGCTGCACCCAGATTCAGGCTCAGCCGCCCTTAGCCTCTGAACCCGCCCCCTACAACCCTACGGGTTTACCCTCTCCCGAGTTAACCCAGGCCCCTACCGTGGATAGCGAACTTACCCAGGCCCAATTGGACTTTGGCCTCACCCTGTTTGAGCACCTGCGACAGGCCAGCCCTGAGCAAAACGTGCTGGTGTCGCCCACTAGCGTTGCCCTGGCTCTCGCCCTGGTCTACAACGGCGCAGGCGGTGAGACCCAGGCCGCGATCGCCGACGCGCTCCAGATCCGGGGGCTAGACCTAGATCAGATCAACCAGGGCAACCAGGCCATCACCCAGCACCTGGCCCAGCTCGATTCTGAGGTAGCGCTGGAGATTGCCAACTCGCTATGGATTAACGAGCAGCTGCCAGTCCGCGATGACTACATCGAACGCATGCAGGTCGCCTACGCTGCCGAAGTAGCCGCTCTAGACTTTGGCCTACCTGCCGCTAGCGATCGCATCAACGCCTGGGTCAAAGAGCACACCCGCGATCGCATTCCCACCATCGTCGAGCAGCTGCCCGCCGATCAGCTGTTGGTGCTGGCCAACGCCGTCTATTTCAAGGGAGCCTGGAGCGAAGCCTTTGACCCCGATCGCACCCGCGATCGCCCCTTTACCCTGGCCAACGGCGACACCATTGAGCATCCCCTGATGGCCCAAGACGACGACTATCTCTATGTGGAAACTGACCAGTTTCAGGCGGTCAGCCTGCCCTACGGCAACGAGTCACTCAGCTTTGAGGTGATTTTGCCTGCCCCCGACACCGACCTGGCCACGGTGGCGACTCAGCTCGACGCTGAAACCTGGCAGGGCTGGATGAACCAAATGCGATCGCGCCCCGGCGAAGTGCAGCTGCCCAAGTTCCAGTTTGAGTACGAGGCCAACCTGATTCCCACCCTTGATGCCATGGGCATGGGCATTGCCTTTGAGGCAGGACAAGCCGATTTCTCGGGCCTTACCCCCCTCGATGCTTTCATCAACCAGGTGCGCCACAAGACCTTCATTGAGGTCAACGAAACCGGCACCGAAGCCGCCGCCAGCACGGCCATCGGCATCATGCCCACCTCGATTCAGATGCCGCCCGAGCCACCGTTTCAGATGGTGGTCGATCGCCCCTTTTTGGCCGCCATCCGCGATCGCCAAACCGGTACGCTGCTGTTTGTTGGGGCGATCGTAGACCCGAGGTAGGCGGGTGGATGGGTAGGCGGGTGGATGGGTAGGCGGGTAGACAGGCTCATGCTCATTCACTCATCCACTCACTTCCCGCGCTCCTCCAGCAGCCGCCGCCACTCGCTATCGAGCTTGTCCTTCTGGGCCGCTTCCTGCTCGGTCAGATCGACTTCGGTGGTGTAGGCCAGGTCATCGGTACCCAGCACCGTCTGGCCCCTGAGGGTCTCCGCAAAGGTCAGCTTTTCCTGTAGGTCATCGGTGAGCTGCTTGAGCTCTGCGGCCCGCTGCTCGCGCTCGGCGTTGCGGGCTTCAAGTTTGCTATTTTGCCGCTGCAGCCAAAAGTAGCGCACCAGAGGAATAGACAAAAATGCTGCGCCATAGCCTAGGAGCACCCAGTAAAGGGAATTGGCTAGGGCCACAATGCCCCCCAGCTCTGCCACTAGGGCTGCGTTATTTTGCAGCATGCTGCCCAAAGCCAGGGCACCCACTAGGTTGGCTCCGCCCAGGCCGATGGCCATCATGACCTGGCCTGAAGTGGCCTGGCTAAAGCGTCGGGGCAGCTCCCGCAAAAACTGGGGTGGCTTGATGGTGCGCCGTGCTTTGGCGGTGACTTGAAGTTCCGGAAACTGGTAGACGATGTTTCCCTGGGGGCTCACCTGGGGCAGGCCGTTGAAGTGGCTGAGTACCGGCACCATATAGTCTTCGAGTTCACTGTCCCAGCCCTTGCCGAGGTCGCCCAAAAACGGGGTAATCTGCTCGGCTACCACCGCGCCACCGTTGGCTTGAATCACCTGGGCAATATTTTGCCAGCGACGTTCGTCGAGGTCGTCGTTGGGGTCGCCGTCGCCAAACAGAAACGAGTACACCGCCTCCAGAAAGTTGAGGTCGCTCTTGGCGCGGGCGGGGCGGCGGCGATCGCCCCTGGGGTCAAACATCCAAAAAATGTCTGGGCCCAGCCAGATCCGGGGCATAAAGACCATGCCGCCGCCGCCCCGGCCACCACCGCTGTTGTTATCGTCGCGCCCGGCGCTGCTGGCGGCGATCGCCAGTACGGTAATGGCGACGACAATTAACACCAGTGACAAGATCAGCATGACGCCAAAGGAAATGCGGATCAGGTAGAACAACACCCGCCAAATCTTTTCCCAGGTGCTCTGCAACCGCAGTCGCCAGGATTTGCTCCACAGCACCGCCTGAATATTTTTGGGGAAAACGTAGGCGATCTCGCCCGATTCTGCCACCTGGAGGTGTGCCTGGGTCTCGGTCGCCAGGGCCAGTACCCCCCGCTGAGCTTCCAGCAGGGGAATGCCTGCTTCAGCCGCGACGTCTCCGATGGTGACTCGATGGCCTAAGCGCTCTACCGCTTGGGTAATCGTCTTTGTCTGCGCCATAAATTATTGGAACCCCTGGGTTCTAACGACACGTCGACTTACTCTGCTAGTTGCGTATACAACCAGTATAGAAACCGGGATCGAGAACCACAGGGGGCAGTTACCGTACCAATGCAGGGACTGAGGTCAGCCTTTGCCGAGTACCTGGTCGCGAATAGCGGTGATGTCGCTCAATAGCTCTTGGCGATTGGATGCCTTGAGCAGGTAGCGGTAGAGAAACCAGCCACTGTAGATCAACCCGATCAGCTCAAAGAGGGGTGCCAGTAGCGGAAAATCGTTGATGGCGCTGAGCAGCGCCAGTACCAGCTTGACCGCAATGATGGCGGCGATAATCAGGCCGACAGTAACAATGGGCCGACGGTACTGCTTAAAGAATTCCGACACATAGTCGGGCAGATCGCCCAACAGTCCAGAGACTTTTTCCCACACCTGCTGTACTTGACGGCTGGCTTCATCCCCAATGGCACCAGTAGCCGATTCTGATGTCTCCACATCTAGAACTGGCTTCTCAGGGTCTGTAAATGCAGTATCTGACTCAAATTCTGTACTCATAACTAATCATTCCAGGGGCTTGATTCAGTTCAATGGATAATTACGAAACAAGAATACACCCAATTCTTATTGAGCGTTAGGAGAGTTACAGACTGAATTAATTCGATGTTCAAATGGTTGGGTGTCAATCGTTGTCTGGCAGGCGATCGCCCCTACACCGGGGTCATTTATTCGCCTGAGAGGCCCTCTAGGGAATCTAAATACTTGTAAAGCTGTCGCCGATCGACGACGAAACCGGGGTCGGGCATCGGCCCTTGGCTATGCCTAGGGGATGGGGTTGCCCAGCGGATGAAGCCGCCTTGGCGGCGTTGGCTCGGGCGATCGTTAGAATATAGAGAAGTCATTGACGGCCTCACTTCAGCCCAATTACTATGGCATATCGCATCGTACCCAGGAGTGTATTAGCCCTATCGAAACGGTTTACGGCCATCTAAAGGGGCTCAAGCCCAGTCAGCTCAAGCAGTTGCAGCGCATCTATCATCAGCGACTGCCCGGCGATTGCGTGGTTACCCCAGAATTTGCCCAGCGATTGGCGGCGGTTAGCACCGAGATTGACAGCCCCTTGTGTGCGTACATTAATCGCCGGGGGCAGGTCATTCGGGTGGGGGTGGGCACGCTCCGGCAAACGCAAATTCCACCAACCGAGCTGCCCCGCTATGGAGCCGAGCGCCTCAGCGGCATTCGCTGTATTACGACTCAGTTTGAGCTGGCGCCACCGGGCGACGCCACGCTTACCACCATGGCGCTCCAGCGCCTCGATGTCTTGGCGGTGCTGGCGCTGTCGGGTACGGGGTTTACCCGCCGGGGGGGCGGGGCGACGGGCTATATTCACAGTGCCTATTTGGCCCATCTAGTGCCCCACCCCGAGCAGCGCTGGCTGGTGTCGGCACCGACCGCTTTAGAGGCGCTCTCCCAGCAGGATTTTTTGGCTCTGGCGGAGGGGCTAGAGGCAGAGTTTAGTCGCGCCTATACCGCCCGCCAGGTGGAGGACGATCGCGATCGCGTGCTGGTGGTCGGTCTCTTCACCAGTGACCAAACCGCTGACCACTTTCACACCCGTCTGCAAGAGCTCGATCGCCTGGTCGACAGTGCCGGGGGTGAAGTGCTCGAAACTCTCTACCAGAAGCGGCCCCGCCCCCACCCGCAAACGGTGCTGGGAGCCGGTAAGGTGCAGGAGGTCGCCCTGGCGGCCCAAACCGTGGGGGCCAACTTGATTGTGTTTGACCGCGACCTATCGCCCATGCAGGTACGTAACCTGGAAAAGCTGGTGGGCATTCGGGTGGTCGATCGCACCGAGCTGATTCTCGATATCTTTGCCCAGCGAGCCAAGACCGGAGCGGGCCAGCTCCAGGTCGAGCTGGCCCAGCTCGAATACCAGATGCCCCGTTTACGAGGACGCGGTCAGGCGATGTCGCGACTGGGCGGCGGTATCGGCACCCGGGGCCCTGGTGAAACCAAGCTGGAGACCGAACGCCGCACCATTCAGCGGCGGATTAACAAGCTCCAACAGGAGGTCAACCAGCTCCAGGCCCACCGCTCTCGCCTGCGCCACCGGCGCCAGGATGACAACCTGCCCTCGATCGCTGTGGTGGGCTACACCAACGCGGGCAAGTCTACCCTGGTCAACACGCTGACCAACTCCGAGGTCTACGCCGCCGACCAGCTGTTTGCTACCCTCGACCCCACCACCCGTCGCCTGGCCATCACCGACCCTCTCACCCACGCCACCACCCAGCTGGTGCTCACCGATACGGTGGGCTTCATCGAGGAGCTGCCCGCCTCGCTAATGGATGCCTTTCGCGCCACCCTCGAAGAGGTGACCGAGGCCGATGCCCTGCTCCATGTGGTGGATGTGTCGCACCCTGCCTGGCAAGACCAGATTCACTGGGTGATGCGCATTCTCAAACAGATGCCGATTGTGCCGGGGCCGATGCTGCTGGTGTTTAACAAGGCCGACCGGGTCAGTAATGAGGTGCTGGAGCTGGCCTACGATGAATATCCCCAGGCCCTATTTATTTCGGCTACCGAGCGCCTCGGGCTCGATACCCTGCGGCAGCGGCTGCTAACGCTGATCGATTACGCCGTCACGGTCTAGCTGAGCATCTACAATGCCGGCAGGTGGCGATCGCCACCGCAAATACTGCGATCGCGCCCATCCATGCCGCCCAAAGGAGCCGCCGGTGCCGAGTCTAGCCCCCAATCGCCACGTTCGCCACCACGAAAAGCAGTGGTTTGGCATGCTGTTTCGCCTGCGGGGGTCGGTGATCCCGTCGGTACTGCCCAGAACCCTGCTCTGCTGCGGCTTCTCGGTAGCGGTTTTGCTGCTGTACTGGCGGGGCTGGCCGGTGTCATCGCCAGCGCTGTCGTCGGTGGTGCCTAGCCTGGTGTTGGGCCTGCTGCTGGTGTTTCGCACTAACACTTCCTACGAGCGGTTTTGGGAGGGGCGCAAGCTGTGGGGCAATGTGATCAACCTGACCCGCAATTTGGCCCGGCAGATGTGGGTGGCGATCGCCACTCCCCAGCCCCAAGATAAGCAGGCCAAGGCCGAGGCCGTGCGCCTGCTGCCCGCCTTTGCCGTCGCCATGAAGCTACATCTGCGGGGCGAAGCCCCCGATAGCGAGCTGGCAGGGTTACTGAGCTGCGATCGCTTTACCACGCTCCAGGGGATGAACAACCCCTCCCTGGAGATTGCCTTTTGGGTAGCCGACTACCTACAAACCCAGCAGCTGCGGGGCACCCTTAACCCCTACCAGCTCACCTACTGCCTAGAAACCCTCGACGGTCTGGTGGATGCGTTAGGGGGGTGCGAACGCATTCTCAAGACCCCTGTGCCGGTGGCCTACTCGATTCATCTAAAGCAGCTGCTGTTGCTCTATTGCCTGGCCCTCCCCTTTCAGCTAGTGGGGACGGTGGGCTGGGGTACGCCTTTTTTGGTGGGGTTGATCAGCTTTGCGGTCTTTGGTATCGAAGAGATCGGCATTGAGATCGAAAACCCCTTTGGCAATGACCCCAACGATCTGCCCCTCGACACCATCTGCCGCACCATGCAGCAAAATACCGAAGACCTGATTTCGATGGTGCCGGGTACGCCCCGCTGGTGCCCTCCAGTGGTGGCCGATTCCTCGCCTGCCTCCGGGCAACTAACTCCCTAGTACGCAGGCCACCGATGCCATCACCCACGTTGAGCCCGGTTGGGCTCTCCTGCCACCGCCCTAAACTCCGAGGTAAGTCGTCGGGTCGAAGGTAGATTCGGCTCTTGGTGCCGGGATTGCCCGATGCAGAGCCAGTAAAGTTGAGTATCGACCATCCATAACGCATGGTTATCCCGTTCTCAGAGAGATGCATTAATCCACTCCACGCAGCCGACGGGTATTGTCGTAGAGGCTCTGGGCCAGTCCATCAAGGCGTTCAGAGAGTTTTGCATCGGTCAGCTTGCCCTGGTCATCAAACGCCTGCCAGGCCTGACCGATCGCCACCTGTTCTGGAATCACCCAGGTGTGCACCCAGCGCAGCATGGTACGCAGATCGTTGAGAGCATTGCTGTTGACTTGCCCCCCCAAAATGCTGACAGCACCCGCCACTTTGCCATCGAGCTGGTCAAAACTCATCAGATCTAGCGCATTTTTGAGCACGCCGCTAACGCTGCCGTGGTACTCGGGGGTGACCAGCACGAACCCATCAGCCGCCAGAAATGCCTGGCGCAAACGTTCCACATCGGGATGGTTGGGGTAGTCTTTGCCGCCGTGGCACAGGGGCAACGTCATCTCGCGTAGGTCGAGGAGTTCGACCTCGGCCCCCAGAGCCCGGAGGCGATCGCCCACCAGGCCCAGCGCCAATTGGCTATAGGAATTGGGCCGCAAACTTCCGGCAATACCTGCAAACTTGACCATGATATGCCTCTTTTTATTCGTAGTCGTAATGACTTCAGGTTAATGAATTTGGCGGCTATCTGTCAAGGGAGGGGTTGGGGGTTGGATGTAGGTTCTTTTTAGGAGCTATATCCAGATACCTTGGCCTGATTTAGAGATTTCTGGTTCGATAGCTGGATTAATTGGCTATAGTGACGACAAAATTGCCCTTTCAGGGTCGGAGGCCACTGTGGTAGACCCTACGTTCGATTCCCGTCAGCGGGTTGAAGCAGTCAGCCCAGCGATCGGAGCAGCTGAGACGGCTGCTCCGGCCCCGCTGATCGTTGGGAATGAAACTATTCCCCGAGGCAGGCGGGTGCGTCTCGATCTGCCCGTGGCGCGCCTGCCCACCGGCACGATGATGTCGCTGCCGATCACCATCATCCACGGCAAAAAACCTGGGCCGCGCCTGTGGCTGAGCGCCGCTATCCACGGCGATGAACTCAATGGGGTAGACATCATTCGCCGGGTGGTGCGGGAGCTCAAGCCCCACCGCCTCACCGGGACGGTGATTGCGGTGCCGGTGGTGAATGTTTTTGGCTTAATTGAGCAGTCGCGCTATCTGCCCGATCGCCGCGATCTGAACCGCTCGTTCCCTGGCTCGGCGCGTGGGTCCATGGCCGGTCGTCTAGCAGCCCTGTTTATGCGAGAAGTGGTCAGCCAGTGCACCCACGGTATTGATCTACATACCGCCGCCATCCACCGCATCAATCTGCCCCAGGTGCGGGCCAACCTGCAAAACCCCGATACCTATGCTTTTGCCCAGGCGTTTGGGGCCCCGATTATGATCAATTCCTCCCACCGCGACGGATCGCTGCGGCAGGCCGCCGCCAAACGCCAAATCCCCACCCTGCTCTATGAGGCGGGCGAAGCCCTGCGGTTTGACGCGATCGCAATTCAAACCGGTATCGACGGCATCTACCGGGCCATGGCCCACCTGGGCATGTACGCCCCACCGGCAACCAGCCCGCCCGTAACCCTAGAAGCCGGTGAAACCCGCTGGGTACGAGCCTCGCGAGGGGGCATCTGGCACCGCTCCATTGACCTGGGCGATGAGGTAAAGCCCCGCCAGCCCCTGGGCTTTATCAGCGATACTTTTGGCGATAAACCTGTGCAGGTGCGCAGCCCCCTGGCTGGCATTGTCATTGGCCACGGCCAAAACCCCCTGGTCAATCAGGGCGATGCCCTGGTTCACGTTGCCAGCATCAAAACCGATGATGTGCCAGCCTCGGATGACCGGCAAGACTCGTAGGCCAGGTGACGAGAATCGCACCCACCGCCTACCCCTATCCCCCCCTAGGTCAAAGCATAGGGTAAGCAAGACTTGTAGGATGGGCAAAGCAGCGTCGGCCCATTAGCTCACCCATGCAGCACTTTACCCAGCTCTTTTTAGATGTAGATGCCACCACCTCAACCAACGAGAAGGTGCGATCGCTACAGGCCTACTTCCAAACCGCTGACCCTGCCGATAAGGTCTGGGCACTGTATCTGCTGCTGGGCAAAACCCGTCGCCGCACCGTTACCTCGCGGGTGCTGCGGGAGGTTTTTCTACAAATTTCTGACATTCCTGAGTGGCTGTTTAAAGACTGCTACGCCCAGGTGGGTGACTCCGCCGAAGTGATTGCGCTGCTGCTGCGGGATGTGGATTTGTCGTGCCCAACCCTGGTCAATGGTCAAGCTCCCCCTAGGGGCGAACAGTCGTTTGCCCCTACCCAGGTCATTGCCAATGCCCATCCCCCTGTTAATCCCATGCCGCTGCACCAGTGGATGGAGGAGATTATCCCGATGGCCAAAGCGGTGTCAACCGACGCCGAACGGCGCGATCTGATCATTTCCTGGTGGGCCGCGCTGAGCAATACCGAAGTCTTTGTGCTCAACAAAATTCTCACCGGAGCCTTTCGTGTCGGCGCGTCAGCAAAGCTGGTGATCAAGGGATTAGCGGTCGCCACCGGTATCTCAGAACCGGTGCTGACCCACCGACTGATGGGCGACTTTACCCCCACGGTTGAGTTTTACACCCGTCTGACCAGTGCCGAAGCAACCCAAAATGCCCCCAGCCAGCCCTACCCATTCTTTCTCGCCACCTCCCTGGACGAAGACAAGTTTCGGGTCGAAGAGTTTTCTCGCTGGCGGGCGGAGTGGAAGTGGGACGGCATTCGCGCCCAGGTGATTAAGCGGGCCGACCAGGTGTTTATCTGGTCGCGGGGGGAAGATCTGGTGACGCCCCAGTTCCCTGAGATAGAAGCCATGATGGCGCTGTTCCCCAACGGTACGGTGCTGGATGGCGAAATTCTCTGCTGGCAAGACGGTAGGCCGCTGTCGTTTAACCATCTGCAAAAGCGCCTGGGCCGTAAGCAAGTCAGCAAAAAGGTCATGGCCGCAAGTCCGGTTCACTTCATCGCCTACGACCTGCTGGAGTACGGTGGGGTGGATATTCGGGAGCAGGCGCTGCGCGATCGCACCTATTCCCTCACCACCCTGCTAGGCGTCCACACCGCCCCCAACCTGCACCAGTCCATCCCCCTGACCTTCAACTCATTTGACGAATTGGCGGAACTGCGTCAAAAGGCCCGCCAGCACGGGGCCGAAGGGCTGGTGGTCAAGGCGATCGACAGCCCCTACCTGGTGGGCCGCAAGCGCGGCTACTGGTGGAAATACAAGGTTGACCCCATGAGTCTCGACGCGGTACTGATCTATGCCCAGGCGGGCAGCGGCAAGCGGGCCAACCTGTTTACCGACTACACCTTTGCCCTCTGGCAGGGGGATACCCTAGTGCCCTTTGCCAAGGCCTATAGCGGGCTCGACAATGCCGAAATCGACCTCCTCGACAAGTGGATTCGCCGCCATACCATCGAGCGGTTTGGGCCGGTGCGATCGGTCGAGCCCATCCAGGTGTTTGAGATTGGCTTTGAGGGTATTGCCGAGTCGAGCCGTCACAAATCGGGCATTTCGGTGCGGTTTCCCCGCATTTTGCGCTGGCGGACGGACAAGCCTGCCGCCGAAGCCGATACGCTAGAATCGGCCCAGGCGCTATTAGCAACATGCCAATAATTCGGATTTCAATATGCTAAAAGCTGCCATTATCCAGCCCGATCAGTCCTATACCTTTGCAGATTACTTTAAGCTCAACTTTGCTCCCCAGGATATTTTGGCGCACTTTGGCGTTTCGCTACAGCGGCAGTCGTTGACCCTACCTCGCTATGCTGGCCCCCTCAATCGCCTCAGCGATCTCAAAATGCGGATCGAAGAAAGTCTGCCTCGCCTGAGCTTAACCAGCGAAATGGCCCGCCGGGAGTTTTTAATTGCCCCGGTACTAACGGACGTGCTGCACTACACCGCTGCTACGCTCAATGTCGAGTATCCGGTGGCGGTGAGCAACCAGCTCAAAGGATCGCTAGACTACCTGTTGCAAAATGGCACGACATTTCTGGTGGTTGAGGCGAAAAATGAGGATTTAGAGCGCGGCTTTGTGCAACTCGCGATCGCGCTGATTGCCCTTGAACAATGGATTGAGTCTGACCAAAGTATTTTACAAGGGGCAATTTCGACCGGTAACATTTGGCAGTTTGGGCAATTTGATCGCCACTCTCGCCAGGTCACCCAAGACCTCGATCTCTACCGGGTGCCCGCTGATCTAGAGGATCTCCTTCGGGTTTTAGTTAACATTCTCGAACCTAATGTAGCGCTGGCCAGATAGCGGCTCAAGTTTTCTGCTCGACCACCAGGGTCAGGCTTACCCAGGTGCCCTGGGCGTTGTAGGTGCGAATCAGCCGCTGCCGCAGGGTAGGGGTAATCAGCCAGCCCACTTCAAGAAAAAACGGCTGCCCAGAGCGAATCTCGGTGGGGAAGGTGGCCGAGGCACCGTCGGGGAGGCGCAGCACCGTCACCGGTGGGCTCCCCTGGTCAAACTTCAAAGCATTGCCCACCGATCGCCCTTCGGACTGGATGGCAGGGCTATTGCCGAAGGTGAGGGTTTGGGCGATCGCCCCAGGAGTTTCCCCAGGCCTTAGCTCCAGTCGGGTCGCCATGGTTTGAGGCGGCTGTAAGTCGGGGAATACGGTTTCTGCTTCCCCAACCCAGGTGCCGAGGAGCTGATCGACAGACAGCTCCGGGCGCGGGGTGGGCTCGGTGCCTTCCAGGTGTTCGCGAATCAGCGTCAGGCTGCCCAAGGTCGGCTGCTGCGGAAAGATCTGGGCGATGCGCAGCCGCTCGCTGCCGTGGATCAGGCCCAGTTCGGCCCCAAATTCGCTCACCGGGCTGCGCTGAATTGACCCCTGGGAAAAGGCCCCGGTTTCACAAAACAGCACTCCCTTACCCAGTGAGCCATACTCCAGCACCGTTTCGCTAGGGGGCTGACCGGGGGGACACTTGCGAATTACCTGGCGCATAGTGTTGCCCTGGTTAAGGGGCAGCAGCGCCACCTCCGAGGGGATATCGTGCAACAAGGCTCCGCCGGTCGACAGGCTGGTGAACGACCCGACCCAGGTGCCCTGATTCTTGAGCAGGCGCGCCCATTGGGATGTGGGTGCTGACGCATTGGTCATGGTTTCAGGGGGTGTATGGCGGGATGTGGGCCTATCCACTCTGCATCAGGCTGACGAGGTGCGGTAGCTCTGGCAAGATTAAGGCGTTCATCGCCAGGGTCACGGCTTTACTGGAGCCGGGCAACGAGAAAATCAGCGTCCCCTGGAAGACCCCAGCCACGGCGCGGGAGGCGATCGCCCGGGAGCCAATCTCTTGAAAGCTCAGCTGGCGAAAAATTTCGCCAAATCCCGGCAGCGTTTTCTCTAGCAGGTGGGCAACCGCATCGTAGGTCGTGTCGCGGGGAGCAATGCCGGTGCCGCCCGAGAGCATGATGCAGTCTACCTGGTCGGCCAGAGTTTGGCATAGCTCGGCGATGCGATCGGGCTCGTCGGGCACAATGCGATACTCAACCACCTGCTGCCCCGCTTCAGCCAACAGCGTTTGAATGATTTGCCCGCTGCGATCGCTCTCTACGGTGCGGGTATCGCTGACGGTGACTACTGCGCAGCGCACGGGCCGCGACAGCGCCTGGGGATGGGCCATGGCTAAAGGTGACTCAACTCTTGGTAAAGCCCAGGCCGTTTTGCTCGGCGTAGCGATTCATAAAGCGCATAAAGCGATCCCACTCGGCCTCGCTCTTCATCACGTAGGTAGCCTCGATGCCCGCCGGTTCGCCGTTGACAAACTTGCCGTTGACATCGCGGGTCGCCATCTCGCCCTCTTCGTCAACCAGGTACATGCCGGTTATTTCTACACCCTCTTCTCCAGACAACGCCTGGGGATGATCGAAGTAGAAGGTGGCGGTGCCGTCGGAGCCATCCTTGGCACGGGTGAGTCGTACATCGGGAATCACCGGCTCGGCTGTACCACGGGAAAATTGAATTTCGGCCATAGGAAACGTCCTAACCTAGGGTTCTATTTGTAAAAATTTATTCTCTCACGTTACCGGGACTAGGGAAGGGTGAGCGTTCTCAAGTCTTTTAGGAGCTAGCTAACCCCCAAATGCCATCTCGGGCGGCCATGACAGTAGGTGCGCCCACCCGTGTTTCAGTACAGCTTGAAAGGCGCGACGGATAAGCCCCTTCAACATAGGCTGAGCCGTAAACAGGTACCCCGCCGGTATCAAATTGTGTAACGGACTGAGGGAGGGTGTTTGGCTGGTGTTTGACTGGTGTTTGACTACTGATGGGTGTCTGTGGGCAATAGCTTGCGCCACACCGCTCAAGGCGGCTGTTATTGACCGACGGCCAGCCTCAGCAGGTGCAGGTGGTGCACTATCTGAGTCAGGGGCAGTATGTGTGCTCTGGGGCGGGCACCTGCCAGGCGGGTTAGAAAGTGGACTTGTCCGCCGGAATATTCCCCATCTTTGTTGTTGGTACTTTTTGCAGATTCACTTCACATTTATCGTTTAACCGAACGTCATCGGTCAGGTTTTTATGGGTTTGTTACCCCGATCGCGGGCTCGGTTCTCGTTTTCGCTGCAAGCCTATGCCGCCAGTCTACTGGTGGCGATGGGTGCGGTTTCTCCTTTGCCGCTGTGGGCACAGTCTTCGACAAGCGGCGATCGCTCTCCCTTTTGCCAGGTCGTTGAAGATCAAACCTCTCCCTATTTGGACGTCACGGCCATCCGTGACGCCATTGAGCAGGGGGGCGATCTCAACCAGCTTTGCGATTTTTATGGACAACAGTGGCTGCCGCTGAATCTGTTGATTTCTAGCGAGAGTGACCTGATTGAACGGGCGATCGCCCAGGGCGCTGATGTCAACGGTCAGGATGGGGAAGGCAACACGCCGCTGCACTACATTCGCTACCACGGGGAGGCCGTGGCCCAGCTGTTGATTGATCGTGGCGCTAACGTCAACGCCAGAAATCACCAGGGCTCCACGCCTCTTCACAACATCTATGGCGACAAATCCCCAGAAGTAATGCAGCTCTTGCTCGACCACGGGGCTGACATCAATGCCAGCAACCAAGAGTACTTTACCCCCCTGCACCGGGCTACCGAAGAGACTATTGCCTGGCTGCTCGCAAATGGAGCAGACCTCAACGCCCGTACCAACCAAAACTGGACGCCGTTGCACTATGCCGTCACCGTGCCCGCCGTGGCGATACCGCTGATTGAAGCTGGTGCGGATCTCACGTTGCAAAACGCCTATGGTGCGCCGATTCATGGCAATAGCCTTGCCCCAGCGGTGTTGACGGCGATGCTAGACCAGGGTGTGAACGTCAACCTGACCAACCAGCAGGGAGAAACGCCCCTGCACCGACATCGGTTTAGCCCCGAACTGACTCGGATACTCATCGATCACGGCGCTGATGTCAATGCCCAAGATAACCAGGGCTGGACACCCCTGTTTGATGTCAATATTGACGTGGCGCGGCAGCTGGTAGCGGCGGGAGCCGATCTCACTGTGCAAGACCACCAGGGGCGTACGGCGCTGCATCAGGCAGCGATCGAAGCAACCAGCTATTGGGGCACCGAGCTGACGGCGCTGTTTTTGAGCCAAGACTTGCCCGAGCCGCTCTATGCCGTGCGGGATAACAATGGCGAGACAGCGCTGGAGATTGCCCAGCGGCTGGGCAAGACAGAAATCGCCAACCTCCTACAGGTGGCTGAAGCAGCAGCGGGGAACGATCGGGCCGATGGACCCGCAGACGAGAATACGGCGGTTTTACGGCAGCTGCTCCGGGCTCAGAACTGGGCGGCGGCAGATCGAGAGACCCGGCGACTGCTCGATCCTGCCTCAGTCCCGAACCAGGCGACTGAGGCTCCAGTGGTGACCCCAGCGCTAATTCGGGCCATCGATCAGGCGTGGCTGACGGCCAGCGACGGGCGCTTTGGCCTGAGTGTGCAGCTGCGGCTGTGGCAGGCGGCCCAGGCGGCCCACCCCAACGACCGCGATGCGGCGGTAAATGATTTTCGCGATCGCGTTGGCTGGAAAATTCCGGATCCCCGCGAGGAACCCGATTTTATCAGCAGTGACTGGCGCAATGAGTCAGAGCTGACCTACTCGCTCCAGGCTCCCGAGGGGCACCTGCCCTGGGCTGGGGTCTCAGACGCGGTGGTGCAGGATCTGGCAACGCCCGGTCCTGGCGAGCACTGCGGCAGCTGCACCATTGACGCGATGGCGCTGCGGGATAGTCGCTTTTATGGCCGCATTCCTGAGCTGATGGCGGCGGTGGCCACCGCAATGAACCCGCCCGCCGATGCATCCTGGCGATCGCCCCAGGAGCGGTTTAGGCTTGACCTAACGGCGATATTTCAGACCGAACCGTATTGGGCTGATAGCATCTCCCCCCACGCGGTGGCGATTAGCCCCGACAGTCAGCTAATCGCCGTGAGCAGCTCTACAAATGTTGCCGACTATGAGGCGACGTTAGCGCTGTGGAACCTGACGACAGGAACCCACCGCGTCACCCTGCTGCCAGTGGCTAGATTGCGGGCCGAGGCCCTGGCCTTTAGCGCCGACAGTCAAACCCTGTGGGCTAGGTTAAACAACGGTGACCTGGCCATCTGGGATACGGCGCGGGGCACGCTGATGAAGCAGTGGTCTGCCGACCAGTGGGGGGTGAGCGAAATCGTAACTAGCCGCGACGGCAACTATGTCTATACCGGCGGAAATGGCACCGTCAAAATCTGGTCGCCCAGCGGTCAGCTTTACCGCACCCTGCGGCTGTCGGCTGGGGAAGTCAACCCCGGCCCGGTGCGATCGCTGCTGCTCAGCCCGGACGGTAGGCAACTGGCCGTGGCCACCGACCGCACGATTCAGCTTTGGGGCACCGAGGGTCGGCTGATTAAAGTCACCACCCAAATCACGGATCAAACCGAGATTGTCTACGACGCCTTTTCCCTGGCAAACGGCATGGCCTTTAGCCCCGATAGCCGCTACTTTGCCACCCTCGATACCGACCGCAGCGTCAAGCTGTGGAATGCGGCTACCGGAGCGCGAGTGATTACCCTGCGAATGCCGGATCCCCCGCAGGCGCTGGCCTTCACCCAGGATGGTCAAACCCTGATCGTGCGAGACCATCAGCAGATGCTGATGTACTGGAACTTGCAGACCTATCAGCGCGATCGCACCCTCTCTGTCGACACTACGGACACCGAAGGCGCGATTTTTCTGGCGAGACCGATTATCCTTAGCCCCGACGGTCAAACCTTTGCAGTGCCGCTTCTGATGGCCTCGTTGGACGGTGCCATCGATCTTCGTCGGACCAGCGATGGCGAGCGTCTAGCCGTCTTGCCAGGGAATACCCTGCAATTTAGCCCCGATAACCGCTGGCTGGTCACCGAGACCTATACTGCCCGAATTTGGTCACCCGAGTAGGGTCGCGGGGTCAGCAGCAGCATGCTCCACAGAATCTACTCAATTGGTCTCGGCATCCTGCTGATCGGTGGGCTGTACGCTTGTCAGATGCCTCGGTTTTTCGCAAGGGGAGGAGTTGACTACGGCCAACTGGAAGAGCAGCTTCAGGCGCAAAATTGGCAAGCCGCGGATGCTACAACCTTGCAGATGTTGCTGACGGTGAGCGATTCAAAGCCGCCTCCGAGCGCTGGGGAGAGACCGCCGACTGGGGCGGTGCCGGTCTGCCTCAGCGTCTAATCGATCTAGAGCAAGCCCTGGCCCAGCAGCGCTGGATTGATGCCGATCAGATCACGCAGATTTTGTTCGACCACTATCGCCAGGCCCACTGGGCCGAATTTGGCGAAAACGATAGCCATCAACTGATTCCCTGCTATCTACCGACCGCTGTCGACGGTCTGTGGACGGACTATTCTCAAGGCCACTTTGGTCTCACGGCTCAAGCCAAAGTTTTAGCAGATCTGGAGCTGTTGCCGACCGAGGATCAACCCCCCAGCCCCCAACAAACGCTAAGCTTTTTTCAGGCAGTGAGCTGGCCAGAACGCCTGCCCGATCGGTCTGAAAATCCCTATCAACCGGCCTACGATTCAGTGTCACCGGAGCAAGTTCCCAAGGGACATTACCCGTACTACATGGGCTATAGTTTCTCAACCTACGGCTCGGGGTATAACACCAGCTGGCGGTGGTTTCTCGACCCAACCTGCGGTTTTAACTCGAAGGTCAGGTAATTTGCAAACGTCCATTAATTAGGCAAGGTTCGACGTGGGGGCATTGCAGTGCAATGCCCCTACTGGTGCGATCGCCCTAGATTTGGCAGAGGATGGCGATCGCGCCAATGGTCTCATTCGTCACCTCCAGCTCCATCGTGCAGGCGGCTTCCGAGTTGGTGTACTGCCAGTAGTCTGCATCGGAGCGGGGCTCCACCAGCGGTGCCCCGTAGAGCCGTTCGGCTTCAGCGGCGGTAGCGCCGGGGCACAGACCCGACGGCGTGCAGTAGCTGGGGCTGACGCTGCGAATGTTCGAAATCGCCCCTTCGAAGAAGCTCATCGACATTCCCCGATACGTGAACCGGGTCGAAAAGGGGCTGACCTGGTCGATCTGATCGGGCTGACCGAGCTGGCCAATCACCTCAGCTTCTGTAGCCCCTGCCTCAACACCCCCCAGCGAGAATTGATCAGATGCGATCGTGCCGATACTGCTGTAGGCCTGCCAGCCGTTGGCCGTGCAGATGCCGCCGCCCTCAGGCGCGCTGTCGCTGTGGCACCAGTAGTTTTCCCCGTCGAACACATGGCCAGGGTTGATGGTGGTGAGCTGGCTGGTAGGTCGCCACTCATATTCACCGCCTTCGTCGTAGTAACGGTATTGATTGCCGCGCACTTCTAGCCCCTGGCCGGTGCCGCCCATCGCGTAGTAGCCCTCGGCAATGCGCGGGCGAACGGTATTTTGCTCCGGGGTCTGGGCGGGGCGGCTATCGCTTGATTCGAGCTCAGCGTCAGTTGGCGCAGGGGCCACGGCGGCGTCTGCGCCAACGGCGGCACTGGCCGCTGTCGGGCTGCTTGGCTGGCTGGTTGGGCTCTCAGCCGTGGCAGAGGGTTCACCACAACCATAGGCGGCGATCGTGAGCGCTGTGGTCAGCAGCAGGGTACTGAAGCGTCGGCAAAAGAGATTGGATTTCATAGTGCTTGAGGATGGGTCGAAAGGTGAAGGGGTAAAACCGGATCAGCGTGACAGAGGGATGCTTCATCAAAGCTGGCATTCGACTGTGATGGCGTCGATGGCGTCGTTACCATCAACAGCGATTTTTAGCCAGCAGGTGCCGGGCTCAGATGGGTAATATTCCATATACTGCCCGTCTTCTCGGTCGGCTACGGTGGGGGTGCCGTATTGGGCGCGGGCGCGCTCAAAGGCCATGTTGGGGCAGATGCCGCTGGGGGTGCAGTAGGCTGAATTGGCGCTGGTGACTTCGATCACCCGCCCTTCGTAGAAGAAAACCGTAAGGTCGGTATATTCAAAGGTGCGATCGCCGAAATCTTCAACAATGGTTTCAGGCTGCCCTAATCTGGCGATTACGGTGGCTTCATCATCGCCGGGATAAATGCCCCCGAGGGAAAGTTCGCTGGCCGATATCGCCAGATCCTCTACCGGCTGAGGCCGGGCAGTGAGGCCTGTTTCTGGCATGGCTTGAGACGATGTTCCGATGGGCGTTGCGGTAGATGTCGGGGTGTCTTCTAAGGCCCGATTGGATGGCGGTACAGATGAGGCCTGGGTACAGGCCAGGGAGGCGATCGCAGCGCTACCCCCCAGCAGCGCCGCGGCAACCATGCAGATTCCGTAGCTGTAGTTTCTTCGCAGCATTTGTATATTTCAACCCGTTTGGGATAATTGCTTGGTTCGGCCAGCGATCCTCTCGCCCCAGTGCTGAGATGTCAGGGTTGAGAAGATCGCTTGACGCTGTGTACTTTGGCAGATGCTATGGCGCGTGAAGGGATTGCCAGGACAGTTTAGATGATTGAATTCTAAGCACAGTGTGCTTTTCTTCGTTCTTCTGTCTTCTCTTTTCGTTCTTTAGCTGACGCTCAGCGCCCCCGATAGGCCGCGGCCTCCCAGCGAGCTACCTTGACCCCGCCATTGACCACGTCGGTTTCCACCCCATTGGGCAATCTCACCCAGTCACCCAGCGGCGTACTGCGGGCATGGAGGCCCACCAGGTAGTAGTTGCCATCCTCGAACAGCGCAAAGATCGGGCCGCCGGATGCTCCCGGATTGGTGTCGCAGTCGTGGGCTAGGGTATCGTTAAGGTCGTCGTCGGTATGCCAGACACCCAGAATGCTGCACGCCTGGTCTACCCCTGCCGTTTCAGTCGGCAGACCAAATTCCCGCAGGTTTTCGGTAGGAAAGTCGCCTGAGTAGCCCAGCAGGTTGATGCGCTCAAAGCTGGCGTCTAATACGTCGGGGTCGTCGAAATCGAGATTGCGCTAGCCCATGTAGCCGTAGTAGTCGCCCAGGGCATCGGCAAGCCGCAGCACCGCCCAATCGTCTTTTTCGACCATGTAGTTAGTCGACCAGCCCGTTTCGTAGCTGATAATTTCAGCCTCGTCCAGGGCAATGCCTTCGATCAGGCTGGGCTTAAAGACCAGCTTGAGTCTCAGATCGGCATTGTCAGCTATCAGCCCCCGGTAGTCGCCAGGTTCGATGAAGGTATCAACCAGGTCGCCAGACCCGTCTTGTAGCGGCAAAATCAGACAGTGGGAGTTGGTCAAAATGGCGCTGGGGCCAATCAGAGTAGCGGTGCAGGTGGAGATAGCTTCTCCCTGGATTTGCCACTCCAAGCGGCCCATGGCCACCCAGGGAAATTCGCGGGTAAGGACGGGCCGACGCTCGTCTGCGCCAATCACTACCCGGCTGTCGCCGTAGGGGGCGTCGCTTTGGGAGAGGTCGGGGGGCAGTAGAGTGGTGCTGTCGGTGTCAGCGTTGAAGGGGAGCGCGATCGCAGCGGATGCGCCGGGCACCGTCTGATCAGATACCTGAGCAGGAGCAGGCTGGTGCAGCCCTAAAACGACCACCAGCGTCACCAGTAACAAAACTCCAAAGGGTTTACGGAGCCATTGTTTCAGCATGTTCAACTAACCTTTTTGAATAGTTGGAGGAATAAATTGGAGAAGTTGTTTGTGAGGAGTTGTTTGTATTGTGTCTTTTGTTTTTTGGCCCCTCGGGCCGGTATCAAAAACGGATACCAGCCCCTAGCGCCACTCGCCCTGAAGGGTAAAAGCCGCCCAGTAGTAGGGGCTTTGGCCTGCCTGCCACTGGTCGAGCTGAGCGGCCCGCAGCGCTGCCGCTGGCGTTAACCCGTCCTCTAGCAGATGGCCATACAGCCCGCCCATTAGCGCCGCTGTGGCTTCGTCATTTACATTCCACAACGACACGGCGACCCTTTCCGCACCGGCGTACATAAATCCCCGCGACAGGCCAATAATGCCCTCGCCGCTGACGTTCTCGCCACGTCCGGTTTGGCAGGCACTCAGCACCACCAACTCTGCCGCCAGCCGCAGGTTAAAGATGTCGTGCAGCCGCAAAAAGCCGTCGTCGCGCAGTTGCCCCCGCGCGTCTACCAGCGACAGCACAATACCAGAGAGCTGCGGGTTCACCGGGTTGATGAAGCCGTGGGTCGCCAGGTGCAGCACGCTGTACTGGTTGAGCCGGGGATTAGTCACCCAGTCGTAGTTGGCCTCAAAGTCGAAGGCCGACAGGGCCGGTATACTGCGCGCCTGGGCCTGGGCCAGAATGCTGTTGGCCTCGGTGCGGGTAAAGGGCAAGGGGGCGATCGCTTGCAGGTCCATATCCCGCAGGTTGCGTTCGGCCGCCTGGGGCAGGGGCGCATTTGTCTTCTGGCTCAGGCGCTGGTCGTCGGCCCCATAGACCGGGTCGGCGAGTACCGCGATCGACAGGGGCAGTTCACCCCGATTGGCCAGTTGCTGTCTGAGGATGGCAACGGCTGAGATAGAGGGCTGGGAGAGAATTTCATGCTCTACCAGCAGGGGAACGTACTCAGCGCTGCCGGGCACCGCCAGGGCGGCAAAGGGAATCTCTGAGAGCACCCCGTCTCCGGCAATCAGCAGGCGCTTGCCCTCGGCCCAGTCTGGTAGCTCAGGTAAAATCATCGCCGTCAGCGCCTGGGCCGGACGCTTGATAAAGGTGACGGCACCGGGCTGAGCCACCGCGTTACGAAATGCCTGGGCGGCGGCGGCGATGGCTTCTCGTCCCGGTAGCACTATGCTCTGGAACTGGTCTTTGCCCACCAGATACAGGTAGCTCTGGTTTTCGCCCAGGGCATACTGCACCAGCACCGTATCCTCGTCGAGCAGCTGCTGCTGAATCAGGGCCAGGGTGAGCGGTCGGGGCTGCACGGTGTCGGCGTAGGCGGGGCTGACCCGGCGAATCTCGGTCAGTTTGGTTTCGAGCTGTTGCAGAACGGCCTCGCTTTCGCGGTCGATGGCGGCGGCCTCGGCCTGGGTGTAGTCGCCACTACGCAGGGCGATGCGACGACTTTCAATGGTTTGCAACTCGGTTTTGAGGGCCTGCTCCTGGGCCAGCAGCGCTGGGTCAACGCCCTGGCGAATGTCGACGTTGGCTTCGCTCAGCAGCTCAATCAACAGTCGAGCGCGTGAAGCCTCACTGGTTTCAAAGGCGGCTTCAGGCCGACCCATCTGCATCAGCAGGTCGGTCTTGAGCTGGTAGTAGTCTTGAACGGTGGCGAAGTAGCTGGAGCGCAGATCACCGGGGCTGATGGCTAGGCGCAGGTCTTCAACCAGGGCGATCGCGTCATCAATAGCTGTGAGAGCGTCTTCTAGCTGGTTCTGCTCTTGGTATAGCAATGCCAGGTTGTACAGGGTGTCGGCTTCCCCCGGCCTGTCGCCTACGACTCGTCTCAGTGGCAGCGCCTGCTGGTAATAATCTAAGGCGGTAGCGCGATCGCCGAGGGCCTGATAATTGGTCCCGATGTTATTGAGGGTCGTGGCCTCACCCTGGCGATCGCCCACGGCTCGGCGCAGTGGCAACGCCTGCTGGTAATACTCCAAGGCAGTGGCGCGATTGCCGAGGACTTGATAAATTGCGCCGATATTGTTGAGGGTAACGGCCTCACCCTGGCGATCGCCCACAGCTCGACTCAGGGACAACGCCTGCTGGTAATAGTCCAAGGCGGTGGCGTAATCGCCGGTAACATTGTAAATTCCACCAATATTGTCGAGGGTCACCGCTTCCCCTTCGCGATCGCCCACGGCCCGCCTCAGCGACAAGGCCTGTTGGGAATAATCGAGGGCAGTTTCGTACTCGCCGAGGTCACTGTAAACCGCGCCAATATTGCTCAGGGTAGCCGCTTCACCGCGTCTGCTGCCCACGGCCTGATTGAGGACCAAGGCCTGCTGGTAGTGCTCTAAGGCGATCTCACGCTCACCCAGGGCATCATAGAGCGAACCTATATTGTTGAGGGTCGTGGCTTCAGCTTGCCGGTCGCCGATTGCCTGACTTAACGGCAGGGCTTGCTGATAGTAATCCAACGCGGTGTCGCGCTCGCCGAGGGCATTGTAAACCGAGCCCAGGTTGCCGAGAATAACGGCTTCAGCTTGCCGGTCGCCGACGGCCCGACTTAACGGTAGGGCCTGCTGATAGTAATCCAACGCGGTTTTGCGATCGCCCAGGCCATCGTAAACGAGGCCGATATTACTGAGGGTGGCGGCTTCACCCTGCCTGTCGCCGACGGCTCGTCTCAGGGGCAGGGCCTGCTGGTAATAATCTAAGGCGGTTTCGCGATCGCCTAAGGTGTCGTAAACGAGGCCGATATTACTGAGGGTGACGGCTTCACCTCGCTTATCACCCACGGCCTGTCTCAAGAGCAGGGCCTGCTGATAATATTCAAGGGCCGTTTGGTGCTCGCCCAGGGCGCTGTAGACATTGCCGATATTGGTCAACGCGGAAGCTTCGCCCGCTTGGTCGCCGATGGCTCGATTCAGGGGTAGGGCCTGCTGGTAGTAGGCTAAGGCAGTTTCGCGATCGCCCAAAGCGTTATACAAATTCCCCATATTTGTCAAAACAGAGGCTTCCCCCCGGCTATCCCCGACGGCGCGACTCAGGGGCAACGCCTGTTGGTAGTAGCTGAGAGCCGTTTCGGTCTCGCCCAGAGCCTGATGGGCAACGCCAATATTGGTGAGAATTGCTGCTTCAGCCTGCCGATCGCCCAAAGCTTGAATCAGCGGCAGCGCCTGTTGGTAGTAGTCGAGAGCGGCGGTGCGATCGCCCAGGGCGTCGTAGACCAGGCCAATATTGTTGAGGGTAAGCGCCAGTTCTCGCTGGGCACCGGCCTGCTGCCACAGCGGTACCGCCTGCAACCACAGCTCAACAGCCTGCCGCAGCGATGCCTCACTGCCCTCCTGAAACAGGCTATTACCCTCCTGGTAGAGGCGACTCGCCTCAGCAAACGGATCGGACTGGGCCAGTGCGATCGCGCTGCTCTGCCAATCCGGCAACATGATGGTGGCTGGCATTAGCCAAACCAAACCGGCACACCCGGCAATTAAAGCCCGCTGTCTTGAGCTCATATAGAAACTCTCTTTTAGAGTTGGACGAAATGACTAACGACGAATAAATACGATGTAATCGCCGTCTGCTTAGCAATTACGCTAATGGGTTTGCGAGCAGTTCATGAAAAGGTTACAGATTTTGAAACTACTGTGTTGACAGGCATCTAAGGCTTGCTCTCCAGGAGGTCGCCCATAGGGTCAGCGGTCAACACCGTCAGCGACTCGGCTAGCGCCACGGCCTCGGGAATCGGTACATCTGCACAGCTGCGCAGGGATTCAAACAGGTCGCCAATGTAGGTAGCCCCAATCAGGCGATAGGCCCCCGAAGGGCCGCTCATCCAGTCGGTAAAGAGATTGGGCTGAGGAAACTGGGCTCGCATGTCGGCATCGGCAAAGGGGCCGTGGTTGAGGCCATAGTCCTGGTCGCCAAAAAGGGGTGGCTGAATGGGGGTTCGGCTCTCGGTAGCCGGGGGGTCGTCAATGCCCTGGGCGGCAAACTCCACCGCAAAGCACTGATTCAGGTCGTTTTGATAGACCACCAGGTAGGCGGGGCCTGAGTCGCCCCGATCGACCCGCAGTTCTGCGATCGCAAAGGACGGCGGTACGGTGCCGGGCACCACCACCTCCACCCCCAGGCTGGTGAGCTGATTGGTTTGCTCGGGAGACATTTGGGCCAAAAAGGCCCCGTCCGGTGGCGGCGGCGGGCCTTCGCTGGGCAGCGCATCATTAGGGGTGTCTAGAGAGACGGACGGGGGATTGGCGCGATCGCAGGCGGCGGCGACCGTTGCTATCATCCCCGCGATTAAGACTCTAGCGATCCATGGGTTTACCCTGCTCACGTGCCGTAGCCTCCGGGTGCAATATCGCCGCTATCCTATCGTGGTGCCCTTGCCATCGGCCTGGTCTGAAGCCCAAACTCGCAGTAAACCTATGGTATGGCATGATAATCACCTGTTGACCTGGAGCTCAGCCCGTTGCATAAGCTACCGCCTCTATCGCTGTCGGTGAAAGTATTCTACGGCGTCGGTGAGCTGGCGGCAGCGGTGCCTGCCAGTCTGTCGGCGTTTTTTGTGCTCTATTTTTTTACCACGGTGGCGGGGCTGAGTCCGGCCCTGGCCGGGGCAGTGCTGCTGTTTGGTCGATTTTGGGATGCCATTAATGACCCCCTGATCGGCTGGCTGAGCGATCGCACCGTGTCGCCCCTGGGCCGTCGCTACCCCTGGATGCTGGGCGGCGTCATCCCCCTGGCAATTTGCTCCGTATTGCTGTGGACAGTGCCGCCGTTTCCGGGACAGTGGGGCATTTTTGCCTACTACATTGTGCTGTCGGTGTTTGCCTTCGCCGCATTCACCACGGTGCAGCTGCCCTATACGGCCCTGGCCGCTGAGCTGGCCGACGACTACGACGAGCGCACCGATCTGATCGGCATGAAGTCGGCCTTTAGCATTGGCGGCAGCATTGTGGCCCTGCTAATGGCCCAGGTGGTCTTTGCCCGAGTAGCCGACCCGGCCCGCCAGTACGTTATTTTGGGGGCGCTGTCGGCCTGTCTGGCGGTGGTGATTATTGGCCTGTGCGTGGCCGGTACCTACCGTCGCTACTGGCAGGTGCAGCGTGGTCGCCCCCGTTTGGCCACCAACCCTCAGTCGCCAGCCCTGCTGCCCCAGCTGCGCAGCGTGTTTAGCAACTCTGCCTTTCGCCAAATTTTGGGCCTTTACCTCTGCGGCTGGATGAGTGTGCAGGTGACCGCCGCCATGCTGCCCTACTTTGTGGGTGCCTGGATGGGGCTGCCCGCCACCCACTTTGCCCAGATGGCCCTGGCGGTGCAGGGTACCGCGATCGCCATGCTCTGGGGCTGGGACTGGGTGGCCAAGCGCACCGGCAAGCGCACGGTGTTTCTCATGGGGGCTCCGCTGGCGGCCTTTGCCCTGGGTGGTCTGGCCACGGTGCAGCCGGGCCAGGTGGTCTGGATGTATACCCTGGGCGTGATTGCGGGCATAGGGGTGGCAACGCTGTACATGGTGCCCTTTGCGATGCTGCCTGACGTGGTAGACCTCGATGAGCTAAATACCGGCCTGCGGCGGGAGGGGCTCTACTTTAGCGCCCTGGTGTTTTTGCAAAAGCTGGGGCTGGCGATCGCGCTGTTTATCTCGGGTCAGGTGCTGGGCTGGACGGGGTATGTGGCCAGTGCCGAGACTCAACCTGAGGCGGCCCTCACCGCCATTCGCCTGCTGATTGGCCCTTTGCCTGCGGTGTTATTGGCCGTGGGGCTGTGGTTTTGCTACCGCTACCCGATCAGCCGCGATCGCCACCAGCAAATTTTGCTGGCCCTAGACGAAAAGCGCCAGCAGCGCATGGATACCGAGGCGACCCCTGATGCCGATGCGCCAGTTCAAGGGAGCTAGGAGTATTCCATCTAAAAACGGGCAGCCAGAGGGCAGAAATATCTGCACATAGGGAACAAAGCATTTACTCCTGCGACTGAGTAAGAATTAGGGCTGTGCTGTAGCCGCCCCAAAACGTACTTATGCACTAATCCTGCGTGCATAGCTATAGCCCTATGGCAAGTGTGTTGTTTCGAGTACTAGGATTTTTTTTCATGGCTACTATATGTTCCTCCCAAACCAAACGCTGGCTGGCCGGTCTTGCGAGTATTGGTGCTGCCACACTGCTAGCGGCCTGCGGTACCGAACCTGACTCCACCGCTGTAGACACCGCTCCTGAGCAAGCTCCTATGACAACCGAAGAGCCTGCCACCACCACTGGTGAGAATACGGTGGCTGAGGTAGCGGCTAGCTCCGACGAATTTAGCACCCTGGCCCTGGCTGTTGAGGCAGCAGATCTAACTGCGGCACTGTCTAGTGATGGGCCAATTACGCTGTTTGCGCCGACTAACGAAGCCTTTGAGGCGCTGCCCGAAGGCACCCTTGACAAGCTGCTGCTGCCCGAAAATCAGGATCTGCTGCGCCAGGTGCTGACCTACCACGTCGTGCCAGAACAGATCGCAGCCGCCGATATCATCACAGAAGAAGTGCCCACCGCTGAGGGAAATCCCCTTGCTTTGCAGGTAGATGACGCCACGGGCGATGTCTTGGTCAACGAGGCCATGGTGGTTACTCCTGATATCCAGGCCAGCAACGGTATCATCCACGGCATTAACCAGGTCGTTTTGCCCCCTGACCTGGTCCTCTAACAGGTGCCGCAGGGAGATACGCATCTTCCTATCCCATCAAAACTCGTTGACCGAAAGAACCCCAGGGCTGAGCCCTTGGGTTTTTCTGTCAGCGGGTGAATTGCTCATACCAAACCCGACCTCAACAACCCCGATTCAAAACGTTGAGCGTCAGTAGCCCCTCACTCTAATGCATTGAGCAGTTCAGCCACCTTGGCATCCCAAAGCGCGCGGTCAACCCCAATAAGCTGATGATGTCCCGCATCGGGGGAAATCACGAGTTGCTTAGGGCCGGGAATATGCTCAAATAGCTGGTTGATTTCGGCCACCGTTGTCCACTTGTCCTGCGCTCCATGAATCAGCAACGTCGGGCAGTTTACCGCCTTGGCATAGCGTGTGGGATTATGCCTAAACCCGTTCACCCCGTGTTGTAGGCCGCCCCAAAACACCAACAATTCGGCAGTGGGAAAGGTCGGTAAGTGATGATATCGGAGCCGACTTCTTACCGCGTTCAGAAAGTGGGCAAAGGGAAGTTCCAAAATCACGGCATCAGGAGTGATACCTTCCTGAGCGATCGCTCGCAAAATTGCCGCACTGCCCATCGAAACGCCGTAGAGAATGGTTGGGGTCGGTAAGTTTAGGTCTGCGGCATAGTCCAGCGATCGCACTACATCTTTGGCTTCCTTGATACCAATGGTGATGGTGTTGCCGCTGGAGCCCCCCACCCCCTGAAAATCCACCAGCAGACAATCATAGCCCAGAACCGTAAAGGTTTGAGCAGGGCTAACGAGCTGGCTCCCTTTAGTCCCCAAATTGCCGGGGAACAGGATGACGGTGCCCCGAGGCACAGCCGCAGGCGTCGGCACTAGCCAGGCTTCTAAAAACGCATCCCCCCTGAGGGGAATCTGGTGAGTGGCATAGTCTAAGCCGAGATCGCTAGGCACAATGGCAGAACTGGGTTTGGGCACTCCCAAACCAATTTGCCCTGGTGAACGGACATGGGTCATGTGATACGTCATCACATAGGCGGGGGCATTGGCCACTATCAGAAGAACCACAACGCTGATCAGGAATCGCTTTCCCCAATACCTGTGCGCCTGCGGATTAAATGAGGGCCGAAAAATTCCCTGCCAGAGGGCAGTTGCCAAGGCCCCGAGGTAACATAGCAGACTACCCAAGAGGAAAAAGGCCGCTATCGGCTTGAGCGGCAACACCCAGGGATTGACTATCCCTAACCGATATAAAACCACTATGGCTAGAGCGAGTCCAATCAAGCTCAGTAGAGCCAGCGCCCCGGCACGCACTAACGATCGACGGAGGATAGTCATAGCTCAAATTTTGCTCGGGTGGCTGATGCTAACCGATCTGCAAATGCCGCCTTGAATACCCGGCGCTGCTCAATTGATAGCCCATTCAAATCGGTAACCCCTTACCTGGCAGCAACGTTCGGGTCTGATCCAAAATCCGGTTGGGTAAACCCCGATTCATAATCAGGAACCCCCTAGGGGCGTAGCATGCTACGCCCCTACAAATCGGGGGTATGCAGCCAGGGTTTGGTCTGATCAGCCCCGCAAACCGATAACCCTGATGACGACTGGGAGGCAGTTTTGGTGCCCTTCGCCATGCTCGATGTATTCAAAATCTTGAGTTAGCTGCCGTGGTTAGATGACTGCTGCCCTAGGCGGGGCTCGGTGCCCGCCAGCAGCCGATCGATGTTGCTGCGATGGCGCAAAATAACGTAGGTCGCCCCCACTATGACTAGCACCACGTAGGGGAGAGGCTGCCCCATCACCACCATGAGAATGACCGCCATCAGGGCTGCCGCCATTGAGCCAAGTGACACAATGCGGCTGAGGGCCAGGGTAACCCCAAAGGCCGCCGTTGCCCCCAACGCTGCGGGCCAGGCCAGACCCAGCAATACGCCGAGCCCCGAGGCCGCCGACTTGCCGCCGGTAAAGTTGATCCACACCGACTTACTGTGGCCTAAGATAGCCAGCAACCCTGCCAGCATGGTGATCCAGGGCTGTAATGCCGACACCAGCGATGGCTCTGGAGCCAGACCCAACACCCGGGGCCATAGGGCGGTCACCAGCAGCACCGCCAACGTTCCCTTGAGCAGATCAAATATCAGGACTGCGATCGCAGCCTTTTTCCCTACGGTCCGCAGTACGTTGGTCGCTCCAGTACCCCCCGACCCGTATTGACGAATGTCGATGCCCTTGAGCCAGCGAGCAATGACATAGCCCGTAGGAATTGAACCCAGTAGGTAAGCTGCCACCAGCAGCAGCACAATTGCGAAGACCGCCAACGCCCTATTTCCTTAACGTCTTGTAACAGGATTGGCAGGTCTAGCCGCCCGATGTCAGGCCCCTCGTACTCACCCACCACTACCAGTCTAGGGGGATCGGTGCACCTGTTTGCAGGCAAGTTAAAAATTCTCGACGAAGCGCGTTTGCTGGGTTGGGGTTACTGAGGTGGAGCTTCATCGGCGGCACAGAGCCGTTCGATCACCTGCTCAGCAGTGATCAGTCGCTTCAGTACGACTTGCCCGATGGGGATACTGGTAGCGCTTTCGGGCTTTACTTCTACCATCAGTACAGTTTCTTCGACCTGGTACAGCCAGAGAGTCTCACCCTGTTCTTGAATCGATAGGCCGAGGCGACGCATATGGGGCTTGCGCTGCCAGCCCAGTTCATTCCACAGGCCGCCAAATTCCCACACTCGGCCTGTCACCCAACCATCTGAAAGAAAAAAGTACTTCACCGCTCACTCTGCCACACCATTGATCAATGGCATTATGCACTGTGATGTCCAAAGGACTAAAGACCTCCGGTATTTAAATATCATCAAGATATTTTAGTGTCGTCAATGCCAGCGGTTAGGTTTTGGGGACGACAAGATAGGGATGCGATCGCAACCTGCAAGTGCTTGTCGAAAACTTTGTAAAACCATCCGGATAGTGGTGGTCATCCACGTATTAGGCAAAGGTAGATGCACCCTGATTGTTAAGCCTTGAGATACCTGGAGGGATCTCAAGGCTTTTTATTTGTTTCCCCCAGAGACTGTTGCTGGCAGCGCCGAGACTATCCTGTGATACCCTAGCCGCAATTAGCGCAAGGGCAGGAAACTCTATGGCGACAGTAACGGTAGGGCTACTCTTCGGCGGTTGCTCCGGCGAGCACGAGGTTTCGATTCGCTCGGCCCAGGCCATTGCCCGCGCCCTGGCCAGCGGTGCCAACGTCGAAAAATATACTGTGCTGCCGGTCTATATTCGCAAAGACGGCGTTTGGCAGGCTGGCCCCCAGGCCAAGACCGTTTTGACCGCTGGTCTGCCGCCTCAGGATGAGGGCAGTGCGCCGTCAACACCGCGCCAACGCCTGCCTCAGTTTGAGGCCGTGGATACGGTTGACATCTGGTTTCCGGTACTCCATGGCCCCAACGGCGAAGACGGTACGGTACAGGGGCTTTTGACCCTCATGCAGCAGCCCTTTGTGGGCTCTGGAGTGCTGGGCTCGGCCCTGGGGATGGACAAAATTGCGATGAAAACCGCCTTTGCTCAGGCTGGGCTACCCCAGGTACAATACCTGGCCGTGAGCCGGGCCGAGGTGTGGTCTAACCCCTGCGTGTTTCCCAAACTGTGCGATCGCATCGAGGCTGAGCTAGGCTACCCCTGCTTTATCAAACCCGCCAACCTGGGCTCATCGGTGGGCATCGCCAAGGCCACCAGCCGCAAAGAACTCGAAGCCGGTCTCGACAGTGCCGCCAGCTACGATCGCCGCATTATTGTCGAAGCCGGAGTCGTCGCCCGCGAGGTCGAGTGCGCCGTGCTGGGCAACGACACCCCTAAAGCCTCAGTGCTGGGCGAAATTTCCTTCGGGAGCGACTTTTACGACTACGAAACCAAATACACCAGCGGCCAATCGCAGCATGGCATTCCCGCCAACCTACCTGACGAGATTACTCGCCGCATTCAGGAGATGGCGATAACCGCGTTTCAGGCCGTAGATGCCGCCGGGATTTCTAGAGTCGATTTCTTCTACGTTGAAGACACCGGAGAGGTGCTGATCAATGAGATCAATACCCTGCCAGGGTTCACTGCCACCAGCATGTACCCCATGATGTGGGAAGCCAGCGGAGTTTCCTTTGCGACCCTGGTGGATGCCCTGATTCAGCTTGGGTTTGAACGAGCCCAGGTTTGACCAGACCTGATGTGCTTGAGTTTGGCAAACAAGGGAACCGTTACCCCTAAACCAATGCCGGCTTTTCTAGGCGGCTGAGTTTGCAACTATCCTGGCGCTGCATCGCTTCAGTTGCCGTAGCTGGCGACGAAAATGAAGGCGCTGCCCCTGCCTCGATGGCAGGAGAGGCTGAGATGAGCTCGTTTAATCTCAACGCAGAAGCCACCGTTGCTAACTGAGAATGGCCTGGTAAAAGGAACCGTCCAGACTCAACTGCCCTGACGCAGAAAGCATTCGCGTTCGACTTTAAATCCTCTTGAGATTTAAGATCGAGCGGCAAATCGGGTTGTGGGGTAGTCGTAGAGCTAGCCTCTTCTGGGTCTGGCAAAGCCTCTACCTCAGCCGCTCGGTCAGCTGCATCGGCATTAGAAGAATAGGGCTCAGCTTGGAGCTCCAGTTTTCTGGGGCTAAAGGCCACCCTGGCATCCTGCACAGACCCAGAGAGCCGATGTCCCGAAAACGATTGGTGATCGGCAGGCAGGAAGTCCACTGTTGAACTGGCGATCGCAGCTTCAGCACTGGGTGAAACCCGAGCTGGGGTGCTTGAATTAGCCGATGTTTGAGCAGCTGATTGCCTATCTGCAAGGGCCGACCTCTCTTGCCGGGGAGCTTCCGCTAGGGGCTCAACAACAGCAACCCTGACTTCTTCCCCAGCACCGGGGGAGATGGCTGGACGACTCTCTGGCAGAGGCGAAGAGTGCCTGGCCTGCACTCGTATTTCAGATATAGGCTGGCTCGAACTCTGTGATAGATTGGGCTGATGGGATTGCCCTGCTGTGGCCGCCAAAGCAGGCGCAGCAGGCGTCGGGGACACTGCAGCCTGACTGCTAAGTTTGCCAGGAGACTCTGCGGCAATCAAGGCCTGATCAGCATAGACATCTCGAACTTCGGGCAAGGTTGCCGTGAAAGAGACATCAGACCGTTCAGAATAACGATTTGCCGATGCAGCTAGTGCGGCCCCATCATCGGGCTCATCATCTGAATCTATAGTGGCAAAAGGAGTGGCGCCATTTTTTGCTACGGCCATTCCCAGGACTCCCCAGGTTATGCAAATACCGCTCCAGGCAAATGCTTTCATGCGAGCAGCACGGTTCCTTGAGTACGGAGATTTTTTAGGGCGATAGTAAGCCATTATCAGTATTTCCCAACAAATTAATGAGCTACAGATCTTCCGTTCTTCAGTAGATAAGTCCCTACTGAGCAGGTTAATTGTAAAGATGGGCAGTCAAAAATAATGTTCTATATCTTTGCTGAATATTGATGAAGGTTCATCAATGAAATATATAACGCTGGCCAGTTCGCTGAACAAACAGGGACGCCGCTGAGCCGATTACACCCCCCTAACCGGGTGGTTTCATTGGCGCTCAATGCTGGCACAGAAGGGATGGGGGCCTGTCCTGTGAGCAGGCCAGTGCCCAATTCCGAACGAATTGAGCGCGGCAATGGCCAAAAATGCTTCGCTCAATTGTAGCCTTCGCCTGGCACAGCCCATACCCCAACCGACGAACCATAGGGTAGGCTAAGAAAGCAAACGACACATCCCCAACCCATGGCCAACCTCCAACCCACCGTCACGCCGACCATTGAGCGCTCTAAGGCGGGCTTTAACGACTATGCCGAGCGGCTCAATGGGCGGGCCGCCATGCTGGGGTTTGTGGCGTTGGTGTTGTTTGAGCTGGTGACCGGGCAGGCGATCGTGACCTGGCTGGGTCTGCGGTAGGGTGACGACGAACCCTCACTTTGGCCTTCAGCTTGGGAAAAGTATGGGGTGAGTAGACTGAGCCCCCGTCTTTGCGGTCACCGTTTTATACGGCAACCCGCCTGGCTAAGGGGCCGGGGCAATGCCCTAGAGAGACTGCACCGCCATCGAATTTGCTGTATTTAGGAGACTGGCCATTAAAGCGCTGTTTAGAAAACAACCGTGGTTGGCCACGGCGCTCACCGTCGGCGCTGTGGATGGCCTGATGGGGTCAGCAGAAGAGAAAATTTCGCTGGCGCTGTTTGGGCTGGTGCTGGCGGGGGGAGCCATTACGGTGAGCTGGGGACAGATTCAGCGCCACGCCACCACCAGCCGCATGCCGACGGCGCTGCACCCACCGGGGCAGATCTACATTTCCCCATCCACCGGCCCGTCTGCGGGCCTAAACGATCGACAGGCCAAAACCGGCGACGAATCGACCCCCTGAAGCGGGCACTTGGCCTGGGCACAGGTAGGGCAGCTGGCGCTCGTTACCAACTCTAGACTGCGCTGGCGATATAGGCTGACGTTTTGGCGAATGTAGCCCTCAATCTCTAGCTCGGAGAGGTCATCGGCAATCAAAATCGCCTGGGGGCTGCCCACGGTTTGGCGACTGAGGTTGATGTGGGCCAGGTTATCGCAAAAGCTCACCTGGGGCGAATGCACCACCACCGGCAGTTTCTGGGGCTGGCTGCGAAAGGCTTCGGGGCGCTGCTGGGCGTAGTGATCTTTGAACTGGAGGGTGACGGTGCCGTCGGTATAGCAGCGGCTGCGAATGTGGCGTTGAAAGGGCACCGTGAGAAAGCCCTCGGGGGTGAGGCTATACCACCACGACTTATGCCATCCCTGGTTGGGCAGGTTGAGAATGTACTGCACCTCCTCGAGGGTAAAGCCCGATCGCGCCAGCAGCGCCTCAGCCTCGGTGATCGGCACGTTATGGGCCAGAGTGGCCAGGTCTGAGTGGCAGGGGGTAATGGCCTCGTATTGCCGATGGTTGCTGAGATCGGGGGTGGGTGGGGCCTCAGGATAGGATCCGGCCAAGACACAATTGATGTGCTCAAAGGTGAGCACCGCATCCATGCGCCCCTGGGCCGGGTAAGGCAGGGGAACGGCGACCTGCACCGCTACAGTGCCAATTTCGTGGGGATGGGCGATCGCAGGTAGGCTCTCGGTCAAGAGCGATCGCAGAAACGGTTCGTCGGCCACGGCCAGGGCTAATTGCGGGTCGGCAACAATGGGGCTATGGGCAATGGGGCTATGGGCACGCCGTCGCTGAGCTGACGGGGCCAGAGGAGAGCTAACCATCGGTAAACACTCGCCAGAATGGGGCTACCGGACTTGCGATCGGGTCAGGGTAGAGGTTTCCACCCAACATCGGTTTTCCCGTTTTATCAAGAAGGTTGAGGCGATCGCCGCCGCCGCGTGAAAATGTTGCACAGGTTCGCACAGCGCAACGTAAATGCTGCGCTTTATTACGTTATTTACCATTGGGTATGGTGCCGCCGCCCGCCCTGGGTGATGGCTGAGCCATAAAAAACGCCGCGATCGCGGCGTTTTGAGGGTCATCTAGGGATTCAATACACAACCAACCTGCCTGCTAGGCACTGGCCCCGCCATCGTCAGGCGTGTCATCGAGCACTTCGATTTGCACTGGGGCCGGGGCCGCTGCCTCAGCAGGCGGGGCCAGTTTGCTATAAATCAGGGCTATAACTGACTTTACGCCCCGCACCAGGGGGCGAAACAGCCCGTAGCGATCGCCGTAGTCGGTGGCCATATCGGTGTCGAAGCGATCGATCTGGCTTTGCAGGTTGGTCAGCACCTGCTGGGCCCAATCCACCTTGCGATCGTTGGCCAGGTGGCGCAGCTCGGCAAAGATTTCTGCCCAGGTCGGAGCTTCGCCCCCTGCCGCCGCCTCGGCTTCAGGGGTCTCAGCCGCAGTCTCAGCCGCAGTCTCAGCCGCAGTCTCAGCCACGGTCTCAGCCACGGTCTCAGCTGCTTCCTTAGCCTTAAGTTGTTCAATCATGTCAGCCAGCGACTTTCGGCCCAGGGCTTCAAATTCGCTAGAGCCGCCTTTGATTTCACCAAAAGCTTCGGTTGCCGCCGACTGAACAATTTTGCGAATTCGTTCTGCGCGCTGGCTACCTTCTTGCTGAGCTTTTTCCCAGTCGGTTTTGACGCGGTCTTGCACAGTTTTAGTCATCGAGCTTCTCCTGATTAAAAAATGGGGTTAAAAGGGCCTAAAGAACAGCGACAGACTCGACGTCAATCACCGTTTCAGAGCGGTCTGCCACTGGGGCCTGAGTCGTAAACTTCTCTGCCTGACGGAGATTGCGTTTGCGATCGAGCAAAATCTGGGTAATTTCGGTAATGGCGAGGGTGGCCACCAGGCCGTCATCAATCCAGCCCACAACCGGAAATACATCGGGGGAAATATCCAGCGGGCTCACCAGATAAACTAGCGTGCCAAATAGGATGACCCAGCGATATTTTGAGTTGCGAATAAGCTTGCGATACCAGGTCATGATTGATTTGCCAAAAAATCCTTTTGCCATTGCTATCTCCGTTAGCTGACAAATTTATCTTGACAGAGGTAATGACGGTTTACAGGTGTGGCTTACCCGTGAAAAAACGCGGTTTTTACACCGAATCGACCGTATAGTAAAAGCCGTAGCGTGGGTTGATCTAGGCCAGCCCTGTCAAGGTGGGACAGATTAAGGTGGCAATCCCTTCGATTGGCCGCTGAGCCTAGGACTAGAAGTCCAAAGCTCAAAGCCAAAATCCTCTGAAGCGGATTAACAGCTGGTTACCCCAGTCTGCTCTAGCAGACTTTCGTCATGAGCCAGGGCGTTAACGCCCTGGTGGTTGTGGCCGAAGTCTCTTAGCCTATGGGCATTTCGGAAATAGTTTTGCCACCTTGACAGGGCTGGTTGCTCTAGGCGTACTCTAAGCCAGCAAAGGGTTGCAAGCCTGACCCACGCTACAGGTTTGGCGCACAGGTTCCTCACGTCTTGACAGACTGCCGGGCGGTGTCAGGGTATGATGTGGCAGATTTTTTCGTGGTAGCGGGTTATGTCCTCATTCCAACTGCGTATCTATGTTCCGCCCCACCCGCTGGTCAAACATTGGCTGGGGGTGGCCCGCGATGCTGAAACACCGGGGCCGCTGTTTCGATCGGCCATGGAAGAACTGGGCCGCTGGCTCACCTACGAAGCCGTGCGCGAGTGGCTGCCGACGATGGAGACCACGGTGAACACCCCCCTTGGCCCCGCCCCGGCGACCTTTATTAACCCCGACGTGCCCACCATGATCGTGCCGATCTTGCGGGCGGGGCTGGCCCTGATGCCGGGCATTCAGGCGCTGCTGCCCCTGGCCACGGTCTACCACGTGGGCTTTGTGCGCAACGAAGCAACCCTGCAGGCCAGCTGCTACCTCAACAAGCTGCCCGACCAGCTCGACCCAGCCATGCGAGTCATCATTAGCGAGCCGATGCTAGCGACCGGCGGCACCATTGTGGCCATGATGGCTGAGTTGACCCAGCGGGGCATTGACCCAGCCCTAGTTAGGATTATCTCGATTGTGGCGGCTCCCCCGGCGCTGCAAAAGCTGGCGGCGGCCTACCCCACGGTGACGGTCTACACCGCCATGATCGATGAGGAGGTCAACGAGCACGGGTTTATTGTGCCGGGGCTAGGCGACGCGGGCGATCGCACCTTTGGCACCTAGCGGCGCGGGCAGACCGTTGAATCTTTAAGTCATACCTTTATTTAACCCCGCTGTCGGGGAGACAAGGCAGAATGGTTGAGAGCACGTTAACCCGGTTGTGGCGAACCAGGGCGATATTTCGATAGCGCCTGGGCTTTGGCACAATGGAGGTATTCTGAGCATCGCTTCTTTGGCTACCCTATTGTTTGGGACAAACGGATAAACGACCTATGAGTCAGCAAGACAATTTTGTCGGCGGATTTTTGCTGGGTACCCTGGTGGGTGGGGTGCTGGGAGGTGTGGTGGGGGCTTTGGCCGCCTCCCGCATGCAGTCGGGCGGCAAAGCCAAGTCATCGCTGCCCAAGGTAGATGGTGGCCTGGCCTTTGGCGAGTTTGACGACACCGACGAAGAGAGCATTGAGGCGGCGCGGCTGGGGCTAGAGGCCAAAATTGCCCAGCTCAACGATGCGATCGACGACGTGCGCCAGCAGCTCGGCGGCATTAACGGCCATTCTGAGCACCCCTGGGAAAGCCCGTCGCGCATTGACTCTTAAGCAAATCTTCCGGGTTGGCTCCGCCCCAGCGGCAGCAAACCGTTACATTAGACTGACAGATAAAGACGATCCGTGTATTGTTGGTAACGACTACCGCCGAGGTTCTCAGATGGACATATTGGTACAAACCCTCACTACTTTTCTCTCGATTTACACGATTTTGTTGATCGTGCGCATTCTTTTGAGCTGGTTTCCCAATGTGGACTGGTTTAGCCCTCCTTTCTCAGTGCTGAGCCAGTTGACCGACCCCTATCTCAACCTGTTCCGCTCGATCATTCCCCCCCTGGGTGGTATCGACCTGTCACCAATTTTGGCCTTTTTGCTGCTGTCCTTTGTGCGCCAGGGTTTAGTGGCGATCGCAGTGGCGACCTCATCTACCTACGCCTACTTCTAGACCGCTACTCGCCCCTGGCACTAGCTTCCCTTAACCTGTCGATGCTGCTCTCTGGCCTTTAGAGATCGCTCATCATCGGCAGGTTAAGTCGTTTAAGTAGCCGGGGGCAGGGGTTGGCTGTTGGGGGAGATTGCGTCACGGTAGGGGGCCAGCATCCCCGGCTTGACTAATTTTTGAGCGGTTGAGGCACCCAGGTTTCCTATAATGAGGGCTTATGATCTATTGCCCTTCATCTGCCCCGCTATGCCGTCTGACTCTAACCGCCCCGGCCAAAGCGCCTCCAGCCTCGACGAAATTCGCGCCGCCCGCCTGCAAAAGGTTGACGAGATCAAGCAACTCGGCCAAAACCCCTTTGCCTATCGCTGGACGGTGACGGCCAGTACCGCCGATCTTCAAACTCAATATGCGGACCTCGAAGCCGGGGAAGAGGTCGAGGTCGAGGTCTCCCTGGCCGGACGGATTATGGCCCGTCGGGTGATGGGCAAACTGGCTTTCTTTATCCTGCAGGACGAGACCGGCACGATTCAGCTGTACCTGGACAAAAAAGATATTCAGGCGTCCATGGCCCAGACGGATGAGCAGGCCTTCAACCATCTGAAGCAGCTGACTGATGTGGGGGATATTTTAGGGGTGCGGGGGACTCTCAAGCGTACCGACAAAGGGGAACTCTCCGTCAGGGTGCAGGAGTACGCCGTGCTGACCAAGGCGCTGTTGCCCCTGCCCGACAAGTGGCATGGCCTGACCGATGTGGCCAAGCGCTACCGCCAGCGCTACGTCGATTTGATTGTCAACCCTGCGGTGCGGGAGACGTTTCGTAAGCGGGCTTTGATCACCTCGGGTATCCGTCGTTATTTAGAGGATCGGGGATTTCTGGAGATCGAAACGCCGGTCTTACAAACTGAAGCGGGAGGCGCTGAAGCCCGTCCGTTCACCACTTATCACAACACCCTGGAGATGGATCTCTACCTGCGCATTGCCACTGAGCTGCACCTGAAGCGGCTGGTGGTGGGTGGCTTTGAGAAGGTGTTTGAGATTGGCCGCATCTTTCGCAACGAGGGGGTCTCGACCCGGCATAACCCCGAGTTCACCAGCGTAGAATTTTACCAGGCCTACGCCGACTACCACGACTTTATGGATCTGACCGAAGACCTGGTGGCCACCCTGGCGAAGGATATTCTCGGTACCCTCAAAATTACCTACCAGGGGGTCGATATCGACCTGACCCCGCCCTGGCGGCGCGTCACCATGCACGACCTGGTGCAGGAGCATACGGGGCTAGATTTTCATCAGTTTGCCGACCTCGAAGCAGCCAAGGCCGCCGTCAAAGACTTAAACCTGCCCGGCATCCACAACTGCGACTCGGTGGGCAAGCTGCTGAACGAGGTCTTTGAGGAAAAGATTGAAACCACGCTGGTTCAGCCGACATTTCTGATCGACCACCCGGTGGAGATCTCGCCCCTGTCTAAGCCCCACCGCAGCCAGCCGGGGGTAGTGGAGCGCTTTGAGCTATTTGTGGTGGGGCGCGAAACCGCCAACGGCTTCTCGGAGTTGACTGACCCGATCGATCAGCGACAGCGGTTTGAGCTCCAGGCCGCCCGCAAGGCCGCAGGCGATCTGGAAGCGACCGGGGTTGACGAAGATTTTCTCACCGCCCTGGAGTACGGCATGCCCCCGACCTGTGGTGAAGGGATTGGCATCGATCGCCTGGTGATGCTGCTGACCGACAGCCCCAGCATTCGCGATGTGATTGCTTTTCCCCTTCTGAAGCCGGAGCGGGAGGAGTAGGGGATGATGGAGGTGGGGAGATGGGGAGACGAGACAGAAACTCTCCAGTTCCCCAGCCGAGATTTCTGCGGCGCTAACGAAAAGCTCCCGGCCCGAGGACCAGGAGCTTTTCAATATAAGTCGTTCAGCTAGAAAGTGGGGTTCTGTATAGGAAGTGAACAGGGCTTGCCCGGTTTTGACTCACCCACGCATAAGATTCCCACGTGGGGGCCCAAAATCCGAATGGAATCAAAATTAAATCTAGAACTTTATGGATTTTTCATAACGATCGCGAATTTACCTGCAAATGGGCACCAATGGAGCAAGTTGGCGTCTAAGCCTGGATTGGGTTGACCCGGGCTCGGTGCAGCAGGCGATCGCCCTGGCGGTAGCCCACGTGGCTCACCCGCACGGGCTGTCCCAAGGCTGGTGCGCTGCCTTTGGGTTGGTGGATGTGGGGGTCGAAGGGCACGGTGGCTCCCACCGTTTCGATGGGTGTTACGCCCCAGCTCTGCACTAGGACGGTGACGGGTCGCACCAAGGGAACGAGTTTGGCCGCTGGCAGGTCAGGGTTGTGCTGGGCAGCGTGGGCAGCGGTGGGCCACTGCACCAGCCAGGTCTCGAGCTGGGCCAGGGCCTCCTGCTGGATCTGCTGGCGCAGGGTGTTGGCCTGGCTGGTCAGCTGGCTTTGCAGGCGATCGCATTCCTGCCGTAGCGTCTGCACCTGTGCGGCCAGTTGGGCTACCTCAGGCGATTCGCTGGCGGTGCTCTGGGGAGAGGACTGGGGAGAGGACTGGGGGGATGAATCAGCGGCCCCAAAGTCGGCCACGATATCGGCCATTGGCATGGCTAAGGTGTGGCTGAGCTGCTGGAGGGCCGCTACCCGCAGTCGATCTACCCGGCCGCGCCGGAGGTGGTCAATCGCCGAGCGGGGCACACCGCTGGCCTGGCTGAGGGCGCGGTAGCTGGCGATGCCGACCTGGGCCAGGCGCGATCGCAGCAAGTCGCTGTGGTCTACCGAGGCAAACTGTGTTGTGGCCATACTCACCGCCCAGAATGGATGCTCCCTAAAACGCCAGGTCGAGCTCCTCAGGAGAGCGATTTTGGAGGTCTGTGAGGTTGTCGTTAGAGGTGGATTCTGGTGAATTCATGCGATCGCCGAGGGGGTCGCTACGGGCCGGGGCACTAGGCTGGGCCGCTGGGCCGCTGGGCCGCTGGGCGCTGCCATCACCGGTTGGGGCCGCTGCACCCTGGTTGATAATCACCGGCTGGTTGGGTCGCGGGTTAAAGGTCTCAAAGGTCACCGCCCTCACCAGGGGCGGGTTTTGGCCATCGGTTACCCGTAGGGTGACGGTGGTGGTGCCCGCCGGGCTGAGGGGCATCGATAGGTTGCCCTGCAAGCTTACGCTACCGGGGGAGGGCAGCAGCTCGACCCTGGCCGTTGACCCACCCTCTACGCGCCAGGCCACCTGAAACCCCGGAATCGGCTGCCCTGGCTCTACGGGCACCAGGTATTTGGGCTGGGCCTCGCGACCGTTGATGGTAAAAGCGGCAATGCGCACCGGGCGGGGCTCGATGTTGACCACCTCACTTTGCTTGGCGGCGGGCAGTTCGCCATCGCCCAGGTTGGCGGGCACGGCGGTGAGCTCAAACTGATACTGGCCTACATCCAGCATGCCGCTGGGCACCCCCTGGCAAATCAGCTGCTCTTGCAGTTGGCAGAAGGGCTTGAGTTCTTCGGGCAGCGTGGTCGGCGCCGAGCCATCGGCGGGGCTGAGGGTAAAGCGGCGTCCCCCCAGGGTGGTGCCATCGGGGCGCTTCACCACCAGCAGCAGGGCTTGCAGGCTTTCGGGATGGCTGACAATCCAGCTGACGCGAATACCAGCTTCGGTGACGGGCGGGGCCATGGCGGGGCCATTGGCCGATACCTGGGTGCCCGCTTCAGAATAGATCACCTGGTCGGGAGCGAGCTCAACTACCCTGGGCTGGGCTGGCCCGGCCAGGGTCACCAGACTGCTGGTGGCCTCTACCGGGGCCAGGTTGAGGGCCATAGCGGGCAGCAGGGTGAGTTCAAAGCGATAGGTACCGGGTTGGCGCAGTTCTAGGGGCACCTCGCGGCAGGTGAGCCGTCGCCCGGTTTGATCACAGTAGGGCAGCAGGTTGACGGGCAGCCCCTCAGAGAGGTCATAGGTCTCAGGGCCGTAGACCAGCGTGCCATCGGGGGCATAACCGCGCAACAGCATGGTCTCTACCTGCTGGGGATGGCTGACCTGCCAGCTGAGGCGAGGGGTTTCGCCCTGGGTCAGCTGGTACTGGCTCTGAGACGGCGAAAGGTCGAGAATGTGGGGACTGGGCGAGGTGCGCAGCAGCCACCACAGCACCCCACCGAGGCCACCGAGGGCGGCAATGCCCGCTGCGATCGCCGCCCGTTTTTGCCACCGAGGTCGGTGCAGGGGAGTGGGAGAAGGGGCCAGGGTAATGGCCGCTGTGGTGGCAGCGGGTTCTACTGGTTGATTCCCCTGGAGTTCAGGCTCATGCCACTGTTCGATCTGAGGCCCTGCCATAGCGTTTCTCTGTTCTCTATCCTCACGGTCTACGGCGATGCAACCCCACGGTCGCTGCCAATTGGTTCATCATAAAGGGTGATGATTCCAATTGCCCCGTGGCATTGTACTCTTCAACCTGCCAGCGACGGAAGGGTACCCGATGAGAGCCCCATCGCCATTTTTTAGCCAGTGCAATCCCATGACCTACTCCTCCCCACTGCCGCCCGAACGGGAGTCTACCCCTGGCGATCTGCCCCCAGACCCGACGGTGCAATGGGCTGATGCCACCGCTGAAGCGCCGACTTTCCCGGAGGGTGCCTGGTCTGACCACAGGGCTGAGGTGGTTGATGTGCTCAAACCAGGGATGCGCTATCAGGTCAAGTATGAGGGTACCTACTGGAGGGGCCAGCCAGCTAACGCCGAGACCAACTTTAGCCTGGGAGAAATCGTGGCCGTGCTGGGCCGCGAGGGTAACGAGCTGATCATTACTTCGCTGCCGTCGGCCTGATGCGTCGTCTAAATGCGCAGTCTGATGGTATGCGATCGCGGTTGAGCGAGCGGTTAATCGGCAGGCTTGGCCAGCCCCATGCGAATCTCAGAGCAAAATGAAGCGATTTGCACCGTATCGTCTACTTTGACCACACTGGTGCGCATGCGCAGGTTGGGGTTAACAAACCACAGGCGCTCTTCTACCTGGCCTGCTGCGGTGGGGGTGACAATGGTCAGCACCTCATTCTCAACCTGGTAGTGGCCTTGAACGGCGGGGGCGGAGGCGGCAGCTTGCACTAGCACCCCCGCCCCCGATGCATCTGGAGTCATAACCACCATCAGGGCGGTGCTCTGAATTTTTTGGCTGTCGCCCTCGAGCTGACTGTCTTGGTGCACGCGCAGACCACAGGCAATTTGGCTGGAGTCGTGGCCCAGGGGCGCGCAGGCTTGCGCCAGATCGCCATCGGCGGCTGGTAAAAAATCAATCAGCAAATTTGACTGCCCCGCCTGTGAACTCTGCCCCGCCAGGTTGTGGGTGGTGCGCTGGGAAAACCACTTGCCGGCTAGGGATTCAAAGAAGTTCACAATATCCATGGGAATAAGCTGCGGGTTGCCAAACAATCACAGTCTTTAATTCTACGGCGAAGCGCGACCTTTCTGGGCGGTGCGATCGCGACCTGGCCGCATAGCTGTAGGTTTGGGTATGGGCCTCACTAACTCGCTGCGATGGCCTGACTCATAAGCTTTTCCTTTCCTTGCCATCAGAAATAGTTACGGTAGCGAGAATGTCCTCGGAATGCTTAAATCATAGATATGAAGCTAGTGGTAAATGACTATTCATAGATTCAATTCAATAAATAATCTTTTACCTCCGGCAAGGGTCTGAGAAAACAGAAGCGGCGATTTGAGGCGATTGAGGCCAAAAATTATAGTGGCCGTTGTTTTAGGCCGCGTTTTTCCAGGCTTCTGCCTACCACTATCCAATCAGGCATTCGTCTTTTAAAAATACTATGGCAATCGCTCAAGTCCCCTGGCTCACTATCCTTGTCCTGTTGCCCCTGGTGGCAGCCCTTTTGATTCCGTTGTTGCCCAGCAAACATGAAAACCTGTTTCGCTGGTATGCCGTCGGCGTTGGGGGGCTTGACCTGGTGCTGATGGGCTACACCTTCTGGATGCACTACGATGCCAGCCGCGCCGATTTTCAAATTGTTGAGTCCTTTCCCTGGATCCCTTCCCTGGGGCTAAACTGGACGGTTTCCGTGGATGGCCTGTCGGCCCCGCTGGTGCTACTGGCAGGTCTGGTCACCACCCTTTCTATGCTCTCGGCCTGGCAGGTCACCCACCGTCCGCGACTGTTCTATGGCCTCATGCTGGTGCTCTATGCGGCGCAGGTCGGCGTCTTTGTCGCCCAGGATCTGCTGCTGTTCTTCATCATGTGGGAGATTGAGCTGATTCCGGTCTATTTACTGGTCTGCATCTGGGGCGGGCAAAACCGCAGCTATGCGGCGATGAAGTTTTTGATTTATACCGCTGCCGCCTCTATCTTCATCTTGATGGCGGCGCTGGCGATGGCCTTCTATGGCGATTGGGTGACCTTTGATATTGCCCAGCTCCAGCTCAAATCGTTTCCCCTCGGTCTCGAACTCCTCCTCTACGCCGGGCTGCTAGTGGCCTTTGGCGTCAAGCTGGCGGTGTTCCCCTTCCACACCTGGCTGCCCGATGCCCACGGTGAAGCCTCGTCGCCGGTGTCGATGATTTTGGCGGGGGTGCTGCTGAAAATGGGCGGTTACGGATTAATTCGCCTCAATCTCGGCCTCTTGCCCCACGCCCATGTTTACTTCGCGCCAATTTTGGCGGTGTTGGGCGTGATCAACATCGTCTACGGGGCGCTAAATTCCTTTGCCCAAACGAATATGAAGCGCCGCCTGGCCTACTCATCGGTGTCTCACATGGGCTTTGTGCTGCTGGGCATTGCCTCCTTTAGCGATCTGGGCATCAGCGGGGCGCTGCTGCAAATGCTCTCCCACGGGCTGATTGCTGCGGTGCTGTTTTATCTGGCCGGGGTCACCTACGATCGCACCCACACCATGATGATGAACCAGATGGGCAACATTGGGCAGGCGTTGCCGCGGGTGTTCACGCTGTTCACCATGGCGGTGATGGCCTCCCTGGCCTTACCGGGGATGAGCGGCTTTGCCAGCGAGGTGGCTGTATTTGTCGGCTTTGCCAACAGCGGTGCCTACAGCGAGACCTTCCGCATGGTCACGATTGGCCTATCGGCCCTGGGCCTGATTCTGACCCCGGTCTACCTGCTCTCGATGCTCAAGCAGGTGTTCTATGGCTCGGCGGTGCCCCCGGCCTGCGATGTGCTGCCCTTTTGCGATATGAATGACCTGGATCTGAGAGACCAGGGGGATGAGGAACCGTCGTGTTTTGGCAACAACTGCGAGTTGCCCGGTGAGGCCAAGTTTGTGGATGCTACGCCCCGGGAGGTGATGATTGCGGCCTGTTTTATCTCGCTGATTTTTGCCCTGGGGTTCTATCCCAAGCTGGCGACCCAAATGTACGACGTCAAAACCGTCGCGGTCAGTGCCTCGGTACGGGGGGTCTATCAAGATATGACCCTGGCCAATGCTGAGATTTATGCGGGGAAATTTTACGCCCAGAACGTGCAGCAGCCAGTCGTTGCAGCAGCCGAGACGGTTCCAGTTTTAGGGCTGGCTGCACTCCAACCTGCGCCCGTCGAAGAGGGGGCTTGAGGTCCTGGGTGGCTGTTAAACGCTATCTATGGTGCTGGGTAGTGCGCTTTGGCGCTAACTACGCAGGTCTGGCCGTGCTAACCGCCATTGCCGGATACATCGTTGTTGCCCTGCTGCTGCTCAAGCTAATGGTCACTGGTGGTGAGGCCCACGTCTCCCGGTGCCCATGAAGGATAGGAAAACTCGCTTTACAACGCGTCACATTATGTACAAATGTTGCGAGGCAAAAAGTGCTGAACCCCTTTTCCCGTAAGAAGTAGAGAGCATCACAGAGTGATAAGCTAAGAGTTGCGCTTTAGTTCGCTTTTGGGCGGGTGCTTTTGTAACGCTGCTCTCGATTCGCTGTTTTCGATTAAAGTGCTGTTCTGTAAATTGGTGACGTCTCAATGACCGCAGTGAACCAGGTACCTTTGTTGCTCCGCGCCACCCGTCACGAAGTGCTAGAGCGCCCTCCGGTGTGGATGATGCGTCAGGCCGGACGCTATATGAAGGTGTACCGTGACCTGCGTGATAAGTATCCGTCGTTTCGCGATCGCTCCGAAAACGCCGACCTGGCCATTGAGATCTCGCTCCAGCCCTGGCGCGCCTTTCGCCCCGATGGGGTGATCATGTTCTCCGATATTTTGACGCCGCTGCCGGGCATGGGCATTCCCTTCGACATTGTCGAGAGCAAGGGGCCGATCATCGACCCGCCGATTCGCACCCAGGCCCAGGTTGACGCCGTGCACGACCTCGACCCCGAGACAGCGCTGCCCTACATTCGCACCATTCTGCAAACCCTGCGCCGTGAAGTGGGCAACGACGCGGCGGTGCTGGGCTTTGTGGGCTCGCCCTGGACCCTGGCGGCCTATGCCGTAGAGGGCAAAACCTCGAAGAGCTATACCAACATCAAGGGCATGGCCTTTAGCGAACCGGCGATGCTGCACACCCTGCTGGGCAAGTTGGCCGACAATATCGCCGCCTACGTGCGCTACCAGATCGACTGCGGGGCCCAGGTGGTGCAGCTATTTGACTCCTGGGCTGGGCAGCTCAGCCCGATGGACTACCGCACCTTTGCCCTGCCCTACCAGCAGCGGGTGGTGCAGCAGGTGAAGGCGACCCACCCCGACACCCCGCTGATTCTCTACATCAGCGGCAGCGCGGGCATTTTTGACCTGATGGGTGAGTCGGGCGTCGATATCGTCAGCGTTGACTGGACGGTGGATATGGCCGAAGCCCGTCGCCGCCTTGGCCCCAGCATTGGCGTGCAGGGGAATATCGACCCGGCCATTTTGTTTGGCTCGCAGTCGCTGATTCGCGATCGCATTCTCGACACCATTCAAAAAGCGGGCAACCGGGGCCACATTCTCAACCTGGGTCACGGCATTTTGCCCGGCACCCCCGAAGCAAACGCCGCCTACTTCTTCGAGACCGCTAAAAATATTGACAAGCTGCTGGCCACTGTATAACCCTCTGTCGGGTTGTAGGGGCACAGCATGCTGTGCCCCTACAACCCGACGGCAAAACCCTGCCCATGCTTACCCTCACCCAAGGTCACCTGCGCCAGCTGGAGATCTGCCCCCGGCGCTATCAATACACCTATATTGACCACTACAATGCTCCCATCGACCCGGCCATGGCCGAGCGGCAGCGGTGGGGCACGCAGTTTCACCTGGTGATGCAGCAGCGGGATCTGGAGCTACCGGTCGATGATCTGTTGCAAGCAGACCCCGACCTGGAAATGGCGGTTAGCTCCTTGCAGGCTGCTGCCCCCGATCTATTTATTCCGCAACCTAAGGGCTTTCGCCAGAGCGAGCATCGCCGCACCCTGGCCTTTAACGGCTATGGGCTGACCGCGATCTACGACCTGCTGGTGATGGACGCCACCAGCGGCCACATTGTCGATTGGAAAACCTACCAGACCCCCTCCAGCAAAACGCAATTAGCCCAGGAGTGGCAAACCCGCCTGTACCTCTATCTGCTGGTTGAAACCAGCGATTTGCCCCCCGAGCAAGTGGCCATGACCTACTGGTTTGTCGCGCCCCCCGGCGCTCAAGCCGACCCCCAGCCGCCCAGCAGTGTCACGATCGCCTACACCGCCGCCCAGCATCGCCGCACCCAGGCCGATCTGCAACGGCTGACCGATCGCCTCACCGCCCTACTCGCCCTTAATGACGATCTGCCCCAGGTTGACTCGGCCCTGGGCCACTGCACCCACTGCCCCTACGTGGTGCGCTGCCAGCGTGCGTCAGAACGCTACGCGATGGCGGGGGGGGTAGAACTGCCTGCGATCGCCGACATTGCCGAAGTCCCCCTCTAGTACTCTGAGGCGGAAATAACCCAGCTGTTTACTCACGCGGAAACCCTTATGAGACCTGGGGTTCCCGTTCTGCCTTCTGCCTTCTTACTTCTGCCTTTCGGTACTAGACCCCCGGTCTGGCGTTACGCTTCCTCACGCTCTGTCATAGATCGACAAAACTTGGGTATGAAACTTCAACAGATAAACTTTCTAGAACTGAGTTAATCAACGGTTTAGGCTCAGGTTAACCTGATATTAGACACAGCTGAGTCGCTTCAAATCAAGCTCGTCGGGCCTGCATTTTGTGGGCTTTTCCCTACAAGCCATCTATGCATGGCAAGGAGTTTATTATGACTCGAAACGTTCTTTCAGACCGGTGTAATGTAGCGCTGGTCGGCACCTATTCCAGTGGTAAGACCACCCTTTTAGAAAGCATGCTCTCGGTTACCGGGGCGATCACTCGCAAGGGCAGCGTCGATGAGGGCAATACCCTTGGCGATAGTACCCCCGAGGCCCGTGCCCGCGCCATGACCGTCGAACTCAATGCCGCCAGTACTCAGTACGGCGGCATTTCTTTTACCTTTGTAGACTGCCCCGGCTCCGTTGAATTGCAGCAAGAAACCAACCATGCCCTGATGGGGGTCGATGCGGCGATCGTGGTCTGCGAAGCCGACCCCAACAAGGTGCTCACCCTCTCACCCCTGCTGCAATTTCTCGACACCTGGAAAATTCCCCACCTGGTTTGGGTCAACAAGCTCGATCGCGCCAACGGCACCTTTGCTGAGGTGCTGGCGGCCCTGCGGGAGGTTTCCTCGCGCCCGGTGATTCCCCAGCAGTACCCCATTCGCCAAAACCAGGATTTGGTCGGCTTTATCGACCTGGTGACCGAGCAGGCCTTCCACTACCACCCC
>NZ_JADEWX010000184.1 GCF_015207395.1 Nodosilinea sp. LEGE 07088
TTTTCCCAACAGTCCGCCCACTCTACTTTTGTCTAAATTCATCGCCGCTAAGCTAGACTCCTGCCCCAGCGCTGGTGCACCTGACTTGGCGGCCTAGAAATCCAATCAAGAACTTAGGACTGCCCAGCACCGGTACAGTCTGGCTAAAAAACCGGTTTCTTTGTCACTGCCCTAACGGCATGACTGGCATTCTGACCGAGAAACCGGGTTTCTGTACCAACGTGCTAGGCCAATCATGGCGGGTCTCCTCCTACGGAAAACCAGGTAGGGTGCATTCGTGGCCAAAATTCTATTCGGCTTAAAGTCAATTGGTCTCCTCGGCCGCAATGCACCGCTTACATGTTGCAAATCTCCTAACATATAGATTTGGTGCATTGCTATCGCGAATGCACCCTACGAGCCGCAATACTGTCCAATCTCGCGAGCCAATCTCGCGAGCCAATCTCGCGAGGATGTGCAACGATGCTCTCCTGCTTGTTTAAAGGGTTGTCAAGTTGCGACTGAGACTTTTATCGCAGTTGAGGTTGCCTAAAGTTGCGATTGGGAAAGGCATTGAGAACAGTCTCTCTAGCTTCTAGTGGTCTGCTAACCCAATAGTGACAGGTGGGGTAGGGATGAGACACTGGGGAAAACCTCAGAAGTCTCATGATCAGAACGCCCTCGGCGGGGCGGTCAGCGAAAACTTGATGGCAACGCTGAAGCCTTTCTAGTGGCAACGGCCTGTAGTGACCTGCCCGCAGGCCGAGAACGGTGGACGATGCAACAGTTGGCCGACCGCCTGGTCGCTGTCGATATCGTCGAGAATATTTCGGACGAAACAGTACGCAAAACACTTATGCCGATGAGACGACTGCATATTGCGATCGCCACCCAAGACATCGCCGCCACCGTGCGAGACTACTCCACTCGCCTTGGGCTACAACCCTGCGTGGTGGTGCCAGGGGAATATGCCCTGTGGCGCTGCGCCACCCTCAATCTCTCAGTCCGCCAGGATGCCAGTTGCAAACCTGGAGAGATGCGGCATCTGGGCTGGGAAGATGACACCGCTGCATCTTTTACCAGCGACACCGACTGCAACGGCATTCTCTGGGAGCGCTTTGCCGCCCACCACCAGGCTGACGAGATCAATGAAATCTGGCCCAACACCCACTACATTCCCCAGGAACCAGCTTGAATAGGATACTGCCCTCAAGGCCTTAGCGGTAGGCGACTTGGCCCATCCTACATGGGTATTTTGTTTTCCAGAAATCACCTAAGGGCGAATGGCCTACGCCCTTACCCAAGTTCATCCCGTTATTCAGCAACGCCCTTCGCCGCGTAGCAGGCCTTCCGTGCTTAGATCCTCGTCCAGGGCTGCCCAATGATATGAAACGTCGCCCTTTTCTGCATTACACCACTACAACCGCCCTCGCCGCTTTAGGGTTGGGCCACGTCCCAGGCAGGATGCTCGCTAGCCCGCCGCCTATAACCCTGGACGCCTACCTACCTAATGGCGATGCGCTACCCAAGATTGCGCTGAACCGCATCTACTTCCTCGACCTCAACGAAGAACCCATCCCCCACCCCGATCGCACCGTAGCAGACGGCCGACTCATCTCCCAGCCGCCGCCCTTGCCGTTTGCGATCGCCCTTCAGCTCCCCGTCGAGGGCTTTGGCAACGTCACCCTCTACGCCGACAACCAGGGGCGTGGCTTTATGCCCAGCGATTTTCCCCTGGTGCTGAATGGCGCCTTTGCCCGCGATCGCCTTCACCGCGTCACCACCGCGATCTCCCGCTGGCAGCGCCAGGGCTACGGTATGCCTAGCCGGGTGCGCGATCGCCTTCACCGCGCCCAAGCCTACCGCGCCCAAGCAGAGCAAGCTACCGAGCTAGCGGCCCAACTTTCGCTGTGGAATCAGTCTTTGGTTGAGAGTCTGTGGGCTGGCGAAGCCGCTGCCCTCAGCCGAGCGGGCCAGCGCATCGCCCGCACCCCCACTCGCCAAGACTTCAAGCTCGGCTGCAATGCCTTCGCCCACCCGTACCTGGGGGCCGACTACGATCGCCACTTTGAGGCCCTGTTTACCACCGCCACCGTGCCCTTTTACTGGCAGCCGATGGAACCTGAGCGAGGCCAGCCCAGCTACACCGAAGTCGATACCCAGGTGGCCTGGTTAGAGCAGTTTGGCATTGCCCCCAAGGGCCACCCCCTGGTGTGGTTCTACGACGGCATCGTGCCTGACTGGGTGAGCCCGTTGCCCTACACCGAGGTCAAAGCAGTGCTACGGCAGCGAATTTTGGCGATTACCCGGCGCTACGGCGATCGCATTCCTGCCTATGACGTCATTAACGAAGCCCACGGTGCCCCCTGGGCCAACGCGCTGGGCTACGACCAGGCCCAGTTTATCGCCCTCACCCGCCTGGCCTGCGACACCGCTAGAGAAGGCAATCCTAACCTGAAGCGGGTAGTCAACAGCTGCTGCCTCTGGGCCCGCAACGTCGCCCTCTACGGCCCGCCCCAGCGCAGCCCCTACAGCTATCTCAAAGCCTGCCTCGCCGCCGACATCGACTTTGAGGTCATCGGTCTGCAGCTCTACTACCCCGATCAAGATATGTTCGAGATCGACCGCCTGCTCGATCGCTTCATTGCCCTGGGCAAGCCCATCCACATTACTGAAATGGGCTGCTCCTCAGACACCGGTCCCGACGAAAACTCGATCGTGGGTGAGGCCGAGGGCCAGTGGCACGCCCCCTGGAGCGAGGCAATCCAAGCCGACTGGGTCGAGCAGGTCTACACCCTGGCCTACAGCAAGCCCGAAATCGAAACCGTCAGCTGGTGGGACTTATCTGACCAGGCGGTGTTCTGGCCCTTTGGCGGCTTACTCAACCGCAAGAATCAGCCCAAAGCGGCTTACTACCGTCTCCGGGGGCTCAAGCAAGTCTGGGGATTGTAGCCTGATACCGAATCTTGGTTACATACCCCCGATCGCTAGGGGCATAGCATGCTATGCCCCTACGAGGGTCATAATCGTGAATCGGGGTTTTCCAAATCGGATTTCGTATGAGTCCTAGCCCCCGCTGGCAAAGCGAATCTTCAAGTAGTCGTCTTCCATCCTGGCTCCGGCGGGTTGCAGTGCCGCCAAGGCCTGGGGCAGCACCAGGTTGCGACGGTGGTTGCCAATGCGAATGTTGAGTTCATCCGCCGATTTGCTCAGCTCAACTTTATCTTTGGCAATGCCGGGCAGATAGAGTTCTAAACTGTAGTTGCCCGCTTCTTGCACCACTCGCAGGGTGGTCTCCTTGTAGTAGACCTGGGCTGGATCTTCGTCGGCGTAAAGAGTGTCTTTGAGCCGATGTAGGGCCTCTAGGCCACAGAGTTCTTCGGCAAACAGGGGCACCTCCTTCACCGGCAAGGGGCGAAAGTTTTCGTGAATTTCGTGCCTGTACTGCTGCTGCTTGTCCTTCATGCGCTGAAAGAAAGGGTCCTGCACCTCGTCGGGGATGATGCGGTTGGCAATCACCAGGTCGGTACCGACGTTGTAGAGGCTGAGGTAGGCGTGGGCCCGCAGCGATTCCTTGATCACCATTTTTTCGGGGTTGGTCACCAGGCGCACCGAGGTGGTGCTCGCGTCGGTGAGCACCTTTTCTAGCTCGATCAGCTGCTCGTAAAACTCGTAGGGGGCATCCATAACCTCTTTGGTGGGTAGGTTGAACCCAGCCACCGGGCGGAAAAAGGGCTGCACCAGGGGCCGCAGCACTTCGGAGACCGCCTGGAAGGGTTTGTAGAGTTTACGCATGTACCAGCCCGCCACTTCCGGCAGGCTGAGCAGGCGCAGGGCGGTGCCGGTGGGAGCCGAGTCAATGATCAGTACGTCGTACTCGTTTTCGTCGTGGTGGCGCTTCATGCGCACCAGACTAAAAATCTCATCCATGCCGGGCAGAATGGCCAGCTCTTCGGCTTCGATGCCCTCGAGCCCACGGGCCTGAAGCACGTCGGTAATGTAGCGCTTGACCGCGCCCCAGTTGCCCTCTAGCTCCATCAGGGCGTCGAGTTCGGCCCCCCACAGGTTGGGTTGCACCGGTTGCGGGTCGTGGCTCAGTTCCATGTCAAAGCTGTCGGCCAGGGAGTGGGCCGGGTCGGTGCTCAGCACCAGGGTTTTGTAGCCCAGTTCGGCACAGCGCAGCCCCGTGGCAGCGGCGACGGAGGTTTTGCCGACGCCGCCCTTGCCGGTCATTAACAATACCCGCATGTGGGTGTCCTCGTTTTTCCTTATGGTTCCCTATTTCTTTAATCTATAGGGTTTTTCAGGTTTTCGCAGAGTGAGGCGAAGGGCGAAATGGGTGCGATCGCCAAAATCACTCTTAATATGGTTTATCAACAATGGCTGGCCTACTCTACAATGCGGGAACCCAAGGCCTGAAGTGAACGCTGCAGCATTGTTTGCAGCTAATTGTAGCTGAACGATGAAACTGCAAGGCACCCTAATTATTCCCGATAGCAAGCTTGCTGAATATTTGTTGGTGCCTCGCCCAGAGGATGACAAGTCAAAATTTCTAGCCCAGGTCGGCTTCACTTTAGACAGCCCCGATCAGCTCAAGCAGGCCATCCTCAGTCTAGTCAAGACCTACGATGCGATTTCAGACCGTAGCAATAGGTACGGTACCTACTATCTTGTGGAAGGCGTACTGCTAGGCCCAAACGGTAATCTCGAAGTTGTTACAGTTTGGATAGAGCGCAATCTAGATGGTGTGTTCCAGTTTGTCACCCTAAAGCCAAAGCGATGAATCATACCGAAACCCCTCTCTATAGCAGAGTCTCGCTCAATCGAGACTTTCCTGGCTACAACTTAAAGCAAGGGGATATCGCCACCTTTGTGGATACTGTGCCCGATCCCGACGGTCTCGAAGAGGGCTATATTCTCGAAGTTTTCAACGCCGTGGGCGAATCAATCGATGTGGTCACCGTGCCGAAGTCTGCCGTTTCTCCACTGCGTTCCGATGAAATTCTTTCAGTTCGTTCGCTCACTCCAATAGGGTAGCCCTATGGCAACAAGGGGAGGGCAATCAGAGTGAATGCCCAATTTGTCACCAAAATCTTGGAGATTGGCGGCTCTAAGGGTGAAAACAGCCTATAGATTCGCCAAAGCTAGACTCACTGCTGGGAACACTGCGATCGCCCCCAAATCAACACCTGGCTCACGCCGCGATCGCATCCATCAGTTCCTCGGCCATGTCAAAGTTGGCGGTGACCGACTGCACGTCGTCGAGATCTTCGAGGGCATCCATCAGCTTGATCAACAGCCGCGCCTGGTCGGGGTCATCCACCAACACCGTATTGCTGGGGATCCAGCGCAGGTCAGCTTGCTGAACGGCATAGCCGTGGGCTTTGAGGACGGTGTCGAGCTGTTCTAGATCCCTGGTATCGCAGAAAATCTCGGCTCCCGGAATTTCTTCGTCTCGATTGTTGAGCAGGGTGGTGAGCTCGTAGGTTTCGGCCCCGCCTTCCATGGCCGCTTCGAGCAGGGCGTCTTCGTCACCCGGTTCCGCGATCGTGACCACGCCTTTGGGGTCAAACATCCAGCCCACGCAGCCGGTTTCGCCCAGGTTGCCGTTGCTTTTGCTAAAGGCAGACCGCAAATCGGCGGCGGTGCGGTTGCGGTTGTCGGTCAGGGCTTCGATTAAGATGGCGACGCCGCCGGGGCCATAGCCCTCGTAGCGGATGGCTGCGAAGTTGTCGTCGGCATCCAGATTGCCAGAGCCCTTTGCGATCGCGCGATCGATGTTGTCGTTGGGCACCCCCGCCGCCTTGGCCTTGTCGATCGCCGTGCGCAACTGAAAGTTGCCCGCTGGGTCGCCGCCCTGGCGCGCAGACACAATGATTTCCCGCGACATTTTGGCAAAGATCTTGCCCTTAACCGCATCGACTCGGGCCTTTTGGCGCTTGATGTTGGCCCACTTGCTATGACCTGCCATACCTCACAAACGGGTGCACTGCATCCTCGATTTTAGCGGTTGACGCCGCTAGATTGACCAGAGCTGCCCGCTGGCGCGACGGGGAGAGTGCTGGTGGATCGGGCGATCGCGGTGAAAGCACCTGACTTTAGCCACACAATTCTAGGGTTGTGAGCCAGCCTCAAACAGCTCAACGGTAGTGAGATGCAGGTCGGCAAACTGAGGCGATACCACCGCCTGTGCGCCCGCAAACGTGCCCACAGGGCTAAACCCTTGCCCTGTCTGGGTCAGCACTAAGACCGTGCTGTCTTGGGGGTTAATAATCCAGTATTCCGGAATGCCCAAATCTTCGTACTGAGCCCGTTTGGCTATGTAGTCACGCTCCCACTGCAATTCACCGGGGCTGACCACTTCTACGACTAGAGTCGGAGGTGGCATACTATAAGCACTCAGCAAACGCCGCTAAACACCTCCAGAATCAAGATTAGCTATCCCTTATCTTCCTCATCTCATTCCCCTCCAGACCATGGGGGGAATCTAGGCCAGACTGTGACAGGCTATATTATTAAGAAAGTCGAGCCAGGAGCAATGCCCTCCCATTACCAACTTTCATAGAGCACGCAGACAGACGGATAAGGAGGCGCCAGAGCGAATGGGACAGGCCGAGAAGCACAACCAGGCCGAAGCGCTCATCTTCCAAGCTGAGCGGTGGTGGCTTCAGGTGGCCTTTGACTTTGGTATGCAGTTTGCCCGCGATCGCCGTCGCCGCATTGAAGGGCTGGTACAAGAGCTACGTGACCACCTAGAGCAGAGCGACGAGCGCGGCATTGACATTGCCCAGGCCAAGCTGCAGGACGAACTCTATGACCTCAACCACGAGGCCTACCTAGAAGGCGGTATGTAGAATCTAGGCCAGTCTGTGACAGACTATCATTGAGAAAGTTGACTGTAAGGACAGCGGCAGAAGCGATGCCCACCCGGTGCTAACCTTCATTGAGCACGCAGACAGACAGATAAGGAGACGCCAGAGCGAATGGGAAAAGTAGTTGGCATCGACCTGGGCACGACCAACTCAGTGGTCTCTGTGATGGAGGGTGGCAAGCCCGTAGTAATTGCCAACGCCGAAGGGATGCGCACGACCCCCTCGGTGGTGGCGTTTAGCAAAGAGGGCGAGCGCTTGGTGGGTCAGATGGCCCGTCGGCAAACCGTGCTCAATCCCCAAAATACGTTTTACAGCGTCAAGCGGTATATGGGGCGTCGCTACGCCGAGCTAGACCAATCCTCTAAGCGGGTGCCCTACACCATTCGTCGCGACGAAAATGGCAACGTCAAAATTCGCTGCCCCCGCCTAGAGAAAGACTTTGCCCCCGAGGAACTCTCGGCCATTGTGCTACGCAAGCTGGCCGACGAGGCCAGTCGCTACCTGGGTCAGCCGGTGACCGGAGCGGTGATCACGGTGCCCGCCTACTTTAACGATGCCCAACGCCAGGCCACCCGCAATGCTGGGCGGATCGCGGGGCTAGAGGTCAAGCGCATTCTCAATGAGCCCACGGCGGCGGCGCTGGCCTACGGTCTCGACCAGGCCCAAAACGAGACTATTCTGGTGTTCGACCTGGGTGGCGGCACCTTTGACGTGTCGATTCTCGATGTGGGCGATGGGGTGTTTGAGGTGCGATCGACCTCGGGTGATACCCAACTGGGGGGCACCAACTTTGACACCAAAATTGTCGATTGGCTGGCCGATGAGTTTTTAGAGCAAGAAGGAATTGACCTGCGCAAAGATCGCCAGGCCCTCCAGCGCCTGACTGAGGCGGCGGAAAAAGCCAAAATCGAGCTGTCCGGCGTGGCTACCACTGAGATTAGCCTGCCGTTTATTACCGCTACCCCCGATGGGCCCAAACACATTGAGACCCGCCTGAGCCGATCGCAGTTTGAGAGTCTCTGCGGCGATCTGGTCAGCGCGTTGCGGGTTCCACTCAAGCAGGCCTTGACCGATGCCGGGCTAACCCCCAACGACATCGACGAGGTGGTGCTGGTGGGGGGCGGCAGCCGCATGCCCATGGTGCAAGATCTGGTGCGCGGTCTAATTGGCCTTGAACCCAGCCAGGCGGTCAACCCTGACGAAGCTGTAGCCGTGGGCGCTGCCGTGCAGGCAGGCATCATCACCCAGGAAGTGCAGGACATCATGCTGCTCGATGTCACTTCCCTGTCCCTGGGGCTAGAGACCATTGGCGGCGTCATGAAGAAGGTGATTCCTCGCAACACCACGATTCCGGTACGGCGATCGGATGTTTTTTCGACCTCTGAGAACAATCAGACCTCGGTAGAGGTGCATGTGCTCCAGGGTGAGCGCGAAATGGGCATGGATAATAAGTCCCTGGGCCGCTTCAAGCTGATGGGCATTCCCCCGGCCCCGCGCGGCGTGCCCCAGGTGCTGGTGTCTTTTGATATCGATGCCAACGGCATTTTGCAAGTGTCGGCCATGGATAAGACCACCGGGCGCGAGCAGAGCCTGACCGTGCAGGGGGCCTCGAACCTGGAAGAGGGCGAGGTGCAACGCATGATCCGCGAAGCTGAGGAGTTCGCAGAGACCGATCGCCTCCAGCGAGAGCGGGTCGAAAAACGCAACCGAGCCGAGGCGCTGACCTTTCAAGCCGAGCGGCTGCTGCGGGAGGTGGCCCTCGACTTTGGCATGCAGTTTGCCCGCGATCGCCGTCGCCGCATCGAAGGGCTAGTGCAAGAACTACGCGACTATCTAGAACAAAGCGATGAGCGCGGTATCGACATCGCCCAGGCCGAGCTCCAAGACGAGCTCTACGACCTCAACCGCGAAGCCTATCTGTACGAGGCTGATGATGCCCCGGAAGGCGGCATTCTCGACCAGATTGGCAACACCCTGAAGAAGACCTTTGCCTTTGACGATGACCTCGATGCCCGGCCCAACTATGGCTCCCAGGGGTCATCGTCCTGGGGCAGCTGGGACGACGACTGGGACTACGACAATCGCGGTGGCGATCAGCGCTATGGTACCCCCGCCTACGATAATCGCGCCTACGGCACGACGGGTTACGGGGGCCAGGGTGGCCAGCGCTATGACAATGGTAGCTACGGCAACCAGGGCTATAACAATCAGGGCTATAACAACCAGGGCTATAACAACCAGGGCTATAACAACCAGGGCTACAGCGATCGCGGCTATGGCGGTGGCGATGGCTACGGCAGTCCAGGGTACGACCGCGCCCCTGGCCCCAATCGCTCCCAGCCGCCTGCCTCAGACTATGGACAAGACTACGGTGGCCAAGACTACAGACAAGACTACGGTGGCCAAGACTACAGACAAGACTATGGCTCTAGCCGCCAGCAGAGACCAGACTCTGGGGGCTATCGTACGGGCTCTGACCAGTCGGGCTATGGCCAGCAAGATTACGGACGTCAAGATTACGAGCGCCAAGATTACGAGCGCCGAGATTACGAGCGCCAAGATTATGGACTACCAGACTCTGGGCGGTCAAATAATCGCCCAGACTATGCTCAGACGGGCTCCGGCAGTCAGGGCTATGGGTCAGATTACAATCGTCCAGCAGGCTCCGATCGCGGTCAACCTAGCTACGACGATCGGCGACCGGGCTACGATGACCAGCGCTACGATCAGCCTAGTGCCCCCGATCAGGGCAGCAGCCCTGGGTATCGCGATTCGCGCAGCAGTTCGCCCCCCAGGCAGGCTTCGGGAAGCCAAGATTATGATTCCTACGCCCGCGAAGCTCCCCCTACGGCGAAGCGCCCTAGTCAACCGCCGGTGAACCCATCCAAAGATGCCTGGGACGACGACCCCTGGGGGACACCTGCTCCCGCCAGTCGCCCGCCCGCCGGTCAAGCCCCGGTTGACCGCGCCCGCCCAGCCGCTCCGCCCTCTCGCGAGGAAGATGACAACTGGAGCGATCGCGACGAATAGCTTTAGATTGTTTGCTCCCATATCACCCCCTTAGCTCGTAACCCCCCACCCTCCATGGAGAACTTTCGGAACTACTACGATATTTTGGGGGTTTCTAGAGCAGCGACGTTTAGCGATATCAAGCAGGCCTATCGCCAGCTAGCCCGCCAGTATCACCCCGACCTCAACCCCGGAGACCAGGCTGCCGAAGATCAATTCAAGCTGCTGAGCGAAGCCTATACGGTGCTTTCTGACGACGAAAAGCGGGCTCAGTACGAAAAATTTAGCGAGTACTGGCAGCAGGAAGGCTTTAAGCGGGGGCCAGGTAAACCTGGTGTAGGCGATATCTTCGGGGGTCGTATTTCCCTCGAAGACTTCGGCTTTGGCGAATTTCCTGACTTTAATGTCTTCGTCGATCAGCTCCTTAACCGTCGCCCCAACAGCCGCCGAGATAGCGCTGAGGCCACCAATGGCAGCCGCCCCGAACGGGATAGCTACGATGCTAAGACCACTCCCCCAGGCCGTCGCGATGCCGAAGCCGATCTCACGGTTCCGCTCGAAAAAGCCTTTCGGGGCGGGCGTGAGCGCATCCGGCTAGAAGACGGGCGCTCCCTAGAGGTCAATATGCCAGCGGGTATGGTGACCGGCCAGCGTATTCGCCTGCGGGGCCAGGGCGTGGGGGGCGGCAACCTTTACCTGCGCATTCAGGTCGATCCCCATCCCTTTTACACCCTGCAGGGCAACGATATTTACTGTCGAGTGCCTGTTACCCCCAGCGAAGCGGCCTTGGGCAGCACCATCGATATCCCCACCCTCGATGGCCCGGTGCGGGCTACCCTGCCCCAGGGAACGCAAACCGGGCAGATCATTCAGCTATCGGGGCGGGGGTATCCTGTCGGTCAAGAACGGCGCGGCGATCAGATTGTGGAGCTAGAAGTGGTGGTGCCGACTGGGCTGAGCGATCGCGAAAAAGCCCTCTACGAAGAACTGCGCCAGACCGAGCGCTTTCGCCCCCGCGCTAGCCTGCCAGATTAGCCGAGTTATTGCAAAAATGTTACAAAAATTCCGCCGCTATTCAGTTGTTTGCTTTCTGCTCTGAACGATGAACGGCATATAAATTAAGCACTCCAGAGCTTTGGCCCGCCCTGGGAAT
>NZ_JADEWX010000185.1 GCF_015207395.1 Nodosilinea sp. LEGE 07088
GTCTCAATGCGTTCTGGCAGGGGCGATCGCCGTTGCCGAGGCCTCGGGGCTGGGGCCAGGGGGCTGGGGGTTAGCTCAGCTGCAGGAGCCAGGTCGATGGGCAAATTGTCAACATTCTCGGTTAGGGACTCGGCCGTCGCTTCCAGAACTGTCTCGGGGGTGGCAGCAGGTGTGGTGGCTCGCCGTAGAGCGCGTTGGCGAGCCTGCTCAGCCGCTGCGATCTCCCCCTGCCAACCTGCGATCGCAGCTTTGGCCTCATCGTAGAGGGCCCGCCCAGGCTTAATTCCGGTCGCTTCGGCAATGGCTTGGGAAAGCTTGCCCTCGGTGGCCAGAGAGCGAGCCCGCGCCAGCATAGGCAGGTCTTCTAGGGTTTGAATCTCCTTAGTCCAAATATAGATCCAGCCCTGGGCCTCAGGCCGGAGCGCCCGCTGTAACGTGACCCCACTGGCGACTTGAATGGCCGCTTGTAGTCCTTCAATGGTTCCTGTCTTGGTCATTTGATGGGCCTTGACCAGGTAGGGGCGATCTTCTAATCGCTCGATTTCTTGACGCCAGTGGGCCACCATTGTCTGAGCCTGTACTCGCCTTGGGTGGCCCACTGGCACCTCTGCGGCCTGATCAATAGCCGTCTTCAGCGCGCCCATGGTACGGACTTGGCCCACGGCCTGAGCCGTTTGAAAACGGGCCAGATCCCCCAAGTGACTGCGCCAGGTAGCTACGCTCGACTGAGCCTGGGGGTAGTAGGGGCTGTCGGCAGATATCCGGTTAGCCAGCACCATGGCTTGATAGAGCGTTACCACTTGGTCGGGGGATGTGCGCCAGGTCATCAGGCTTTGCTGGGCTAACTGGCGAGATTGACTCAGCCACATCAGCTCTTGGGCGACTTGGGCACGACTGGGGTTGAGGGCCGCGCTACGGCCCAGGGCGATCGCGGTATCGAGGTCTGAGGTGTACCACTTATTGAGCCCCAGCTGGAGCAATAGATCGCTCCAGCGGTTGAGGTAGGGCTGGGCATGTTTGCGGGCGTAGGTGCTGTCATCGATCTGGCTGGCGGTGCGCAGGGCGGTCTTTAGGCGATCGCTGCCGCCGGGAGCAGCGGTGGCAATCGCCTGCTCAAGCAGGGCTTGGGCGCGGCGCTCGAGGCGAATCTGCTGAGCTAGGGTCTGCACCTGCTCTACGCGCCAATAGGGATTTTCGAACTGGGCCAATGCCTGCACCTGCGTCGAGGCCGCCGACCAGTCTCTTTGCTGAAGCGCTTGCTGGGCCGTCGCGAAAATAGCCTCCCCTTGATCCCACTCAGATTGCCAGCCCTGTAGGGTCTCCTGGGCCTGGGCAAAGACTGGGCTACCAGCGGGAATGTGGCTCACTAGCGCCTGGGCTTCAGCCATGCTGCCGTTGTTTCTCAGCTCTTGCTCCGCCGCAGTTAGCACCACCCCAGACCAGCGGTCTACCAGCGGGCGCACCTCGGAGTACAGCGGGTGGCCCCAGGGCCACCCGCTAACCAGATCCAGCGCGGCCAGCACATCGGTCAATTCCCCCGACTCAGCGGCGGTTTGAGCACAAAAAAGCTGAGCGCGATCGGTAGTAGCCCCAGCCGTGCTTTCGCAGTTGGCCGTGGGCGGTAGGTTAATCAGCCATAGAAACGCGCCTAGAGCAGCACCGCTGGCGGCAAAACAGCTTAGCAAAGAAATCGTCAGCAATCGCCACGACTGACCGTTGCCACCGCGATCGCCATCGACTGCCGGGGGTATTACCTCAGTCAGGGGTAACGCCAACTCGCCGGTCTCCAGCAGTACGGGAGACCAGTCGCTGGCGCTGGAGGTACCCTGCTGAGGGCCAGTCTGATTGTGTTGGCTCAGCATATATCCGTACCCTTCCACGCGATGGTCTCCCCCTCACTCTACCTAGAATTCACGGAAGACGAAAAGCCAAGGTTACGATTTCTTTGTGAGAAAAGGGCGATCCCAGGAAATCTGCCCCAAAATATCTTGGAAGCCTTACACTTGCCCCCTAGTCAGACAGCGTCCACCAGCCCAGCCCGGGGCCAATAAACCGCAGCGTGATCCAAAACGCAATAATCACAATGATCGCACCCCAGGTGCCTCGGGTTGTCCATTGCATAAACTGCTGAGATTGCTCTTTGGTAATGGGTAGCCAGGGCAAGATAGGCTCGGCCTGACCGTATTTCTCACCTAGCTGCTCTTTGCGTCGCTTTGATTCGCCCATAGGTCTATATCGCTATGTCCTGCATGCTGGTTGGCTTTGATTAACGATAGCGAATCGAGTGCCCCCAAAGAAACCTAAGGCTATGGTCCCCACTCACGCGGCAGCGATCGCAGACAGGCGGCCGGGCTCAGCGCGTCTAAAATCTGGATGCCGTAGCTGCGGTAATGTACCCGGGTATCGAGTAGCGCCACGGCCCCCTGGTGGAGTCGAGAAGGGGCCGTCGCCCGCTGAATTTCGGTTATCGCCGTAGGAAACAGATAGAGGCGAAACCAATCTTGCCGCCGCCGTTTGTGAAAGGCCACGCGCCCCGCCACCATTGGGTTTTCTAGGGAAGGCAGCGGTAGCGTTGCCACAATTAGAAGCGCGGGGGGCGGCAGCAGCCCGCGATGCTGCCGCCAAAATTCCCAGCTGCTGACCAAGATGCTGTTGGGGCCAATCGTCTGCTGCTCTACCTGAACGCGAGAGCCAAACTCCCCCGCTAGGGCTGCGGCCAACTGACCTTTAAGGGGCAGATCATCCAGCAAAATCACCGTTGGCCCAAGTTGTTCGGGCCAGGGCACCATGAGTAAATGCCGAATTTCCTGGTGCAGCACGCTCTGAAATTGGGGGGTGTTGGGCAGTGGCAGATGGGTCGGCACATAGAGCTGAATCGCGTCGTTTTGACGGTGGGGCGTGAACTGTAGGCAGGTCAGGTCACCGAGCCCGAGCCGCTGACGAAAGTTGAGGGCTGCCGGGTCGGGGTCGAGGGCGGCCCCAATCAACACCACCGGTTGCCGAGACCACACTGTTGCCAGGGTGGCCGCCAGATCAACCGGGGCGCAGTGTAGATCCATGTGGCCGCGATCGCGATCGACGGAGAACCACAGCAGGTGATCGGGCGGGTTAAACCGCTGCCAGAAATTAGCCCACTGGGGTGGCATGGGGCCTTCATCTTGCGGCTCACCACCTGGACGGCTGGCCGTTAGCACCTGGTGGAGTCGGGCTAGCTGCTCGCTATCGCTGTCGTCTAGGGGGTAGCGATGGTAGGGATTGGTAGGGCGCTGAAAGGCGGCGTGGGTCAGGGCTACATGGGTGTCTTGAATCAGCGCCTGGTGAGCCGGATAGGACAGGGCGAGGTGATTCCAGTCGAGGGGGCTGAGCTGGACGCTGAGCTGTTGGCGCAGCCACAGCTCCAGGTTATCGGCATCGTCAATCAGGGTGGGAATGCCATCGGGGAACGCGTGATGACCGCCCAGCCGATCGCCCAACCAGGCTTTGGGCGTGGTCACCAGGATGCCGTTAAAGGCATGACCAGGCCATCGATCGCCCTGCTGTACGGGCTTATGGATATGCAGCTTTTCCTGCAGCCGAGGCAGATCCACTAGCAATATCCGCTGGGCCGTAGGGTCGGGGGCCACAATCACCGCTGGGCCAGGCCACATCATCAGGGCAATCAGGTAGCTGAGGCGATATTCTCCCTGGTAGGCCGACAAACTCCCTACCTGCAGCAGGGCACTGCGGCCCAGCCGTAGCGCCCGCGCCACCAACCTTGCCAGAGTGAGGTGATGGGGCCAACTTGGCTCTCCCCATTCCCTCAGCAGGGCGCGCAGTTGTTGGTGGACTTGGGCCTCAATCACGGGAGTTGCCAGTAACAGGTCAACAGATGAATTGCTCTAGGTAAACGAGTTGACGACGGGCTAGGTTTGGGTGTTGCCCGTCGCCGCGATGCCGCCCACTAGTAGGAGTTTATTGTCGCATAGATGACTCGCCTGATCTTTAGGGGAATCTGGCGGTTTGTGCGCTCGACGCTCGACGCCCCATAGAACTAGGCGCTCGATCTGCTCTACCCGCCAGTCAACGGGCCCTAGAGCTTATCGGCAGGCATGACTCTATTGACCCAAGGCCTGATCGAGAACCTGGCGGGCCTGCTCGGCCTGGGCACGGGCCTCCTTAAAGCGCAGGTTACTCTGGGCAAACGACTTCAGCACCTTAAAGCCCTCCTTGAGGTCGGTGACCTGAGCGTGGGTCATCGGGGCGTCGGCAAAGAGGAGATCGACCAATTGCCGCACCTGCAAGGCCTCATCCCGAGAGGCCTGGACTTTAACCTTGAGGGTGGCCAACTGGTTTAAGACCTGAATCGCCTCGACTACGGAATCTTCTTGTTGCTGCACAGTTGCGGAGGGGGTAAGGGGTTTGATTTCTACCAGCTGCTCGGCCCCGAAGCCGTCGGCCAGAGCATTGCTCAAACAGCCCTCATCGATCAGAGCGATCAGCTGGTCGAGCGCTTTTTCCCGAGCCTTAGCCGAGTCTTTGCCAGATACCGGTAAGACGAGGTCGGGGGCTTGGGCCAGAGTATATTGAACCATTGACATAGTCCGTATGTACTATCTGAGTATACGGCACATCGTCCCCCTGACACCGCTATTCACGCATGCCGCCCTTGACTACCGCCTGCAACCGCTGATGCAGCTCTGAGCCATCTTGCCGAGGCACAAAGGGTCGGATCTCGTCGGCCTGGGGCCAAATTGGGTCTAGGGAAGGCGTGAGGGGACGAAAATTAGGAATTTTCTCGCTGGAAGACTGGGGCGTTGAGATCCCAGACCCGTCATGAGGAGACGAGGGGGATGACGCAGCGCTATCCGCGCTATCGGGTGCGATCGCAGCGCTATCGGGTGCGCTATCCGCGCTATCGGGTGCGATCGCAGCGCTATCGATAGAGGGAGGTGCCGTCTCGGCAGCAGCTACCGCAGCATCGGGCTCTGCCTGGGAGACGGGTGAAGCGTCGTGACTGCCCTCACCGTAGCCTGCCGGATAAAGTAACGCCTGACCCAAAATAATCGATTCAAACTCCCGATTAAAGTGGCGAATGGGGCTCCCTCGCCGCTGCCATAGCTGCAGAATGTGGTCAATGGAGACAATTTTGTAGCGTCCCTGGTAGAGGGCTTCAGTAATAGCGTGGCTGACCCAAACTGAACCATACTGCTCTAGCCATGAGGCAATCACCGTATCGGTTGAGTAATCATTGATATCAAAGCTATAGCTGTCAAGCAGCTGATACACCGACTCAACGTCTGAAGATTGGTTGGGGTGACTCATAGTGGTTAACCCGCATGGGCCATTACTTGGCAACTTTCTTACCTTTCAGCTTAATTCTAAGTGGGTTTAACGACCACCGCCGTAAGGTTTATTACGGTTGCGAACGATTACTGGGAGCCGTTGCCATGGGAATTGGGCGACGTCACCGCACTCTCACATCGCTGGGAGTGGCCGGGTCGCTATCAAAAGGCGTGGTGCGCCCACCCCAGTCAAAAGAGCTGATGCGGAAGCCTAGGAAGCCGGTCTCCTGCTGGGGACTGTAGCTGAATAGCAGCCCGTAGGCACGACGGCGATATTCAAAGATGAGGGTGGTGTCAATGGTGCGTCCGGTATCCAGGTTAATGACGGTTTGAAAACCGGCCAAAAAGGGACCATAGATCTGTTGGGTAATACCCCCCGAGAGCACGGTTTGATCGACCGTGCGATCGAATAAGAAGGGAGACGTATCGCCGCCAATGATGTTGCGGGTAACTCCAATGTTGAACTGGGTGTAATCAAACAGATTGCGCTGCAAGCGCCCGACCTGGCCAGATAGGCCGATGCTGCCCGTGAGGGATTCTTGCAGGTCACTGCTGGTGTAGTAGGTCACAACCCCTCGCAGCCCAACTCCCAGGCCCAGGGCGGGCACCACCGGTTGGTCAGAGTAGCGCAGGCCCTCGGTTTCGGTGGCCGGCTGGGCCTGCCCCTGCCAGAGTAAGAAGTTGCGGCTGAGGCCAGCAGACCCCTGGAAGCGGTAGAGATTGGTTAGCCCAAAACCAACCCCAGGGCTGAGTAGATCAGTGCGATCGGTGTTGGCGGTAACGTACTGCCCTGACGCCTGATAGTTGAGGATTAGACCGGTGGTGCCCAAGCTGATATTGGGCGACTCTATCAACACCCCCAGGCTGCTCTGGACATCTTGAAAGCCCAGCGATCCGTTGAAGAGGCGATCGCGATAGCTGTATTCCAGGTTGAGGCGATGGGTGCCCAGCCGGTGCTGCCCCCTAAAGCTGGCCCGTAGCCGATTGTTCAGGTTGGCCAGGTCTAGCCCCGATAGGCTGAGGGTGCCGGTGACAGACGTGCGTGGCCCGAGGGGGCCGCTAACGCTCCCGGCTAGGCCAAAGTTGGCCGGATCGCCAATATTGTATTCGGAGCTGCCCAGCCAGCGCGATACCAAAAACTGCGGCGCTACCGAGATGCTCCAGGGTCCAGATGTTCTCAACGGAATGTTGCCTTCAATAAACAGGCCGTCGCGATCGCGACCATCGATGCCAATGCCCGTGGGTAGAGGGTTAAAGGCATCTGGAGGCAGTTGCCCCCGCTTGAGGATGTAGCGTCGCCTCAAGATAGGAATTGTCAACCACTGGTCAAACACCAACCGAGGCCGAGAGAATACCAGCTCATCCTCTTCTTCATTTAGGGGAGTTAGCCTGACGTCGTCGGCTCTAAACTCCAGCTCTGGGGGCGAAAATGGGTCGTTGGTGGCCCGCAGTTCTTCGGCGTACCAGCCGTCAGCATCAAAGGAGATCTGGGCGCTCTCAAATCGCAACCGCTGTACCCCCTGATCAGACTGGCCGCTTAAGAGGGTCGTGGGGTCGCCGGTGCCGGCCGCCACCCGTCCAGTGCTAGTGGCCTGAGAGATCGATGCCTGGTTTTGCAGACGGTAGTCAAGAGGGCGACCATCGCCTCGCCCCGAACCGGCAAACGGGTCAGAAAAATCGTCCTCAATGGTAGACAGCTCCAGCTCACCCCGCCCGTTTGCCACCGCACCAGCCCCCTGCAACAGGTTGTAGGTGGCAGCAGTACCTTCAATGGTTTGGTTGTTGCGGTTGAAAAAAACGTTGCCTTCAGCACGCAAACGACGGTTGGCCAGATTAACCCACATGCGATCGGCGGCAATTTGCCCCGTCCCAAACTGAATTAATACATCTCCGGTCGCGGTCACGATCTGCCGCAGGGGCTCAAACTCCTGGCGATCGGCGCGCAGCAGCACGGAGGGCGCTTCATCTGTAGAGTCCTCATCTGTAGAGTCCTCATCTGTAGAGTCCTCATCTGTAGAGTCCTCATCTGTAGAGTCCTCATCGGCAGCGTCCTCATCGGCAGCGTCCTCATCGGCAGCGTCCTCATCTGGAGGAGGTGGGTCTGCCGCGTCGTCAGGCTGATCTATCCCATTGACCTGGCCCTCAGGGGCGTTTTGCTCGAGAGCATCGCCTGCTTCAGCCTCTGGAGTGACGCTACCGGAATCTCGGGCAGGCGTCTCGAGGAAAGGTTCAGAGGCTGGGGTCGCCGCCTGGGCTAAGGGGCGCAGTAGCTCAGCTTCTGCCAGATAGATACTGCCATCGCTATCCAGTTGTGTGGCGGCCGGTGGCGAATAGAAAAAATCAGCAACAGGGGCCTCCGCTAGCCGATCGGGCCAAGCTGCCGTTGATACCAGCACAACTTCAGCCAGCTCTGGAGCCGGGGGCATAGGGGGCACAATCAGCGGCAGAGGCATGGGCTGGCGTTACCGAAACAAAAATAAAGCCCGGCAAGCGGGCTAGAGAAAGACGTTGGCTAGATAGCCCAACAGTCGATGGCAAAGCGTCTTTTCCAAGGCTTTTAAGTGCTGCAACGGACGGCAGCGTAAGACAACCGTCGTAGACCCCATAAGACGCTTTTGTTGGCGGCAGGTTCCACGGTCTGGCTGAGGGGTGGCTAACTGGGGTCAAACATCGTGACCACCCTCTAGAACCCTGCCGCCAGGATGAGCCTAATCCATATCTTGACGCCCGGGGTTGCGGGAGGGGTCGCCGCTCAAAAAGCCAAAAATAAACAGCGATACAAAAAAGGCAACCACGAGATAAACCACGATCTTAAGAGTCAGCATGAGTGAGGTCTCCAAACGGCTACACAGTAGGCGCAAGACCTGCCCCAAACAGCAACAGCATTCCACAGGTGGAAATGGCCCTGGCGCAGGACTAAGCTGGGTCTATCATATCGCCAAACGTTCGCCTCTCTTTCGCTTCTCTAAGTGCGACTCGCTTACCAATGACGCCGCAGCCAGGCCAGCACCCGCCGCAACCGGGTTTCGACCCCGTACATCAGCCAGTCTAGGCCGCGCAGCAGGGCCACAAGCGGAGAATCGATGTAGTCAACCTGGGTCACCTGGGCTTCTAACGCACCGGGGGGCTCGATCTGGGGGCGATGGGCGACCTCATCAATCCTCGCAGGGGATGGCGGTGCAGCATGGGATGCGATCGCCTGCGGTTGCCCCCCATCCTGCCAAGACCCAACAGCGGTTGACGGTCTAGGGGACATGGCCAAGGCATCCTGAGCGGCCCAGGCCACCGTCTGCTCGATCGAAGCGTCGGCGTAGAAAGACTGGGACTGGCCAGCCATGAGCGCTCTATCGCTAGGCAAACTAGTGCTTTCTAAAGGTCTCTGGTGATCAGCGTGGGGTATCTCCCCCTTACCCGGGAGGGAGGAATGCCAGCGGCTTAGGGATTGGATCGCAGCTTGCTGACTGGCCTCGCCAAACACGTTAGTGGCTGCGGCTAGGGGGCTAGTTTGCATCCACCGCAGGGCCTGGGGCAGCCATCGCAGGGGTAGCAATAATGTCGAGTTAGCTCTCGGTAACGGCAGCCAGGGCTGCTGCAAGTGTTGATTTAAGCTGTACTGTCGGCAGCCGCGCCCGTACTCTGCCATCATCAGCGCGATCGCCTGGTGCAGCCTGCCCTGCTGATGGGCAGTCAGCCCTGCAAAGATACCGTTGTCGGTGGTGACTAACACCAGTTGGCGGTTAGCTAAGTCCGAGGCGATGCCCCGGACTGGTGCCTCAATAGGGACGAGGTGCCACTGCTCCGGAGTGAGCACCGCACCGGCCTGAGACTGCTTGAGCCAGCTGCCATAGATATTCACTAGCCGTAGCCCCCCCGGTCGGCTGTCGGCAGCCGTCACCGTCGGCGGCTGAATGACCGATAACAAGGCCCGAATCGGCGTATCGGCGGCGACCAGCTCAGGCTGGGAACTGCCGCTTAATCTAGCCCAGGTTTGCCGCCAAGATTGCCCGGCCCGCAGCTGTCGGTAGCCCAACCGCAGCCCCTGTACCGCCGCATAGAGGGGGTACAGGGCCACCTGAATGCCCCACACCACTGCCGTGCGGCCCTGATGCAGCCAGCGCTCGGCGTTGTGGAACATCTGCCGATACCCGGCCCTCAGGCTGGCGATCGTTCGGCTTTGAAACGGACGCGACGAAGTCGCCATAACTCTGCCTACACTGGGGAGATTGCCCTCGATCATACCGGAGCCATGCCCCCCGCTACCGTTGCCAACCCTACTCCAGCCCAGATTTTAAACACTCTCGATCGCCTGCGTGCCCTCAGTCAGCGCGATGTGATCGGGCCCTGGCACCACAGTCTAACTGGGGCTGACGTTCCCCCTGCCGTGACCGTCTGCGGCACCTGGCCCCTCGTCACCCCGAACGATCGCCACCATATTTCCTGGCCCCAGGGCCAGATGCCTCTAGGGCTGTACCAGCGCTTTACCTGGCCCCAAACCCTCAACGGCTACCCGATTCAGGGGCTGACAGCGCGGCTGGCGCTGCGCTGGTGGGCAAACCATGCCGATATCTTTGTGGATGGCACCCACGTTCAATCCGGGGATATTTTTGACTGCTGGACACGGGTGCTGCTGACGGATTGTGTGGTGCCGGGTGAGTCGGTAGATGTGTTTCTGCATTTGCTCAGCCCGGGGCACGATGAGGGGGCGCTGGTGCAGGCCGAGCTCGTGTTTGAGGCCGAAGGCGACTGCCCAGAACCAGGGTTCGTTGCCGATGAGCTGGCGGTGTTAGCCACCTATCTTGCCCAGTACGATGCTGAACAACTGGATACTCTCAGCCGAACGCTGGCGGGAATTGCCTGGGCTGCCGTCGGCGATCGCCCCCGGTTTGATCGATCGCTGCTGGCGGTGCGAGCGGCACTCAAACCGTTTTCTCCCTGGCTGAAGCAGCGCACGGTGCGCTGCCTGGGCCATGCCCACCTCGACCTAGCCTGGCTGTGGCCGGTGCCTGAGACCTGGACCGCCGCTGAGAATACCTTTCGCTCGGTGCTAGCGCTACAGCAAGACTTTCCTGAACTCACCTTTACCCATTCTTCCCCGGCGCTGTTTGCCTGGTTAGAGCAGCACCGCCCCGCTCTATTTGCCACGATTCAGCAGCAGGTCAAGGCCGGACGCTGGGCCATTGATGCCGGGCTCTGGGTCGAGCCTGACCTCAACCTGCCGGGGGGAGAGGCGATCGCCCGGCAGATTCTCTATGGCCAGCGCTACTGTGCCGAAAAGTTTGGCAGTGAAAGCGCGATCGCCTGGCTACCCGACACCTTTGGCTTCTGCTGGCAGCTGCCCCAGTTGCTCACCCAGGGCGGCATTCGCTACTTTGCCACCCAAAAACTGAGGTGGAACGACACCAACCCCTTCCCCCACGATCTCTTTACCTGGCGGGGGCGAGACGGCACCGCGATCACGGGTGTTACCCTCCCCCCCATCGGCACCGACATTGACCCGGTCGCAATGGCCCAATACGCCTGCCAGTGGGAGGCCAATACCGGGCATGTCGAGGCCCTGTGGCTGCCCGGTGTCGGCGACCACGGCGGTGGCCCCACCCGCGACATGCTGCTCAAAGCCCAGCGCTGGACCGCCTCCCCCTTCTTC
>NZ_JADEWX010000186.1 GCF_015207395.1 Nodosilinea sp. LEGE 07088
AGGGAAGAGGGAAGAGGGAAAAGGGAAGAGGGAAGAGGGAAGAGGGAAGAGGGAAAAGGGAAGGGAGAAGAGCAGCGGCTATGCCTCGCTGGAGGTGCAGAGTAGCGCCGATGTAGAGCTGCTGCCGGTGAAGACGATTCCGGCCCACTTTAGCCAGGTGTATGACGCCAGCGATCGCGACTTTCGGATCATCTTTGGCTGGGAAGACGACCCCCATCGGCGCAACTTTGCCATTGGCCAGCCGATCGACATGGCGGTGCCCGTCTGCCTCGATCTCGATCGCTTTGTGGAGCGCAGCAACGGCATTTTTGGCAAGTCAGGCACGGGCAAATCCTTCCTCACCCGGCTGCTGCTGGCGGGCACTATTCAGCGGGGGGCGGCGGTGAACCTGATCTTCGACATGCACTCTGAGTACGGCTGGGAGGCGGTCAGCGAGGGCAAGCAGTTCAGTACGGTAAAAGGGCTCAGGCAGCTATTTCCCGGCCAGGTGCAGATGTTTACCCTCGACCCCGAGGCTACCCAGCGGCGGGGGGTGCGCGACGCCCAGGAGCTCTACATCAGCTTTGACCAAATCGATGTAGAAGACCTCAACCTGGTGCGGGGCGAGCTAAATCTCTCTGAGGCCAGTCTGGAAAACGCCATCATTCTGCGCAACGAGTTTGGCAAGAGCTGGATCAACCGCCTGCTGACCATGACCAACGAGGAAATTCAGGAATTCTGCGAGACCAAGATGGGCAGCAAGTCGTCGATCATGGCCCTGCAGCGCAAGCTCACCCGCCTGGCCGACATTAAGTATATGAAGGCGGCCAGCGGCACTAACTACATCAGCCAGATTTTGGCTGCGATCGATGAGGGCCAGCATGTGGTGGTCGAGTTTGGCTCCCAGTCGAATATGTTGGCCTACATGTTGGCCACCAACGTTATTGCCCGCCGCATCCACGCCAGCTATGTCAAAAAGGCCGATCGCTTTTTGCAGACCAAAAACGTGGTCGATCGCCCCCGCCAGCTGATGATTACCATCGAAGAGGCCCATCGCTTTCTCGACCCGGCGACGGCGCGGCAGACCATCTTTGGCACCATTGCCCGTGAGATGCGCAAGTACTTTGTCACCCTGCTGGTGGTCGATCAGCGGCCCTCGGGCATCGACAACGAGGTGATGTCGCAGATCGGCACTCGCATTACCGCCCTGCTCAACGACGAGAAAGATATTGACGCCATTTTTACCGGGGTCTCTGGAGGGCAAAGCCTGCGATCGGTGCTGGCCAAGCTCGACTCTAAGCAGCAGGCCCTGGTGCTGGGCCATGCGGTGCCGATGCCCGTGGTGGTGCGCACCCGCCCCTACGACAGCACCTTCTACGCCCAGGTGGGGGCTACCGCCTGGGAAGAATTGCCCGACGACGTAGTGTTTAGGGCCTCAGAGGTCGCTCGTGCCGATTTGGGATTTTAGGGGGGCAGTACCGGCATGGCGAACCCTGGTGAACGTGCTAATCTAAGGTCGAATCGTTGCTGTCAACGTTTTTGATGGCTGTCATTGCTCCAATTTTTTAACCCTGTTAAAAAATTGTTAAGGTGGTGGCAACTAGGCTGCACCGTGGGCTGCTAGTAGGTCTGCAAGTGTTGGCTCATGTTTCTGTACATTTCTTATCGCAGTCCAGTTTTATGGCCGCTTGGCTAGTCGTTAAACTGGGAAACAGGCATCTTCCCCTCTTTTGAGGCCAGGATAGGCAACTTACCTATGGCGAATCCACCCGGGCAATTCCTTGACCGCGCAGCTAACTCCGCGATTATTCAGTATTACCAGTCACATCAGTTATTTCGCGATCGCTATCGTGTGATCAAAAAACTGGGTCAGGGCGGCTTTGGGGTGACCTATCTGGCGCAAAACGCGACGCTGCCCGGTGAGCCCTACTGTGTGATCAAGCAGCTTTGCCCCAAGGCCGGTAGTGAGCTCTCCCTAGAGCGGGCTAAGGTGCGGTTTCGCCGTGAGGCCAGGGTGTTGGCCAACCTGGGTAGCCATTCGCAGATTCCTCAACTGCTCGACTACTTCACCACCGAGGGCGAGTTTTATCTGGTGCAAGACTACGTCCACGGCGAGACCCTGGCCCAGGAAGTGCGCCGCCAGGGGCGGTTGACTGAGGCCCAGGTGAAATATTTTCTGCGCGAAATTATTCCGGTGGTGCGCTTTATACATCGCAACCGGGTGGTACATCGCGACATCAAGCCCCCCAACGTGATTCGTAGCGAGCGCGATCGCCGCCTGGTGCTGATCGACTTTGGGGCCGTGCGCGAGTTTTTGTCGGATATCGATGAGTACGGCTCGGTCAAGGCTCCGGCCACGCAGTTTGTCGGTACCCCCGGCTTTGCCCCGCCTGAACAGCTGGCGCTGCGCCCTTGCTACGGCAGCGATATCTATGCCTTGGGCATGACCTGTCTCTACTTGCTTACCGCCCGCACCCCCATTGAGTTTGACCAAGACCCTCGCACTGGCGGCATTCAGTGGCACCACACGGTGACCGTTAGCCCCCACCTGACGACGGTGCTCGACAAAATGCTGATGCCCGATGCCCAAGATCGCTATGCCTCAGTGGAAGAGCTGGAGCGTGCCCTGGAGCTAGAGCCCCACCTGGAAGCCCTCTCGGGCTGCATGAATACCCGCCAGCGCCCACCCTACGACAATGCTGATACCGATCTCAATGGGGCTACTGATGTCTACCTGACGCCGATTCAGCGGGAGGCCCAGGCCATTCGCAAGTGGCGCACTAAACGCTCTCTGAGCCGGGGCAATCAGGGCCGATCGACTGGGCTACTGCCTTAGCACCTGCGGCGCAAGTTTAGAGCCTATCTCGTTGGGCTAGGGAGCCAAGCGACCCGGAGCAGTGGGCATATTGCAGCTATTGATGACTAGAGCATCGGTACAGTATGGCTAAAAACCCGGTTTCTTTGTCACTACCCCAACGGCGTGACTGGCATTCTGGCCGAGAAACCGGGTTTCTGTACCGGCGTTCTAGTGGCTTGATGCAGCATCTTCGCGGCGGCTGGAGCCTAGCCATGCGGCAATGCGCGCGTTAAACTCGGCGTCAATTTCGTCATAGAGGCAGTGGCCTACCCCTGGCCACACCTCGGTGGTGAGTTGTGGGCTGAGGGTCGCCAGACCTTGGGCTTGGGCTACGGGTACGACCCGATCGCGATCGCCCCACAGCAGCAGCGTGGGCACGGTCAGCGCGGCCACCATCGTTTTGATCGAAGGGCTAAAGCCGGGGTCGGTGCGCGATCGCACCAGATAGCAGAGGGTGCGGGCCGCGCCGCGATCGCCGGGAGGAATCGCAAACAGATCGATCAACTCCTCATCGACCCGCTCGGGTACGGTGTAAATGCCCGCCAGAGCCCGCCGCAGAACGCTGGGACGACGCACGACGGCAAACAGCGATCGCAGCAGCAGCGGGTTTGCCACCAGGCTCTCAATGGTTAGGGCAAGCTTGGCGACCCAGCCGGCTACCAAATCTTCGCGATCGGCCCCCAGGGGCAGGGTGATCAGCGCTAGCTGCCTCACCCAGTCGGCTTGGTTATGGGTAGCTGTCAGGGCCACCAGCGCCCCGAGGGAATGCCCCACCAGTGCCACGGGCTGGCCAATCATCGTCTGGATAAAATCGGTGACCTCGGCGGCCCACAGCTCGGCCCCGTAGAGGGTCGCTGCTTTTTGTGAATCGCCAAAGCCCAGCAGGTCGAGGGCGTAGACCGGAGCCACCTGGCTGAGGGCAGGCAGGTTGTGCCGCCACTGGTTGAGGTTGGCCCCAAAGCCGTGAATCAAAAGCAGCGGTGGCACCGTTGTTTCCTCTGGCCCTGGGTGAAACCAGTAGCGAATGCGCCAGCCCCGCCAGTACCAAAACCGCTGGTAGCCCGCCTGGCTGAGGGTGGAGGGCAGGCTGCTGAGGAGGGTCGGAGGGGTAGACATTGGCGGCGAGAGCAATGGCGAGATTGAGTGCTGAGGGTTAAGGATCACCTCAACTACTACACTGTAGAGCAAAGGCAGGGAACGACCGTTGCGTCGGGTTTTGAGGAATCTAGTGGAAATTGAGGGTAAAACTGGTAAAAAGCCGGACTGCTGCCATGGCGGGCTGCCAGGGTGGCGCATTGCCGGGCATGGGCCAGTTGGCTCACGGCTTCGGCCCCGTACTGGGCCTGACCGCGATCGCGCAGCATCCCAAGCAAATCTTCCAACGTCGGCTGAGTGGGGTTCATCGGGTTGAGGAATGACAGGACAGGGGCCAGCTCTGGTGGCAGATCCAGCGGTTGCCGGGGCGATGTTCGTAGAACCGCAGTTCCCAGCTAACGGGGCTAGCCGGGTTCACGTGGGTCTGGGCCAACTGCTGCAAACGCTGGTTGTGTTCTGGGGCAAAACCATAGGCCAGGCTGAGGTGCAGCCAACTTTTAGAGCGAATGGGCGACTGGCAGGTCGGTGACTCAGCGCGATCGCGAAATCCCCAGGCCAGTTGATGCAGCCAGGGAGACTCTAGCTCTAGCCCATGCCACTCGGGCTTAAACAACATTGCTTTGATGATCACATCGGGCTGTAGGCGCGATCGCTGGGGTTCTGCCAGCAGGTCATTGAGCACCGTGACATAGGTTGCCGCCGTGGCCGGTTCATCCTCAAAAAAGCCGGTCAGGGTGCAGTGGGGCATGTATGGATGGGCCTTGTTGGGGCCGCAGAGCACCGCCGCCTGCTCCAGGTAGGTTTCAATCTGCTCAGCCAGGGGGCCAACTGGGCAGGCATAGAGAATGAATCGCGTCGCCTCAGCCATAGCGGGCCACCTCCCGTCCGCCGATATAGACGGCGCTAATGCCATCGTGAAACTGAGTTTCGGGCCGCAGCAGCAGGGCATCGGCGGCGTAGCCAGGGGCGATCGCCCCTTTGCAATCCCCTAAACCCGCCGCCCGCGCCGGATATTCTGACACCAGTTTCCAGGCCTGGGCCAGCTCCATCAGCCCCAGGGCCACCAGCTTAAACGGGGCATAGAACAGCGAGGGATAGTGGTAGTCAGAGCAGAGACAGTCGAGCACCTGGGCCTCTACCGCATCGGTTACTCCCATATAGCCCACGTGGGAGCCGCCCCGCACCAGGTTTGGTGCCCCCATTAGCACAGCAGCCCCATAGGCGCGGGACTGGGCCGCCAGATCAATGCTGGCGGGGAACTCGGCGATCGCCACCTGCCGCCGCCGACTGGTCGCCACATCTTCTGCCGTTTCGTCATCGTGGGAAGCGACCGGCACCTCTACCTGATGGGCTAGCATAACCAAGTCCTCCAACTGCTGTAGACCCGCCTCTCGCTGATCCATAGCCGCCCTCACAATCGCTCGCACCTCGTCATCCGAAACCTTGATCCGCTGGCGCATGCCCTTGGTGTAGCGATGCAGGCTGTCATCGTCGAGGCTGGGGGGCAGGTGGTCGTTGAGGGAGAGCAAGTTGACCTGGCCCGTTTGCAACCAGTCACAGAGTTCCTCAAAGTGAGCGGTATTGGCCTGCTCATGGCGAATGTGAATGCGGCTGTCGGCCAATAGGGATTTTCCAACCTCCCCGTAGACGTACTCGACAATGCTTCGCGCCGTTGCTCGGCTGCGCAGCCCCGGCTCAAAGGAGTCGGTGATGGAATAGAAGAAGGTGGTGATGCCCGCCGCCAGTAGGGCGCGATCGTTTTCTACCATCGCCATCGGCAAGGGCTGGGTCACCCCTGGGCGAGGGCAAATTTTGCGCTCAAAGGCGTCACCGTGGATATCGACGATGCCCGGTACCAGTCGCAGTCCGGAGACATCCAGCCCGATGTAACCGCTGGGCTTAGGGGTTTGATCCACGGCTACAAAACGGCCCTCGTCAATGAGCACCGTGGCGTCGGAGAGCCAGCCCTGGGGGGTGAGCACATCGGCTCCCTGGAGCGCTAGTTTGGGGGGGGATTGAGTATCCATGGACATCAAGTCGTGGGTAAGTTTTGAGTTTTGAGCTGACCTCAGCTTGGGCTAACACTTTCCCCTCTTGGGAGGGGTGCCCGGAGGGCGGGGTGGGTTAAGACAATGACATCAGAGCAGTCACGCTTTACAAATGAGCTATTCAGTAGTCGAGACAAACCCACCCCTACTCCCCTCCCAGGAGGGGACGATCGGCCTGTTCCCGCACAGTGCAACTCAACTCGAATTTCGGGTTGTCACAATCAAAAGTCATCATGCAATTCGACGCCCCTGGCGCACTACCGCTGTGAGGCGAGGCACGATGCCGTCATCATGAACCTGAATAAAGTCGGCCCGCTTGCCGATCTCTAAGCTGCCGCGATCGCCCCCCAGGCCAATCGCCGTCGCCGGATTGATGGTGAAGGGCTGCATCGCCTCGTAGAGAGGCTTTTGGGTGGTGTGGGCCATCAGAAACATGGCCTGGAGCAGGCTCTGGGGCACGTAGTCCGACGAAATAATGTCCACCAGATCGAGCTCTACCAGCTCCATGGCCGACACATTGCCCGAGTGCGACCCGCCCAGCACCAGGTTGGGCGACCCCATCAAAATCTGAAGGCCCTGGCGGTGGGCTTCTTTAGCGGCCTCCAGGGTGGTGGGAAACTCGGCGATCGCGGCCCCATCGGCTACCGCTTCTTGCACATGATCGATCGTGGCATCGTCGTGGCTGGCCAGGGCAATGGCCTTATCCTGACTGAGCTGCACGAGCTTTTGGCGATTTTCCTGGGCGAACTGCCGCTGGGCGGTCATCCGGTTTTGGATGAAATCTTCAATCTCGTCCTGGGTGACGCCGTGTTTGCCCATGTAGTACTCTTTGTATTTTTCTAGCTGGGCAAACTGGCGCTGGCCGGGGGTGTGATCCATCAGCGAAATCAGGGCCAGCAGGGGATGGTCGGCATAGGTTGCGGCGACCTCGTAGGTTTTGGCATAGCCCAGCTCGCAGCGCAGGTGCAGCCGGTGATCGACCGCAAACCGCCCCGACTCTTGCCCCTGGTGGATGGTGTCGATCATCGGGCCAAACAGCGTCATCCGCATAGACGTGGGGGTGACATCGCCAATGGAAATGGCGTCACACACGGTGGTAATGCCCGCCGCCGCCAGGTCGCGATCGTGGTAGGTGGCGGCAATCTCCAGGGGCCAGCGCACCTTGGGGCGGGGGGAAAGGCGCTGCTCCAGGTTGTCGGTGTGCAGCTCCACCAGCCCCGGCAGCAGGTAGTCGCCGTCGCCGTTTTGTCCCTGGGCTACCACACCGGGCTGAATGTCGGCAATCTGCCCATGCCGCACCACCAGGGTGCCGAGCACCTCCTGGTCGGGCAGTTGCAGGCGATAGTTGGTAAAAATCTGTTCGTTCATGGCGCTCTCAGTCACGGCTTAATTGTCGCCCCCAAACGTTAAGACCCGGTTACAGACCCGCGATCGCACTTCGTCGTCGTGAAAAATTCCGACCAGGGCACACCCCTGCGCCCGGCGTTCTGCCATCAGCTCTATGACGACCTGGCGGTTGGCCGCATCCAGAGCCGAGGTGGGTTCATCCAGCAGCAAGACCGGGTAGTCTACCGCAAAGGCGCGGGCAATGTTGACCCGCTGCTTTTCGCCCCCGGAGAAGGTGGTCGGCGATAGGTTCCACAGCCGCTCGGGCAGATGCAGACGGCTAAACAACTGGCGGATTTTGTCATGGGCCGCCGATTCCTCTACCCCCAGCCGCATCAAGGGCTCTGCCGCCACAGCCAGGGCCGGAACGCGAGGAATCACCCGCAAAAACTGACTGACGTAGCCCAGGGTGGTCTGGCGTACGGCAATCAGGTGGTGGGGTTCGAGCTGGGGTAAATCCACCCATTCCCCCTGGTGGCGCACCCAGATAGAGCCGCAATCGATGCGGTAGTTGGCGTAGAGGGCCCGCATCAAGGTGGATTTGCCCGACCCGGATGGGCCTTGCAGGGCGACACAGTCCCCTGCGGCGACGGTGAGGGAAACGCCCGCTAAGACGGGCAGGGTGACGCCCCCCTGGTTGTGGAGGGTGAAGGTTTTGTGCAGGTTCTCAGCCTGAAGGCGGACGTTGGCTGACGGGATCACTGGGGATGGAGAAGGCTGGGCTGGGGTAAGCATCATTTTGATGGGTGACGTCTGTAGACTGTTCAAGGCACTAGCGTGGCGCTCACCAGCTGCTGCGTATAGGGATGCTGGGGGTCGTCGAGCACCTGATCGGTGAGGCCCGACTCCACCACCTGGCCCTGCTGCATGACCAGCAGGCGATCGGCCAGCAGCCGCACGACGCCGATGTCGTGGGTAACCAGAATGACGCTGAGGTGGAGGGTGTGAACGAGCGATCGCAGCAAATCCAGCAGTCTGGCCTGCACCGACACATCCAGACCGCCCGTGGGTTCATCCATCAGCACCAGTCGGGGGCGGGTGACCAAAATGCGGGCCAGCTGCAGCCGCTGCTGCATGCCGCCGGAGAAGGTGCTGGGCAGATCGTCGAGCCGGGCCTCGGGAATTTCGACCTGGTCGAGCCAGTGGGCGGCTTCGCGGCGAATGTCGCCGTAGTGGCGGGCTCCTACATCCAGCAGGCGCTCGCCGATGTTGGCCCCGGCGGTGACCCGCATTCGCAGACCGTCGCGGGGGTTTTGCTGCACAAAGCCCCACTCGCTGCGCATCAGGCGGCGGCGCTGGGGCTCGGGTAGGGTGCGCAGGTCAAGCCAGTGATCCTGGCGATCGCGGTAGGCCATATCGCCTGCATCTAGGGAGACTTGCCCGGCGATCGCCCGCAGCAGCGTACTTTTGCCCGAGCCTGATTCACCGATGATGCCCAGCACCTGGCCGGGGTAGAGATCGAACGAGATGCGATCGCAGGCCGTGAGCGAACCGTAAGCTTTACTGATTGTTGTAATAGTGAGTAATGGCTGCATTTCAATCACGGAGTTAATTTTTAACAGGCTCAAGCAGGCTCATTATTGATGAATGCCTAATGCCTCTTGACTCAGCTCAACGTAAGCATTTTCTTCTAGAAAATTTCGGCATCATGAGGTTCGATTGCCCGAAGATAATTCTTGGGTGTGAACGACGTCATGGCCACACGATCGCAAAAATCTAGCCAGACACACAGGAAGCTGAGCATCAACAATAAACTTCATGAAGCGATCTTGTAAATGCTTTTAACCTGACTCAGTCGAGTAGCAAAAAGGAGGACAGCATAAATATCTTCCGGCTCCAGATCGTCGTAGTCGTCAAGGATCTCCTCTGTTGTCATGCCAGAGCTCAGCAACTCCAAAATGAACTCAACTGGATATCGCAAGCCACGGATGCAAGGCTTGCCATGGCAAATCTCTGAGTCAAGTGTAATTCGATCTAAAAGGCTGTTTGTCATAAGTTTGATCCTTTGAATTGGCTGTCACAGTTGGCTGGGAGTGTTGGTATAAAACTGTCTTGCTAGGGTTGAACCTCGGCAAGAAACTCTTGCACAGCATCATATTGGTCGGGATGCTCGATGTACTTGAGTAGTAACGTAATATCCAATTCAGGAAAAAACTGACTGGAGCTAGTTTCCTGATATTGCTTGTCCTGAAGCTGAAATATGCGAATCTTGCCACCCTGCCAAAACCAAACCTCAGGAATTTCCAGGGGTAGATAGAGATCCTTCCGGTTGATGCTGCTGCTGGTGACAATGACCTCAATCACTAGGTCTGGCCACTGGCGACGCATGCCAACTGAATAAGACTCGTCTGGTGTGCCCGAGGCATAGCCCTCAGCCTCCAGGGTGAAGCCGCCCCGGCGATAGTGTCGAATTCCTTTCAAGCGCATGTAGGCTTCTAGCAATGCCCCAAGGGTGCTTTTAACCGTCTCGTGGTCATCGCTAATCGGCGACATAATTTCTAATACTCCTCGCAGGTAGGTGAGGTTCACCGCCCGAACGTTCTCTAAATTGGCCTCAATGCCTTTAAACTGCGCCCAGCTCACGCCGTGGAGGGTGACTAATTTCTCTTCAGTTTCTGGGCCGCTTAGCCGGTCTTGAATTTGCATCGGTACATCCCTCGCAGCGATCTCTCAACCTTGCCTGTCTGTTCTTAATCTAGCTTTTTCACCAACAGCGCCTGATCTCTCTGCCGCTGACCGCAGTAGTCCGTATCCGAGCAGATCCACAGCCGACCGCCCTGGTCATCGGTGACCACCTCATCCAGGTAGCTATTCGTCGCGCCGCAAAATTCGCAGGCCCGGTTCCAGCTCTCCACGGTGAAGGGGTAGTCTTCAAAGTCCAGGCTCTTGACCTCGGTGTAGGGGGGCACGGCGTAGATGCGCTTTTCTCGCCCGGCCCCAAACAGCTGTAGGGCGGGGCTCATGTGCAGCTTGGGGTTATCAAACCGGGGGATGGGGCTGGGATTCATCAGATGGCGGTGGTTCACCATTACCGGATAGTCGTAGGCCAGATTGATGTGGCCATAGCGGGTGATGTCTTCGTAGAGGCGCACGTACATGGGGCCGTATTCTTCCAGGGCGTGCATTTTGTTGGCCTCGGTGCGGGAGGGTTCAATGAAATATAGCGGTTCCGGCATGGGCACCTGGTAGACCATAATCTGCCCTGGTCGCAGGGGCGTTTCGGGAATGCGGTGGCGGGTCTGGATCAGGGTGGCCTCGGTGGTGCGCTCGGTGGTGGCGACCCCACACACCCGCTGGAAAAAGCGGCGAATATTGACCGCGTTGGTGGTGTCGTCGGCCCCCTGGTCAATCACCTTGAGGGTGTCGGTGCGGCCAATAACGGACGCCGTCACCTGAATGCCGCCCGTGCCCCAGCCGTAGGACATGGGCATTTCCCGCGAGCTGAAGGGAATTTGATGACCGGGGATGGCGACAGCCTTAAGCAGGGCGCGGCGGATAGAGCGTTTGGTTTGCTCATCTAGATAGGCGAAGTTGAAACCGGAGTCGGGGGTGGGCATGGGGGTGGAGG
>NZ_JADEWX010000187.1 GCF_015207395.1 Nodosilinea sp. LEGE 07088
ACGCATAAACGCTAGAACCATTGGAACTAGCCTGAAACTCTAGCATCTTTAGGCTCCCTTGAGAATGAAATGGCCCTGATAATCGATCTCGCCAACTTCATCTGGAATTCTCATCCTGACATCTTGAAATTTCAGTTTAGCCACTGATTGCTTTCCTTGGAATCCAATCTTTGCCAGATGCCCTTCTACATTTCTTTCAAACCACTGCCCAGCCTTGTTAGAAAGCTTGCTCACTGCTTTTTGGGTTTTATTATTATCCCATTCCGATGGAATATCTTTAAAGACCATTCCTTTGACTAGCATATTGAGAGATTCAATCGCCATCTTCTTGGAAAAAATTAAATGTTTTCCAGTAGAATGCGGAACCTCAAAGAAACCCCTCTTAAAAGCTCTATATTCTTGCCTAGGCTTCCAAATTTCTCGCCCTTCTGCCTCCATCTTTTGCTTAGTCAAAGAGAATCCTGATATTACGTCCCTTAAAATTTCTTTACTTGTTCCAGATACACGCGAAATCTCTCTTAAAACAGTATTTTTGTTTATGAATGGAATTGGAATATTTTTTGAATGAGGTTCAGCTAATCTGATAATCTCAGAAATGATCCCAATCATTTCTCTATAGCTAAGTCCAATCGTTTCTATGAAAGCATCTCCAATAATTTCATTTTGGACTGATATATTAAATATGCTTGCTTCGCTTGGGATAAATCTTTCACGATTCAAGCGATCATAAACAATTCTCTGATGCATCTGCTCACCTATTAAGATGCCGTCTTTAGTTACCTCGAATTCAAGATATAATTCTTGTCCTGGGGGCAGAATAACGAGTCTCGAATAATCAGGGAAAGTAGAAAAAGAAATGTCACTAAGTTGATAAATTTTAGCCATTTCTTCCGAGCAGATGATTATTTTCTCTGCTATGTAATATAATGAGCTTGGCCTTGCTTTTCTACCTTTATTCATCTCCTTAGTGCTGACAGCTATAACAACTTTTTCTGACAGATATTTTAGTGCTCTGCGAGATATAGGTCCTATTTCTCGCCATTTCTGTGTTTCATCGATGCTAAGCTCACCTTTTTTATGGAGTGACTCTATTTCTGAAGAAAGATCAAACAAGTAGAGTATAAATTCCAAAAAATCTAGTGACGAGACTTGTTGAATGTTTTGGTTTAGATAGTCAAGATAGAATTGAAATTGTGATTTTAGTATGAGATTAATTTCTTGGCTCTTTTTATATTCACCAGGTGGAAACTTGGCTCTCAGATTAGACTCAGCCGCATACCGAACTTCCCACTCCGCTAATGCACTAGGTCGTGCTAGTTTAATGTCGCGAAAAAATTCGAATTTCATGAAAAAAATCTATGCTAATTTTGGGCTAGCTCAATCGCACCACAGCTTCGTTATCTAACAGCGTATTCCCTGTCAGAATGTCTTCTACCGTGATGCGCAGCAGCCGATCGCGGTCTACCCGAAACAACACCCGCACCCGATCGCTGCCCGGAAACCCCGGCGGGTCTAGCTGCGCGATCGTGCGTGCCCCTTCCCGGTCATTTAGGGGCTGCACCGAGGGCGCGTCACCACCGAGCTGTTTGGTAACCAGGCGACCATTCTCAAAGTACACCTCGGTTTGGGTGCTAGCCGCCCCCAGTTCGCCAATGATTAGCTCGATGCTGGGCTGCTTTTCCACCGAGGCCCCCAGGGCAATTTCCACCGGCTGGGGCATCGGGTAGGGCTGGCCCTGGGGCAAAATTGGGTGCCAGCCGTGGCGGTTGTTACGCCGATCCCAAAAGCGAATGCCGTAGCTGTGGTAGAGAAAGTCTTCTACAGCAAGACCTTGAGCAATTTGTAGGGCACCCTGGGCCACGGCTTCAAAGGGGCGATCGCACCTTACCCGCTCAGCCCCAAACTGCTCGGTCACCCATCGCTGCACCGCCGGTATCTGCGCCGTGCCCCCCACCAGCAGCACTGCGTCGATCGCATCCTGGTCGACCCCCTGCCGCTGGCCCTGCTGGAGCACCTGATTCAGACCCTTGGTTAAGCGCTCAAAGAACTGGTTCTGGGCCAAAATTTCCTCGAACTGGTCGCGGGTCAGGGCCAGGTCGTAGGTGTCAAAGGTTTCGTCGTCAAAGTAGGCTTCGGCGGCCTCGGGTTGATCTGACAGGGCAATTTTCACTCGTTCTGCCAGGCGTTGGACTACCGCGCCGCCCGGAATGCCCTGGGTAGCAAAGTGCTCTACCAACCACTGGTCAATATCGGCCCCGCCCAGGTTTTCCCCGGCCTTAGCCAGCACCCTGGCCACCTCTGGCTTTTGGGCGCTGGTCTGGGTATCTCCCTGGCCGCGCCACTTGAGCAAAAAGCCCACGGGCTGTTTCTGTACCGGGGCCACCAGGCGCACCAGCGACCAGTCTAGGGTGCCGCCACCAAAGTCTAAGACCAAAAGGGTTTGCTCGCCGGTTAGCCCATAGCCCAGGGCGGCGGCGGTGGGTTCGTCGATCAGCCGCACCTCTTTGAAGTCTAGCGCGGTGGCCACATCCCCCAGCCACAGGCGGTAGGTTTCAAAGCTGTCTACTGGTACCGTTAGCACCAGGCTGTCATCATCGCCCGCAGCGGCGCGTACCTGGGTGAGCAGCGATCGCAAAAACCACTCCCCCAACTGCTCAAATGACAGGGTTTGCCCATCTATATCGGGTAAGAAGCCCTGTAATGCCGTGCCAATACCCCGCTTCACGTTGGCAAAAAAACGGGGGTCGCTGGTGATATCGAGACCGCGATCGCGCACCGCCTGGCCCACCACCACCCCGTCGGCCTGGGGCTGTTCGACATAGATCAAGCTGGGCACCAGCGGCACGGCCCCCAGGCTGAGGCTTACCCCTGGCAATCCCAGCGTTTCGGGGCTTTCTGTAACCGGGTTCCAGCGGGCTACGACCGTATTGCTGGTGCCAAAATCTATCGCGATCGCCATGAAGTTAGAAAAATAATCGAGCTGCTTGCCACCTTAATATTGATCGGCATAGAAAAACTGATCAAGCCCAAATACCCCAGTCATGCGGGGCGAAAGTTGGACTCTCCTTTCAGTTCCCCCAGCTTCTAGGCTCCCTAGCGATGAGTAATCGTCGTCAAACCTGCGCCAGAGCCCCATCGCCTCTCTCTATCGAGAATGGGTATCGCTCGGCAAGCTGGCCTTCGAGTCATCCTTGGCCTGTCGTCGCCTGGGCCAGGCATTGGCTAAAACCAGCCCCAGGGTAATCACCGTCAGCGGAATCACAAACAGCAGCATCACCAAGCTATATAGGTGTAGGGCATCGTGGTCTGCGGCCCGCAAAATTAAGTAGGTGGCGTAGGCCACGTAATAGCCGCTGAACAACAGCCCTTCCCACCGCGAAATTACATTGCCGGTGAGGAAAATTGGCAGGCAGGCCACCGCTACCGCCACCATAATCGGCAGATCAAAATGCAGCACGGCATTGGGAATGGGAATGCCCCCGTTCGACAACACCGAAGTCAACCCCAATACCGTCAAAATGTTAAAGATATTGCTGCCGACCACATTGCCCACGGCAATGTCTCCTTCGCCGCGAAAGGTCGCCACCGCCGAAGTCGCTAGCTCTGGCAGCGAGGTACCCGCCGCCACAATGGTCAGGCCAATCACCAACTGGCTCACCCCCAGCGATTCAGCAATACTCACTGCCCCCGATATAAATACCCGCGATCCTGTTACCAGCGTCACCAGCCCCACTGCGATATAGACCAGGTTAATAACCCAGGTCCAGCGCCCGATCGGAATAGCTCCATACTCACGGTCATACTCTGACTGCACCTCAGCATTCGTTTCCCGACGGCTCTGGTAGACCAAAAATAAGGTGTAGACGATGCCGCCAACAATCAAAATAATGCCGTCGCTGGGTTGCAGTTGACCATCGAGGCAAAACAACAGCAGCAGTCCTGAAATACCCACCATAATCGGTACATCCAGCTTAATCAGCTGCTGGGCCACCGGCAGTGGGGCCACTAGCGACGATAGCCCCAAAATCACCAACACGTTAAAAATATTGCTGCCAATCACGTTACCTAGGGCAATATCGGCCTGACCCGCCAGGCTAGACTGCACGCTCACCGCCATTTCTGGGGCGCTGGTGCCGTAGGCCACAATCGTCAGGCCAATGATCAGCGGCGAAATGCCCAGCAGTGCGGCCAGCTTAGACGCGCCTCGTACCAGGCTTTCAGCCCCCACTAGCAGCAGCCCTCCCCCAGCAATCAGCGACAGGATGGCAACAGTCATACTTGCAAGCCCACTCGGTAAACGCTCTACTAAAATGGCCCGACCAGCGGGAGAGTTTTTCCTCCGCAAACAAGGCCACACTCTAGTATGTCTGATTCTGATCCATCTCTGTTAAAAGCCTCTGCCCTGGCCCCTTGGCGTAGCCCTCTGGCCCGCGCCCTGCACCGCAACCGCAGTAAACCCTACAGCCGCTACTGCCAGCTGGCGACCGTCACCGCCGTCGGTCGCCCCGCCAACCGCACCGTGGTTTTTCGTGGCTGGCTGCCCGATACCAACACCTTCACCCTGGTCACCGATCGCCGCAGTGCCAAGGTCGCCGACATCGCCGCCCACCCTTGGGCCGAAGCCTGCTGGTACTTCACCCACACCCGCGAGCAGTTTCGCCTGGGTGGCCCTATCCAGGTCATCACTAGCGCCGATAGCGCCGATAGCAGTCTCGCTAGCATCCGCCAAACCGCCTGGGAAGGCCTCTCTGCCAACGCCCGCCAGCAGTTCTACTGGCCCCACCCGGCCCAGCCTCGCAGTGCTGAGGCTGATTTCCTCTCTCAATCTGGCGGTGAGACGGCTCCCAAAACCTTCTGCCTGGTGCTGCTGAGCCCGCAGCAGGTGGATCATTTAGAACTGCGCGGCAACCCCCAAAACCGCACCCGTTATACCCAGCCCAACGGCGATGACTGGCTAGTGACCGCCGTCAATCCGTAATGGGTGTCGAGATAGTTCAAATGTATTATTAACTGGCGATGATCATTCAAGTGTAGGTTCATTTTGGGGGCCGTACTGTGATAGAGACCATCGGATGTATCACAGCATTAACAAATAAGATGTCTTCTGATATTGTTGGTTCTCGTCTGCTTTAATAATTTCGCCAACAAATTTAAATTTTGCTTAAGAGGTGAGGGAAAATGGCTAATCAACAGGCTCGAAATCGTGCCGTAAACTCCGCAGGGGGTTTCATGAGAGATTTCCAGGAATTTCTTATGCGGGGTAACGTGGTCGATCTAGCGGTCGCCGTCATCATTGGTGGTGCCTTTGGGGCGGTGGTGACCTCATTTATTGAGGATTTGCTGACCCCTATTATTCTGAGTCCAGCTCTCAAGGCAGCCGGGGCTGAAGATATTGCCAGCCTTTCTGTCAACGGCATTAAATATGGGCTATTTCTTTCGGCAATTATCAACTTTATCGTTATTTCCTTTGTCCTGTTTTTAGTCATTCGCGCCTTTGAAAAGGCTAAACGACATAAAGACGTCGAGGTGGCGGATGAACCAGCCGACCCAACTATTGAAGAAAAGCTCAACGATACCCTGACCCAATTGACCGAAGTGATGAACCGAAAACTCTAGGGGAGAGTTTCTGGTTCAGGAATAGACAGCTCCAATCGCGGCGAGTGCCACAGCAGGCCCATCCAAACTGGGCTGAGGCGGCACCCAATGGAAAAGACTACCGGCTAACCTCGCCCAGTTAACGCCAAGGCAACGCCAAGGCAACGCCAAGCCCAAAGGGCATCAAGCCCCTCAGCCCAGGGTTCTGCCAAGGATTTAGGTGGTTGACCCAAGCGTCCATAAAATTGCCTCTTAACGCTGCTGATTAGCGGCCTCCTGATGTGGCTACAGGTCCCAAGCAAAAAGCGTAGCGCTAGCGCATGAACCTACCCAGCTATTCCCGCTAGTATTTGAGCAGGATTTTGGGCCGAGCGGGGAAAACCACAATGAGCGACACCTTAGACTTTGCGGCGATTTCCCCCACAGCCTACGCCGAGGTTCTGGGACGAGCACACACGATGGATCTGGGTATCCGGGAGCTGTGGCCTCGTATGCCTCGACTAGCTGGTCTCGCCTACACCGTAAACTGCCCCGCTGGCGATAACCTGATGCTGCACACCGCCATTTACCGGGCCACCCCTGGCTCGGTGATTGTGGTGCAGGCAGGGGATATCGACTACGCCATGGCCGGGGGCAATGTCTGTGCGATCGCACAGAAACGCGGCATCGCGGGCTTTGTTATCGATGGCGTCATTCGCGATATTGCCGAAGTGCGCCAGGCCCAGTTTCCGGTGTTTGCCCGTGGGTTGATGCCAGTTCCGGGCAAAAAGGCCCAGCTGGGGCAGCTAAATCAGCCAATTGTCTGCGGCGGCGTGCGGGTCAGCCCTGGGGATATGGTGGTGGCCGATGAAGAAGGCATTGTCGTGATTCCATCGGCGCAGCAGGCGGCGGTTTGGCAGAGGGCTAAACAGCGCAGTGACCGCGATGCTTCCCAGTCGCTGGCTGACTGGGAAGCCAATCACCGCGCCAAGATAGAGCAAGCCCTGCAAACCCTGGGTTTTGTAGAAGAAGGATAGCGCCCCACAAAAGTTGATGTCTTTAAGATTGCCGACGAGAGCCCCCCGACCTGAGCGGCCTGGCGGATCTGACTGTGGGGCAGATCGACCCCAAAACCCTTGAGTCGGCACTAGTCGTACAGACGGCAGCGACTGAAATCGATCTGCGGCCCGGTTGAGCAATGCACTAGACTCCGCCCTGCCTCTAGAGCGGCGTGGTTAGTCGCATAGGTTTCGCCGTCGGTGAGGGCAGACAACTCGGGAGTAATCACCCAGCAGCGATAGCCTGTGCTGAGTCCCGCAACGGCTACCACCCAATCGGTAAACGCGATGAGTTCAACTAGAGTCTGCTTTGCCATGCCCTTGACCCTCCTAGAATGTGGAGGCGTAACCTAATTTATCGTTGGATATTGACCAGAACCGGAGAAACTACCTATTGCGATTTAGGACAAGTGTACTAAACTAGTTCACTAAAGGCAACTGTTGAGGGATGCAGGGGTCTTGTCCTACTGTACTGAGGCAACTATGGCGGCGAAGAAAGGCAAAGATCAGACCGAAAAAGAGAAGGCCCTAACCACGGTGCTGGGTCAGATCGAGCGCAACTTTGGGAAAGGCTCAATTATGCGCCTGGGCGATGCGGCCCGCATGAAAGTAGAAACTATCCCCACTGGGGCACTGACCCTCGACCTGGCCCTGGGGGGTGGTCTGCCCAAGGGGCGAGTGATCGAAATCTACGGCCCTGAAAGCTCGGGTAAAACCACCGTCGCCCTCCACGCCATCGCCGAAGTGCAAAAAATGGGCGGCGTAGCGGCCTTTGTGGATGCAGAACACGCCCTCGACCCGGTCTATGCCGCCGCCCTCGGAGTCAATGTAGAAGAGCTGCTGGTGTCCCAGCCCGACACCGGGGAAATGGGGCTGGAGGTGGTAGATCAGCTGGTGCGATCGTCGGCCATTGACGTGGTGGTGATCGACTCGGTGGCCGCTCTAGTACCCCGGGCTGAGATCGAAGGTGAAATGGGCGATGCCCACGTGGGCCTCCAGGCGCGCCTGATGAGCCAGGCCCTGCGAAAAATTACCGGCAGCATTGGCAAGTCGCACTGTACAGTCATCTTCTTAAATCAGCTGCGCCAAAAGATCGGGATATCCTACGGCAACCCAGAGGTAACAACTGGGGGCAATGCACTTAAGTTTTACGCGTCGGTGCGCCTCGATATTCGCCGTATTCAAACCCTGAAGAAAGGCACCGAAGAATACGGTATTCGCGCCAAGGTGAAGGTGGCCAAAAACAAGGTCGCGCCCCCCTTCCGCATTGGAGAATTTGACATTCTCTTTGGCCACGGCATTTCGACCATGGGCTGTTTGGTAGATCTGGCCGAACAGCACGACGTGATCACCCGCAAGGGAGCCTGGTACAGCTACGAAGGCGACAACATTGGCCAGGGGCGAGACAACACCGTGCAGCGGCTGCTCGAAGATACCGAGTTTGCCCAAAAGGTTGAGGCCCAGGTGCGGGAGAAGCTAGAACTCAGCGGCGGCGTTGCCAACGCAGCGGCGGTTGAGATTGAGGTTGAGGACGAAGACTACCCGGATGAGGATGAATAATTCTAGCCCCAGGCTTTATACCCAATTCGAACCGCATCCTCCCGCTTCCATAAAGACCAAATTGTAGGGGCGTTAGTGTTATAGGTCTGCTTGACCCAGCTGACGGTTGGCTGCTTACCCTTGAATGTGAGGGTTTCTGCCAAGCCCATGGCCGTCTCGACCGAGTCTAATCGGCAGCCTCGCCAGCGCTTTTGAACTCCCGACGGTGAGCCAGAGGTCATTGGTCTGAGGTGGAAACATGCCAACTGGTGTGAGTGTGTCTGCGGGCGTCACGTCAGGGTCAGCGACTCAGATGGCGGCCCACAGACAGTCGGGCTAAATTGCTCAGGCGCTGGGTAAAGTCTTCTGCCTGTGGCTTGTTTCTTTGTGGGCTGCAATTTGTGCTTGCGATCTCTGCGGTGAATCTGACGCACCTGTGAGGATGGCTCAGCCTGTGCGTCCTGGGTAGGTCGCTTCTCTTCACAAGTTCCTCAAGTTGTTGATCTACAAAGCTAATGGGATCGATGCCCGACTCTCTAGAGTCTGTGCTTTAACGACAATCCCAAATTTGCCCAGTTTTTAGTCGAGCAGGGCATCGACTCGATTAGCCTCAACCCCGACTCTGTGATCAAAACCACCCCGGCGGTGGCCGCGATGGAACAACACCTTACCGACGCTTCAGGAGGTCTCTCCCATGTTTAAACATATTTTGGTGGCAATCGATCAATCAGCCACTAGCCGCCACGCCTTTGACGCCGCCCTAGACCTGGCCCAGGCGCTGGGTGCTCAGCTCACGCTGGTTCATACCCTAGATCGCTATGACTCCGATAGCCCTCAGCAACCCTACCTCGCCGCTAACAGCTACTCCATGGAACTCGATGAGCTCTTGCGAAAAGACTACGAGTACAAATGGGGTGAGTTCGTCAACCACTACGAGTCACTGCTCAAGCAACACCAGGAAGTCGCCGAGGCCATTGGTGTGCGAGCCAGTTGTCTACAGCCCTACGGTCGTCCGGGGCCAGCCATTTGCACCGTTGCTCGAAACGCTCAGGCTGATTTGATTGTTGTCGGTAGCCATGGCCGTCATGGCCTGGGCGAAATGTTTTTAGGCAGTGTGAGTAACTTCGTCATGCACCATGCCCCTTGCCCAGTGCTGGTGCTTCATCCTGACGACCAACGCCACCCAACGCCCCTAAGGGAGCGCTCAGAACTTAGCAAAACTGCCCTGTCTGCATTCACGTCTTAATTCACCGAGGAAATTATTATGTTCAGCAAAATTCTCGTTGCGCTTGACCATGGCGAGACCTGCGCTCCTCTATTTCAACAAGCCATCACCCTAGCTCAGACGACAGGTGCAACGCTAATGCTGCTCAGTGTTTTAGAGCCCGGTGGTGACGGTAGCCTAACGATGCCGCCCTACTATGGGTATCCGATGCCGCTCGGGGTAGACGATACGGTCTGGCTGGATCTCCACCGCGAAGCCAAAGCCAGAGGGCTGACAATGCTTCGAGCCTTTACCGACCAGGCCACAACAGCAGGGGTACCCACAGAATTTACCCAAGCTGCCGGCAGCCCGGGGCGGGCGATCTGTACCTTAGCCAAAACCTGGGAAGCCGATTTGATTCTGGTTGGGAGTCACGGGCGCAAGGGGCTCAGTGAATTGTTTCTCGGCAGTGTTAGCAGCTATGTGATGCACCACGCGCCGTGCTCGGTGATGGTCGTCGATGCGCCAACCCTGGCTAAGGCGACCACTGAAACGGCCCATTTAGCGATGGCAAAAGGATAAGGATAATGAGCCGTACCGCGATCGCCCCTGAGACCAGCCGCGCAGCCAGCGACAAGCGACAGCGGCTACTAGAGACCGCCATGAAGCGCCACCAGTATCGGCCTGATGCCCTGATCGAGGTGCTGCATACGGCCCAGGAACTGTATGGCTATCTAGAGCCTGAGCTACTGCGGCACGTGGCCCATAGCCTGCGGTTGCCCCCTAGCCAGGTCTATGGCGTAGCTACCTTTTATCACTTTTTCTCCCTAGAGCCCAAGGGCGCTCACACCTGCGTGGTCTGCATGGGGACGGCCTGCTACGTCAAAGGGGCGGCGCAGCTGCTCAGCAGCCTAGAGCAGGAAACCGGCGTCCAGGCGGGAGACACCAGCCCCGATCGCCAGTTTTCCCTGATCACCGCTCGCTGCCTGGGTGCCTGCGGCATTGCCCCAGCGGTGGTGTTCGATGACCAACTCGAAGGCCGCCAAACTCCCGAGATTGTCTGCGATCGCCTCCAAACCTGCCTATCTGCCCCCGCCTGAGCCATGACCCAGCCAGCTCTTCGCCAGCTCTCAACCCAACCCTGTCGCATTCGCTGCTGCACCGTCGGCGGCTGCCTCTCTGCCAATAGTCTGGCGGTTAAGGAACAGCTCGAAACCGCTGTCATCGCCGCCGACCTTGACGATCAAATCACCATCGCTGGCGTCGGCTGCATGGGACTGTGCAGTCAAGGGCCTCTAGTCCAGGTCGATCCCTCCGGTGAGCTCTACGCCCAGGTTACTCCTGACCAGGCGGCTCAGATTGTTGCCGGAGTAGGGAGTAGGGGGCAGGGAGTAGGGAGTAGGGGACAGGGAATAGGGAATAGGGAGCAGGGAATAGGGAATAGGGAGCAGGGAATAGGGAGTAGGGGACAGGGAATAGGGAATAGAGA
>NZ_JADEWX010000016.1 GCF_015207395.1 Nodosilinea sp. LEGE 07088
ATCAGAGACAGCCCTGGGAATAGCCCCGCCCGCCCTGGGTTATCGCTAACTAAATGAGAATTTAACTTTCCCTAGCGACCCCCAAGTCGCTAAACTATCAATGGAAAAAGGTCATCCCGTCATTTTTAACTATGTCTGTTGTTAGCCAAGTTATTTTGAATGCCGACGACGAGCTCCGCTACCCAACCACCGGCGAGCTCAAGGCCATTGAAGAATTTTTGAAAACCGGTGAGCAGCGCACTCGTATTGCTGCCATCTTGTCTGAAAGTGAGAAAAAGATTGTCGATCAGGCCAGCAAAGAGCTATGGCGACGGCGACCTGACTTTATTGCCCCTGGCGGTAATGCCTACGGCCAAAAGCAGCGTGCCCTCTGTATTCGCGACTATGGCTGGTACCTGCGTCTGGTCACCTACGGCATTTTAGCTGGTGACAAAGACCCCATCGAGAGTATTGGCATTGTCGGCGTGCGCGAAATGTATAACGCCCTCGACGTGCCTGTGCCTGGCATGGCCGAGGCCATTCGCTGCCTCAAAACGGCCTCTCTCAACCTGCTGGCGGATGAAGATCAAGCCGAAGCGGCTCCTTACTTCGACTACATCATTCAGGCGATGTCGTAGCTTGATCGGTAAAGCTCTAAACCCCCTGCCCTGAGAAGCCGGGGGTTGGTTTTTTCTGAGTGAACCCCATAGCCGCCGCGCTGGCTAGATTAGCGGTAGGGATCTAGCGGTGGAGAAATTGCGAGAATAATTAGTGATGCGATCGCGCCCTGACTTGTTATCATCGGGCACGGGCTTCTTGGGGGCAGGGCGAATGTTGATGCGGTTTAACGATGGCTGTAGGGGCGCAGTTCCCATGGATGGGGGCTCTCTGGCGATCGCCCTAAAAGTCGGATCTTTGACGATGGCAGCCTTGGCCCTTATTGCCCCACCGGGCCTGGCCATTCCTGGGCAGACCGTGAACCTGGCCCAATCCTGGATTCGCAACCATCCCACCCTCAAGCCTGCCGTCAACGAGCGGCTGACGGTCAATCGCGTAGCTGTCCCAGGCCAGCGATTTACCTTTCAGGCCTCGGTATTCCCCATTGGTGACCTAACGCCTGCCCCAAACCGTCTCCAGATTCGCACCGAGCGGTTTAGCCTGGCCGACCACGCCAACCCGATTACCTCAGCCCGCCTAGACGAGTCTCTGCGGGCCATCTACGGGCAAGAAATCTTTAACGACTATCGCCAAGCCGAGGTGCTCATGCGTTACCCGGCGCGGGGAGCTAGGCCAGATCCTACAGACAATCCTAATTTGGTGCTGCGGGGTGAAGTGCGCGAGGGTGAACAATTTGCCTACTGGCAAGAGATTGCCTACGATCGCACCGGCACTGCTTACCTCGGTCGTATGGCCGTATTTCTCAAAGCAGACCTGCCTGCGCTTCAGGCCCAGCTAAATCCCTAGGTTATCTCAGGTCAGGTATGCAGCCAGGTGGTAGCCAGAGGCAGCGCCACGGCCAGCAACCAAGCGAGGCGACCCCATGGGGCGGGGTGGGCTTTAGGCATCGGGTCCGGTGTTATCAAGGCATTGACCCGCTGCTCTAGGCGGCTGAGCAAGAGGGAATCGCCAAAGCCCACCCAGGGTTCAATATCAGTCCTTAAGGCAGAAGACGGCATCGCTAGAACCATCTGCCGGGCCAGCTTCACTAACAGTTCTGCCAACAGCAGCGGATCGCGGGTGCTCGCGGCCTGTTGGTCGGCCCGAATTTCGCGCAGCAGCAAGAGTTCTTCCCACAGGGCGTTGGTGTTGGGTAGCCAGAAGGCAAACCGACGGAGCATACCCAGCCCCAAAAACCAGAGGGGGTCGTGGTAGTCGGCGTGGGCCTGTTCATGGGCGAGCATCGCCTGCTGCTCATGGGGAGTGAGCTGATCGAGCCAGCCCTGGCTGACGAGCAGCGACGATCGCCACAGGCCCACCTGAGCTGCCATGGGCAGGTCGATAGGCACACAACGAGCTCGTTCACCCTGGGGTAGAGCGATGGTCGGGTATTGCCGCAGTCGCAGATGGGTGGCGATGGCTCGCCCTAGGGAATAGGCCAGCACGCTGCTACCAAAGAGCAGCATTCCCAGGCTCACCCAGCACCCCACCGGGCTGACCGACCAACCCAACATGGTGCCGTGGTGACCCATAGACAACACCGCCCCGGCCACTAGCAAAACCATCAGCGGCGGCAGGCAAAAGTTGCTCAGGGCAGATTCCCAGCGGGCCGACCAGGCCCTATGCGGCGATCGCCCCTGAAGGCCCGACCACTGCTGTCGCCAGGCCACCGCTAGCAGCAGGGTAAGCAAAATCAGGCTGCTGTGCATTAGGCATCCTCCCGATGGGGATTGCGCAGGGCGCGCAGGCGATCGGCGATCGCATCGAGCTGGTCGAGCTCAGCGGTATCGAGACTGTCGGCAAAGGCGGCCACAATGTCGGGGCTACCAATGGCCAAAAAGTTCTGCAGCTGCTGGTGGGCAGTCAGCAGCTTGGCCTCCTGTTGGGAAACCGTAGGCTGCCACCGATAAACCTGCCGCCGCTTTCCAGCCTTGGCTTGGTTGACGGTCTCGCGCCGCAGCCAGCCTTTCTGAGCCAGGCGCTGCAGCACCGTCGTCACCGAGGCCTGGGTCAGCTCGCGATCGGGGTCAGCCAGAATGCAGTCGTGAATGTCTCTGACGGTGGCCCCACCCTGAGTCCAGATAATGGCCAAAATTTCGGCTTCAAGGGGCCCAAGGGAGAGCTGGTGCGGACGATTGCGAGGCAGAGGGGACATGGGGAGTGGGTAGAGGAGTCGGTAGGTGAGTAGGGGCGTGAAGCAGGGACAGGTTTTAGTTTAGGGGATGGGGCCAAGGGCTGCCTAGCCTAGTGGCTGACGTAACAACTATTCCAGCCCCCTTGCTCCTCTGCTCCCTAGCCAGGCGTAAGTTTGCAGTCTGTAATAGTTGACGGGCTGTCTTTTGATTGAAATGACATCGGCTCAGACAATGCCCAGGAGAGGATTTTTGTCAGTAGAAAGATAATGAAGAAATTTGCTTTGACATTGGTGGCTGCGTTGGTAGCCCTCACTCTGTGGATGGCTCCTGCGGCTCAAGCGGCGGATGCGGGCCACGGCGGTCAGATCTTTGGCAACAACTGTGCGGCCTGCCACATTGGCGGCGGCAATGTGGTCAACGGGGCCAAGACGCTGAAACAAGCTGATTTAGAAAAGTATGACATGGCTTCCCTAGAGGCCATTGTCACCCAGGTCACGAAAGGCAAAAATGCCATGCCCGCCTTTTTGGGGCGGCTCAGCAACGAAGATATTGCCGATGTGGCAGCCTATGTGCTGAGCCAGGCCGAGCAGGGTTGGTAAGGGTTAGTCTCGTTTCTCCAGTTCCTACGCCCCGCTTTCTATTGAGCTAGACGAGTGGGGCTTTCTGGCGTTAGTTTTCTGTCGTTAGCGAGGTCGCTCCAATGGGGATTGATCGACTGATAGCGGGTTGCCTCGGGCTGCTGCTTATCCTGGGCTGGCCGGGTATGGCCCAGGCGGGGCCATTGCAGCCCGATGACGGCGATCGCTGTTTACTAGCAGTTCAGCAGGAGCGCTATGAGAAGGCGATCGCCTCCTGTAGTCAGGTCATTGAGCAAGAGCCTACCGATGCGGCTGACTATCGCCTCAGTCGGGGGTTGGCCTTTTACCGCAGCGGCTATTTCGCTGAGGCGATCGCCGACAATACTCAGGTTTTAGCCACCCACCCCGACGACTACCGAGCCTACTACAACCGGGGATTAGTTCACATTGCCCTGCACGACTTTGCGGCTGCGATCGCCGATTTTGACCAGGCCGCCAAGTTTGCCTCTGAGCCGATGTCTCTCAGCGACATCTACGACGATCGCGGCCTGGCTAAGCTGATGGCAGCCCAGCCTGAGGCGGCCCTGCGCGACTTTGACCAGGCTCTGGCCTTCAATAGCGACGATACGCGGGCGCTGTTTAACCATGGCTGCGCCTGTCACCAGCTGGGCCGCGTCAACGATGCCCTAGCCGACCTCAATCAAGTGCTGAATCTAGAGCCTGACCATGCCCGTACCTACTTAAAGCGGGGAGTGCTGAGGCAGGCGCTGGGCGATCGCACCGGCAGTCTGGCCGATTTGCGCCAGGCCGCCGACTGTGCCCAGGCCCAGGGGCAACCCTACCTACACCACTATGTCCTAACCCTGCTCAACGAATGGCAAACCCCCAGCACATTGCTGGGCTAGGTCTACCTGGCCTCAGCCGATTCGTTTTTAGTCCACCCAGTTATGGCGCTGCTAATGAAACTATTTAATATCCCCACCTCGATGTTCAAGCCGACCCTGGCCCTGCTCACCCTGGCCCTGGCCCTGGGCTGTAGTCACCTCGTCTCCCGCGCTGACTCAGACCACGGCCATACTCCCAGCCACGATATGGGCGACAGCCACGGTGCGGGCGAGAGTCACAGCAACGAGAGTCACCACCACAGCACCCTTGAAATTCCGGCGGGTCAGCCAGTGCCAACGGTCACGCTAATGATCTATCCCGACCCAGAGCAGGGGTGGAATCTGGAAGTGCTGACCACTCACTTTAGCTTTGCCCCAGAGCAAGTAAACCTGGCCAACAGCCCTGGTTCAGGCCATGCCCATCTCTACATCAACGGCGAGAAAATATCGCGCCTCTATGGCCCCTGGCTACATCTCCCTGAGTTGCCCAGCGGGCAAACTGAAATCACCGTCGGCCTCAATGCCAACGGCCACGAAGCCTTGACCCACAATGGCCAAAAAATAGAAGCTACCATCGTTGTCGAGGTTCCTTAGGGCTACTCTAGAGTCGTCTGGGACTTGAACGAGATCTAGCAGTCCTGAGCCACCTGGCCGACTCAGCTCACCTGCTCTAACACCCAATCTCTCAGCAGCCCGTTGACCTGGTCGGGCACCTCGTCGTGGGGACAGTGGCCTGCCTGCAAGTAGTGCTCCGTCAGCGTGGGATAGTGCTGGCGAAACTGGGCCCCCTGCTCGCGGCAGTTCATCCAGGGGTCACCTTCGCCCCAGAGCATGAGCAGAGGGCAGGCGAGCTTTTGTAGGAGTTCATCAACCTTTTCCCCCTGGCGCGACTTGAACACCGAGGCAAAGACTTTGGCCGCACCGGGGTCACCGGAGGGGCGGCGAATGTCTTCGATGAGCTGGTCAGTAATGGCCGATTTATCCAGGTACACCTGTTGCAGGGTGCGGCGAATGGTAGCGGGCTGGCGCACATACTGAAACAGCAGCCAGCTGGGCAACGGCTGCAGCATCAGCGATTGAATGGCCTTTGCGATCGGGTTGGGGCGTGGCGGCGGGGTCTGGGTCGGCGAAGAAAAGGGCCCGGCGCTGTTGAGCAGCACCAGGCCAGCGGCAGATTCGGGATGGTTGGCGGCGACGCATAGCGCGGCGTACCCCCCCAGCGAATTGCCCGCCAGCACTGCCGGACGACCGATCACCTCGGTAATGAACTCGTGGAGCTGTGCCTGCCACAGGTCGCCACTGTACTGCCAATCGGGCTTGGCCGATCGCCCAAACCCCAGTAGATCGATCGCCCACACCTGAAAGTCGGCCTGCAGACCCTGGATATTTTTGCGCCAGTGGTCAGTGGAGGCCCCAAAGCCATGCACCAGCAACAGCGGTGGCCGATCATCCTGAACCTCCCCTGCCACCACGTAGTGAATGGCCTGGTCTCGCCAGATCCGGTGAGCACTCGGCATACTGACGGTGGGCTGGGGCACAAAGGCAGTGGCGGACATAGTGGTAAACAGGTGTTTTGTAAACAAACATTAATGTGATGGTAGCGAATCTTGCCCTCCCATGCCCTCAGAAAGGTGACAAAACAGCGATTTACAGGCATTGTTTCAAGGGAATGCCTTCAAGCTCAATGCCATGGCCGCTCTATCTCGTCCCCGAAAATCGAAAAACCGTCGCGAATTTTCGAAGTACGATGCTCGCCGCCCCAAAGCGCCGTGGTTTGCGCGCCTGATGGCGACGGTTGCTCTTGCCAACCTAATTTTGATAATTGGCGATCTGAGCTATATTCCCCTGCGAGATCAGTACCTCAGGTACTTGCCAAAGATCACCACCTGGTATGGCGAAACCTTTAAAGGCATTGAGCCCCATCGCTTTACGGCCCACTATCTCAAGACTGTAGACCAGCTCGAAGAACAGGTGGCCCAAACCGGCATTACCTCCCCCGCTGCCCAGGCCATTTTAGAGAATTTGCAGGATCAAAGCGAGGCCATGATTGCCGAAGATCCGTTTCAAATTGCCAATCGATCGGGCAACTTGGAGCAGATTAAGAATGAAATGCGCGATCGCATCAATGTTGACTCGGCCACCGACGCCTTCACCACCTTTTGGAGCTATGACCACATGAACGAGGCGGGTTTCACCCAGGAAATTGCCTTTTTCAATCAGGAAATTCGACCCTTAGTAGAGACCAACTTTTTTCGGCGCATTGCCGTTCACGGCGGCTTTGTCGATCAGTTTTGGCGCATCGATATCTGGTTTAACCTGCTGTTTGGCCTGGAGCTATTGGCCCGCAGTTTTTATCTCGGTCGCCGCTACAAAAACTTTACCTGGCGCGACGCCATCCTCTGGCGCTGGTACGATTTGCTGCTGGTCATTCCCTTCAGCGCCCTGCGCTTGCCCTGGCTGGCGCTGGCGCGTGTGATTCCAGTGGTCATTCGCATTAACCAGTCAAACCTGATCGACCTGGAGCCGATTCAGCGGCGGATTAGCCATTTTGCCATTAGCCAGATCGCTGTAGAGCTGACCGAAATCGTGGTGCTGCGCATTATTGACCAGATGCAGTCCTTTGTCCGCGAGGGCGGCGTCACTAAGGCCTTGCTCGAACCCAACTCCCGGCGTTATATCGAGGTCGGTGGCGTGAATGAACTCGAGGTCATTGCTCAGCGACTGGGGGCTTTGACGGTATACAACGTGCTGCCCCAGGTCAAGCCTGAACTCGATGCCCTGCTCAAACACACCATTACCCAGGCGTTTGATCAGGCCCCGGGCTACCAGGGGTTTCGGCAGATTCCTGGCATTGGCAACCTGCCAGATCAGGTGGCGCAACAGGTGGTTGCTCAACTGTCGGCCAATGTCTACGGCGTGGTCAAAGGCTCCCTTGAAGATCACTCTGGGGGTGAGTTAACCCAAGCTTTGGTGCAAAAACTAGGGGAGACCTTCAAGCTTCAGCTTAAAGAGAACGAAAACGTTGACGAACTTGAGACCCTGGTCATCGACTTTCTGGAAGAAGTTAAGCTCAACTATGTCAAGCGCCTAGCCGATGCCGACGTCGATCGCCTGATCGAAGAGCGCTACCAGCTCTATAACGTGACCCGGGGCAACACCCCAGGCGATCGCTGATGGCGACTATCTTAGCTGTCGCCTAAGTCAGCAATGCCTAAAGGCGATGGCACATCGTTCTGGTTCCAAGAAATATCGGGCATGCTGGTCGAGGCGGCTCGCAGGGCGACTTCCCAATGCTTGCGCATTTTGATCAGATAGGGGTCTCCCGCCTGAAATTGAGCCCGATGGCGCACTTCAAAGCTATTGGTTTGATACATCGCCATATGAATGGGCGGCCCCACCGACAGATTCGATCGCATGGTTGAATCGATCGAGAGCAGGGCGCATTTGGCGACGGCATCCAGAGAAGCGTCAAACCCCAGCGTGCGGTCTAAAATCGGCTTGCCGTATTTGGTCTCGCCGATCTGCAAAAACGGGGTTTCGGGAGTGGCCTGAATGCAGTTGCCCTGGCTATAGACCAAAAAAAGTTCGGGCACTTCCCCCTGCACCTGCCCCCCTAGTAAGAAGCTGCACTGAAAATCAATCTGGTCTTTTTCCAGCCAGAGGCGATCGGCTTCCTGTAGCGCCCGAATCTGCTCTCCCAGGTAACGGGCTACGTCGTAGAGGGTCGGCAGGCTGTGGAGATTGTGGTTGCGATCGCGCTTAATGTCTTGACTGAGCTGGTGCACCACCGCCTGGGTGATCGATAGGTTCCCCGAGGTGCAGAGCAAAATCACCCGCTCGCCCGGCTTCGAAAAATCAAACAGCTTGCGGTACGACGAAATGTAATCAACTCCGGCGTTGGTTCTAGAGTCTGCCGCCAGCACCAATCCCTCTCGCACCAAAATGCCCAAACAGTATGTCATTGGTTCGATAAAATGTGCGATCGCTGCTGCGGGCGCGACTCAAGACCCATTGCCCAAGGCAATAAAAAAGCGCCGGTGAGCCCAGCGCCTCAATCCTACACCTAATCCCTGTCCGACTGGGCTTACAGAGGTTGGTCAGCGGATTAGTCAAACCCGCCTCGCCCCATCAACTAGCCCCTTAGGAGCCCGTCTGTTTGCTGGAGGTTTGGATGTACAAAATGAGCAAAAAAACCGTCGGTACTAGAACAAAAAGAATGCTGGCTACAAAACCAAGCTTATTGACTTCCATCAGTACTTGCCTCTACTCTCATGCCAACAACGTCGCGTCGAACCCTCGTGATGTCAGCGAAACCCTATTTCATAGGCGATTTAGGCCAGATCAAGAGGGAGCCGCATAACCCACAGATTCCACCCCTTTAGAATATCACCCTACTCCCGGAAACACCCCATGCCTGCCAGAATCATTCCTGCACCATGGCCTGGCTCTAAACATTGCGTTAAGCGTTTTTTGATGCCTTCGACGACGCATTAGCCTTGCGACTCGGCTTGGTCACCACCGAAACTGGGCCATGCACCGTAGCCTGACAGGCTAATCGACAGCTAGCGGGCCACTTCTTCAGCTTCCGCTCCTCCACCTTGGTGCGGGGCGACAGGTTTTCGCTGCCTGCCACGATATCCACTACACAGGTACCGCACTGGCCATAGCCCCCGCAGTTCATCAGCTTGCCACTGAAGGTGTAGATATCAATGCGGTTTTCCAGTGCCTTAAAACGTAGGTTGGCCCCGTCGGCAACGTTAACCTCAGTGTCTTCGTTAACAAACTTAACATTGGCCATTAAGGGAATCTCCTTTGCGTTCTGCGTCTTTAATGGCGGCAGGGCAAGCCTTTAGCATCTGGGCTTAAGCTCCCCCCTGTCAAAATCTAGATTGATTGCCCCCGACCGCTGCGCTAGCTGGTTGCGAGGGAAATTCGGACTAGTTACACTTCTTTAAGTAATTTCATTGTTACATCTCATCTGTACCAAATGATTCACTATCCAACAACGGCAATGCCCTGAAGCAACGCCAGGATGAAAGGGTCAGTTGAGGCAATTCTGGCAGCCTGATCTGATAGGCTAATCACTATCTGACTTGCTTAAGACAATTCAACAAAACAACACTGCTTTACCTAGAGGAGGATCGTAGTCAATGGGACTACCCTGGTACCGGGTACACACGGTCGTCGTTAACGATCCCGGGCGACTGATTGCTGTACACCTTATGCATACGGCCCTAGTAGCTGGCTGGGCTGGCTCTATGGCGCTATTTGAGTTATCCACGTTTGACCCCAGCGATCCCGTACTCAACCCCATGTGGCGACAGGGCATGTTTGTCTTGCCCTTTATGTCGCGCTTGGGCGTAACCGACTCCTGGGGCGGCTGGAGCGTTACTGGCGCAACGGCTGTTAACCCTGGATTTTGGTCGTTTGAGGGCGTGGCTGCTGCCCATATCGTGCTGTCGGGTCTGCTATTTTTAGCCGCCTGTTGGCACTGGGTCTATTGGGATCTAGATCTGTTCCGCGATCCTCGTACCGGTGAACCGGCGCTGGATCTCCCTAAGATGTTCGGCATTCATCTATTTTTATCGGGTCTACTCTGCTTTGGTTTTGGTGCCTTTCACCTGACTGGGCTTTGGGGGCCAGGCATGTGGATCTCTGACCCCTATGGCTTAACTGGCCATGCTCAGGGGGTAGCCCCTGAATGGGGGGCGGCGGGCTTTAACCCGTTCAATCCCGGCGGCATTGTGGCCCACCACATTGCTGCGGGTATTGTCGGCATCATTGCGGGTCTATTTCACCTGACGGTGCGCCCACCCCAGCGTCTCTACAAGGCGCTGCGTATGGGTAACATTGAAACCGTGCTGTCTAGCAGTATTGCTGCCGTGTTTTTCGCCGCCTTCGTGGTGGCCGGTACGATGTGGTACGGCAGTGCTGCCACGCCCATCGAGCTATTTGGGCCGACGCGGTACCAGTGGGATGGTGACTACTTCAAGCAAGAGATCCAGCGTCGTGTTCAGGCGGATGTTAACGCTGGTTATTCCCTAACTGAAGCCTACGCCGGCATCCCCGAGAAGCTGGCTTTCTATGACTATGTGGGCAACAGCCCGGCCAAGGGTGGTTTGTTCCGTGTAGGGCCGATGGTTCAAGGCGATGGCATTGCTGAGGGCTGGCTCGGCCATCCCGTTTTCAAAGATGGCGAAGGCCGCGAGCTATTTGTGCGTCGCTTGCCTAACTTCTTTGAGACCTTTCCCGTAGTGCTAGTCGACAAAGACGGCGTCGTTCGTGCCGATATTCCTTTCCGCCGGGCTGAGTCTAAGTACAGCTTTGAGCAGACTGGTGTAACGGCCACTTTCTATGGCGGCGAACTGGGGGGGCAAACGATTACCGAGCCCTCTCTGGTTAAGCGCTACGCCCGGAAGGCCCAGCTCGGTGAGCCCTTCGAGTTTGATCGCGAAACCCTCGGCTCTGACGGGGTCTTTCGTACCAGTACTCGTGGTTGGTTTACCTATGGCCACGCCGTGTTTGCCTTACTGTTCTTCTTCGGCCATATCTGGCATGGGTCTCGTACTCTGTTCCGAGATGTGTTTGCTGGTGTTGACCCCGATCTTTCTCCTGAACAGGTGGAATGGGGCTTCTTCGCCAAGGTAGGGGATACCTCCACTCGCAAAGAAGAAACGACGGTTTAGGTATCGGTGAGTTAAGTAGCCCGGCGGGTGAGTATTGTGCTTTATCCGTCGGGCACTTGCCTTTAAATCCCTGTAAACTGAAAGTAACCGATTGGGTAGGAGCCTTTTTAACTATGGAATCTGTCGCTTACATCTTTATTTTTGCCTGCATCATTGGCACGTTGTTTTTTGCGATCGCATTTCGCGAACCCCCCCGCATTCCCAAAGATTAGTGCCATTGAGCTTGCTTTCAGGGCATTAAGGTCTTGAGGTTGGCTTGAATTTGGTAAGACTTTCGCAGCATGGCGATTGTTTTCCCACAATTTAATTAATATAGAGACAAGTTTTCCTAGCGATGGGAAGGCTTGTCTCTATTTTTTGTCCAGGCTATAGCCGATCTTTTCGCTATGTCTCCTGGTTTCTTCCTCCCCTTGGGAGCGCACTTATGCACTGCCCGTTTTGTCAGCATCTAAATAATCGAGTTCTAGAGTCGCGTTCGGCAGAGGCCGGACGTAGCATTCGTCGACGGCGGGAGTGCTTGCGCTGCGAGCGCCGGTTTACGACCTACGAACGCATTGAGTACGTGCCCATTACCGTAATCAAGCGCAGCGAGGATCGAGAACTGTTCGAGCGATCTAAGGTGTTGCGGGGCATTGTGCGGGCCTGTGAAAAAACCCCGGTGTCGTCTTTGGCCATGGAGTCGATCGTTGACGACATTGAGGCTGAACTTCAGCAGCGTGCTACTCGGGAAGTAAGCAGCTCTGAGATCGGCGAAATGGTGCTCGTTAAGCTCCAGGCGATGAACGAAGTCGCCTTTGTCCGATTTGCATCGGTATATCGACAGTTTCAGGGCATCCGTGATTTTGCTGAAACGCTCAGCCAACTTCAAGATCATCAAGGCGAACCCCCAGCCGGTGACCCCGACAATGGCCACAACTCTACCTTCGTCACGGCTCAATCGCTGTAGCGCTTAGGCTAGCCGTTGTTCTATGTCCAATCCTGAGGGTGGGCGATCAACAACACCGCCTCTTCAGCTATAATTTTAATCCTGTGGGTTTATCGGGCCGTCTGCACCGAAGCGCTGTCGCGTTGAGGTAGAAGCCGTTACACATCTGAGTTGATTGTTTTGTACGTCTACACGGAAACCGCAGTATTACGGAGAAATAATAGGACAACACTAGCATGCTCAATCAGGACGTAAAGGACGCTGACATCGGGTTTACACACGAAGACTTTGCCGCGCTACTAGACCAGTACGACTATCACTTCAATCCGGGCGATACCGTTTCTGGTACCGTGTTTAGTCTTGAGCCCAGGGGCGCCCTGATTGACATTGGTGCAAAAACTGCGGCCTATCTGCCCATTCAGGAGATGTCGATCAACCGGGTTGATCATCCTGAAGAGGTACTGCGCTCCAATGAAACCCGCGAGTTCTTTATTCTGACTGACGAAAATGAAGATGGTCAGCTGACCCTTTCAATTCGTCGGATTGAGTATATGCGAGCCTGGGAGCGGGTGCGTCAGCTGCAGCAAGAGGACGCTACGGTTCGTTCTGGGGTGTTTGCTACCAACCGTGGTGGCGCGTTGGTTCGAATTGAGGGTCTGCGAGGCTTTATTCCCGGTTCCCACATCAGCACCCGCAAGCCCAAGGAAGATCTAGTGGGTGAAGACCTGCCTCTGAAGTTTCTAGAAGTAGACGAAGAGCGTAATCGGCTTGTACTCAGTCATCGTCGCGCCCTGGTTGAGCGCAAGATGAATGGCCTGCAGGTCGGGGAAGTAGTGCTAGGTGCTGTGCGCGGTCTTAAGCCCTACGGTGCCTTCATTGATATTGGCGGCGTGAGCGGTCTGCTGCACATCTCCGAGATCTCCCATGACCACATCGATACGCCCCACAGCGTCCTAAACGTCAATGACGAGATCAAGGTCATGATTATTGATCTCGATGCTGAGCGTGGGCGCATTTCGCTATCCACTAAGCAGCTCGAGCCCGAGCCCGGTGACATGGTGAAAAATCCTGATCTGGTCTATGACAAGGCAGAGGAGATGGCCGCTAAATATCGTGAAGCCATGCGCCGCCAGGCTGCCGAACAGGCGGGTGAAGTGGTTGACGAGCCTGCCGATACCTATGTGGAAGAAGAAGTAGCCGTGGCCGTTGACTAGGTCGTTTCTTCTAATTTTTCTCTAAATACTGCCAGCGCCTGTTCGATCACAATGTCGGACGGGCGCCATTTATATTGGTTCAAATTAATTCGCCCCTGACTGTCAAACGCGATGCCTTCGTCTTCTAAAATGGCTCGCTGTAGGTAGTCGCTACCATTGCGTAGGGATGACTGCGAAACTTCACCCTTGGCATTAATGACTCGCTGCCAGGGCACATCGGAGGTAGCCGTATCGACCCGATAAAGGGCATAGCCAACTAACCGTGGCTTGCCGACCAGTCCTGCTAGCTCGGCCACCTGGCCGTAGGTAGCCACTTGCCCCCGAGGAATCTGGCGCACAATTGCGTAGATGCGTTCGTAGGTGAGCATGGCTTAGTTTTGGGCTGGTTGAGCGCGGGGACTGGTGAGGACTACGAGGGAAAATTCGGCGACTGCGATCGCGGCTTCTGGCCGATAACCCTGCGGATCGTCCACAAAGCCATTAGCGCTTGCGGTATTGAAGACCGTGAACCAGCGGTCTTTAACCACCGACACAGGAATTTCAAAGTCTTGGGGCTCAGCTTGGGCATTAAAAAACAGCAAAAAACTATCGTCTACTAGCCGCTGACCCTGAGCCTCAAAGCCCAACATTTCTTCTCCGTTGAGAAACACTGCGATCGCCTTTGCCGACCCATCATGCCACTGCTCAGCGGTGATTTTGCTACCGTCGGGATTGTACCAGCCGATGTCGTGTATCCCCGAGCCATGAATTTCACGTCCCTGAAACCAGTGGCGACGGGTAAAGACAGGATGCTCTTGGCGCAGCTGAATCAGACGGCGAGTAAAGGCCAACAGGTCTTGGTTTGATTGACTGAGTTCCCAGTCAAACCAAGACAGTTCGCTATCTTGGCAGTAAGTATTGTTGTTACCCTGCTGGGTACGACTAAACTCGTCACCACCGAGCAGCATCGGCACGCCCTGGGAGAGGAGCAGGGTTGCTAACAGGTTACGCTGCTGTCTGTGACGCAGGGCCAGAATAGTGGGATCATCGGTTTCACCTTCAGCACCGCAGTTCCAAGAGCGGTTATAGCTCTCGCCATCGCGATTGTTCTCGTGGTTGGCCAGGTTGTGCTTTTCGTTGTAGCTGACCAGGTCGCGTAGGGTAAAGCCATCGTGACAGGTAATAAAGTTAATGCTGGCATGGGGGCGTTTGCCATTGGCCTGGTACAGATCAGAGCTACCCGTAATGCGAAAAGCGAACTCGCCTAGGCGACAGTCGTGATCGCGCCAAAAATCTCGCATTGAGTCGCGATATTTGCCGTTCCACTCCGACCACAGCAGGGGAAAATTACCCACCTGATAGCCACCCTCACCCAGATCCCAGGGTTCAGCGATCAGCTTTATGGTCGAAAGCACGGGGTCTTGGTGGATGATGTCGAAAAAGGCGGCCAGGCTGTTGACCTCATACAACTCACGCGCTAAAGCCGATGCCAGGTCAAAGCGAAAGCCATCGACATGCATTTCTAACACCCAGTACCGCAGACTATCCATAATTAACTTGAGAACCTGGGGATGCCGCACATTGAGCGAGTTGCCGCAGCCAGTGAAATCCATGTAGTAGCGGGGGGCATCTTCTACCAGGCGATAGTAGGCCGCGTTGTCGATGCCTCGCAAACTTAGGATCGGCCCCAGGTGGCTCCCTTCCCCGGTGTGGTTGTAGACCACATCGAGAATCACCTCGATGCCTTGGCGGTGAAGGGCTTTGACCATGTGCTTGAACTCATTGACCTGGCCGCCCTGCTGCCCAGCACTGCTGTAGCCACCATAGGGAGCGAAATAGCCCAGGGAATCGTAGCCCCAATAGTTGCGTAAGCCTGTATTGGCTAGATGCCCTGGGTTGGCCTGGAAATGGTGCACCGGCAGCAGTTCTACCGCCGTAATGCCCAGACGAGTAAGATGCTCAATCACGGCAGGATGGGCCAGACCGCCATAGGTACCGCGTAGGTTTTCGGGTACCTCAGGATGCCGCTGGGTGAGCCCCTTGACGTGGGTTTCATAGATAATGGTGCGGTGCCAGGGGGTATCAGGGGCGCGATCGCCTTCCCAGTCGAAGGTCGAATCGACAACTACTGCCTTGGGCATATGGGGAGCGCTGTCGACCTCGGAGAATGACAGATCGAGATTTCCGAGATCATCGTCATCGGTAGCACTGATGTCGTAACCAAAAATAGCCGGGTCAAAGCGGACGTCACCGTCTAGGGCCAGGGCATAGGGGTCGATTAAAAGTTTATGGGGGTTAAACCGCTGTCCGTTTTCAGGGTCGTGGGGCCCGTGCACCCGAAAGCCGTAGCGCTGTCCGGGCTCTACCCCTGGGAGGTAGCCATGCCAGACGTAGTTATCGACCTCGGTGAGGGGAACCCGAGTTTCTTGATCGTAGCGGTCAAACAGGCAGAGTTCGACTGCTGTAGCATTTTCTGAAAACAGGGCGAAGTTTGTGCCCGAACCATTCCAGGTGGCTCCCAGCGGATGGGGACGACCTGGCCAGACTTGCATTCCCATGGTGAGCGCTGTTTCCTAATAACCCTAAGGCTTAACGAAGCTGATATGCGGTGTCATGAGGTGCATTCCATCACGCTCTTGTCCCGTGCTTATTTCAGGGTACCAGCCTGAGGAAGATGGTGTGGCCATGGCGAGCATCCTTTGGTAATGGTGAACTTATAAAACTTTTCCAGTTTTCGACTGATGTTGCTCTGCCATGGGTCTCGGCAATCAAGCATGGATTCAATCCTCCATCTAAGATGGCCTGCTGACAAGCCAGTGCCATCGTGGCGGCACAAGCTTCCTCCCGATTAAGGTGCATCCCCTAGGCTGCGCATGGAATGTTCGCAGGCAACAAAACAGGGGGAGGAGAATGTTCCTCGTATGTTGTTGATTGCTACTGCCGCTGATGACCGCAGCTACCGCAAAAGCGATCGCTGGGCTCGACCGCTGCCCCACACTGGGTACAAAATTTTTGGGCGCTGGGCGTAGGGGCAGCGGTTTTTTCCATGCCGAGAGTCATATTGCCCATCCGCATCGTCATAGGGTTGGCTGACATCTGCATATCCCCCATCTGCATATCCCCCATCTGCATATCCCCCATCTGCATAGGAGCCATTGGCTGCATGGGTGGCATCGGCTGCATGGCGGGCGGGGGCATAGCCACGACAGGCTGCATCGGCTGGGCTTGATCGGCAGGCCAAGCCGTGGCCTGGGCAGCCGCGATTTGCATACCCTGAACCTGCCAAATAAACGTACCCTGGGGGGTAATACAACGCACGATTGCGCCACTGCCTGCCTTAGCAATCTGTGGCATCTCTACCCAAGGGCCTGTCTGTACCTGGGTGCTAGATTGCTGCTGTTGCCCGGCACTGCCGCTGGCGAGGGTAATCGTAGTGATATCACCAGAGTTATCGAGATATAACCGTTGGCCGGGGCCAAAATCGTACTGGTAAGGCATGGCAGGATTGGTTAAAAGCCGTGAATGAGCTAAAGCAGATTAAATCTGCTGAGATGGGGTTTTGGAAATCTATTCTATAGGTATGCTAGGCCAAGGATTGGGGCCTTGACAGATTTTTCTCGATTCTTACAGGTGAGGTTTGGTTGAGAGTCAATTGATTTGGCTACAGTGATGTCTGACCATTTGGGGCCATCTGATGACAGGGTCGAAGCTGGGTATCTGCCGACTTCCAGCGGTAGTCTGGAAATGGGGCATGGCCGACTAGGTGACCACTCATGTCAGGATAATGCGCGATCGCAGGCATGGCTAAAAAGAGTGCAGGGCTACTCATGTATCGCAACCCGGAGCGCCTAGAGGTTCTACTGGTGCATTCTGGCGGGCCATACTGGGTCAACCGCCACTGGCAGGCCTGGACCATTCCTAAGGGTGAAGTTGACCCCGGAGAAGACATTTTTGCCGCTGCCAAGCGCGAGTTTTGTGAAGAGACCGGACAAGTGCCCCAAGGAGACTTTTGCCCTCTACAACCCGTGCGCCAGGCAGGCGGCAAACTCGTCTTTGCCTGGGCTTTTGAAGGCAATTTCGACCCTGCCCATTTGCGTAGCAACATGTTTACCCTAGAGTGGCCACCTCATTCCGGGGTGTGGCGAGAGTTCCCTGAGATCGACCAGGCCGCCTGGTTCCACCTCGATGAGGCTCGGCAGCGCATTATTAAAGCCCAGGCCCAGTTCCTGGATGAACTGGTGCAGATCTTGGGGCAGATACACCGGCCCTAACGCTCCATTTGTTCCTGCAGCAGCCTTAACCAGCCTCATGGTGTAGGTCGTTGCAGGTATTGTCGTAGCTGCATCATGATCAGACTTTGCCCTAGGTTGATGGGGAGGGCAGAGACCCCCTCCAGCCGTGATTGCACCCATTGGTCACCCCAGTACCATTCATGGAAACCATCGATCGCGCCAGAAAGCAGCAGCCGCAGGCCGTGATCGCTGATCTGCTTGACTTCATGGTGAATTTCAACCGGGCCCAGGTAGCTGATGAATTTTAAGCCGTCGTAGAGCTCGGTGGGCAGACCCTGGCTAAAGCGCTGGGGCCAAAGCCAGTGGCTAAATTTGCTGGGCTGTACCAAACTGGCCTGGATGTGTCCTCGGGTAGCCTCGACTTCGATGCGAAGGCGACTGTGCTGAAATGTGCCTAGCATAGGGTGGTGGTGTGCCCGCAAACAACATCTCTCAGTATGCCAAAAGAAACCCGATGAAATAGCAGACTCGGGACATTACTGGAACAGCATTGCCGCGTCTGCAACCCGCTCAAATCTCTGGCATCTAAACCTTCTACAATATACGAAGCAATATTAAGCAAGGCTAGGGAGCGCATGGCAGATCAACTCATTCGGGCTACTGCCGCCGATGGCGGTATACGGGTGGTGGGAGTCATTACCACCCGATTGACCGAGGTGGCCCGGCAGCGGCACAACTTATCCTACGTGGCTACGGCAGCCCTAGGGCGCACACTGTCCGCCGGCCTTTTACTGGCCTCCAGCATGAAGCAGCCCCAGGGGCGAGTCAATATTCGCGTGCGCGGTGATGGGCCGTTAGGTGGCATTTTAGTCGATGCTGGCATGGATGGTACGGCTCGAGGCTATGTCGATAATCCGGCCATTGAGCTGCCTCCCAACGCCCAGGGCAAGCTGGATGTTGGCGGTGCGGTAGGGCGCCACGGCTATGTCTACGTGGTACGTGATATGGGCTATGGTTATCCTTACTCCAGCACTGTAGAGCTAGTCTCTGGAGAAATTGGGGATGACTTGACCCACTACCTGGTGACTTCAGAGCAAACCCCCTCGGCTTTGGTATTAGGTGTCTTTGTGGGTGCTCACGGAGTGGAGGCTGCGGGCGGATTGCTGCTGCAAATTTTGCCCCGCGCGGCCGAAGACAGCGAAATGGTGGCCCTGATCGAAAGCCGCCTGGCTAACCTGACCGGGTTTACCCCCCTACTGCGCGCTAACAAGACGCTGCCCCAGATCTTTGCTGATTTAGTCGGCGACCTTGGCTTGGAAATTTTGCCCGAGACCCAGATGGTGCAGTTTGCTTGCCCCTGCTCGTTTGAACGCATGTTGGGGGCGCTGAAGATGCTGGGTGAAGATGAGCTGCAAGACATGATTGAAACAGACGATGGGGCCGAGGCTACCTGCCACTTCTGCAATCAGGTCTATCACACCAGTAGCGATCAGCTGGCGCAGCTGATCGAAGATCTGCGGGAAGATCGCCAGGCGGCAAGACGGTAGAGTGAGTCAGTGAGTGGAGAGCCTAGGGAATCCCTCGATAAACTCAGTCGATAGTCACAGTTCAGCACTCGACTGATGTAGCTGATCCCGTCATGGCCTAACTTCACGGCTTCGATGGCGGCATAGCGGCGTCGGTCTTTCTCCGACAACGAGATGTAGTACCGTTGCATTTGCTGTTCGATAGCCACAGGGTAGGGAGTCGGCACTGGTCTGTTAAGAGGAGATGCATCGAAACCCTCTCATGCAAAGGATTTCCTGAGTTGATACAGGTCTAGAGCAGAGCCCTATCGCCATGGCTGGGGGGGTGTTTCCTGAACGGGGAGAAGGTTCTCGCCGCCACGAGCGTACACTTCGTCACCTTCTAGAGTGACCTCACGGTCCTCAGGGGCAGGCGGTGACCAAGCGTTCACCTGATTGGCAAGACGTTGTTCCCAGCCCAGCAGCGTAGATATTCAGTTTGTAGTTTGCCGCAACAATGCCGACTATGAGGCATCTCTAGAAATCGGCAAAATCTATCGCTCTATTCGAGATGACGATGCCATGGCCAACGGGCTGATGCGAATTGTCGATGAAAGTGGTGACGACGATGCTTTTGCAGCCAGTCGTTTCTACCCGATCGATTTGCCCAAGCCCATTGAAGACGTCCTCTTGGCGGTTTAGAGCCGAGGGCTTTACCAGGCCTAGCTTGTGCTTAGTATCACCTTATATCCCCATCAACCGCCGATAGGCCAGCGCTAGGGCCCCCTCATCCCCCACATTGCCGGGAAAAAGCACCACCGGCAAGTCGGGAAATTGGGGGTGGTCGGCTGGGGTGCGCACGACCGATACCCCAGGCAAAATTTGCCCCAGCAGACGAGCCGTTTGCAAAGCGAGCCCGGTGCTGAGGGTATCGTTGGAGGTAATCCCACCCTTGCTGATCAAAAAGCCGATGTCGGTGGGTAGCCCTTTAACCACCTCCATCAACAGAGACGATACCTCAACGCCAAAGTCGAGACGGGCCTGCACGGTATCGAACCCCAGCTCTTGGCGGCTGGTGTAGACGACCGGGACTTGCCCGCTGCGGTGGGTAGCGGCTACCTGCCTCAGGATATCGTCAGGGATCTGGCTGGGGGCAGCGGGGCCACCATCGCGCAGCTCAGCTACGTTGACCTCAATGCCCCTGACCCCAGACTCTTCGAGTAGTTGCGCTAGCTGCTGGGTGGTCTTTTGAACGTGGGAACCCACAATGATGGCCCCGGGGACGCCACCGCGCACGTAGCGACTCATGTGGGTAGCGTCAATGGGCTGGGGAGGGAGGGCCGCCAGGGCGGTAAGAATGCTGGCGGCACTGCGAAACAAAAAGCGTTTCCCCTGGGCGGCGGCGGTGAGAATATCGCGGGCGAACTGATCGAGGTCGGCCTGGGTTTCGCCATCGACGGCGCAGCTAACGTTGTCCTCTAGGGTCAGTAAGCGATCGAGGGAGCCGCTGCGAATATCGGCCAGGGTAAAGCGCTCGACGGCCTGGGCCTGGATGCGGCCAGCCGTTTTTTCGGCCACGTAGTCGGGGAGGTAACTGGTGCTGTAGCCAAAGACCGAATCTTGAGCAAACTCAGTTTCGTGGACAGGGGTGGGAACGCCCTCGACCATCAGATAGTGGATGCTGTCGCGGGTGATGCGGCCCCCCTCAAAAAAGGCGGGGACTAAAAAGTGAGCGTCGAAGGGGCCGAGTTCTTGGGCGATCGCATCGGTCTCAACCGGGTAATGCCCTCGCAGGGTAGAGTCAGAGCGACTGACCACCAAAAAGTCAGCGATGGCTTCTAAGGCGATCGCCTGTTTCAGGTTTTGACACACTTGCCGAGTCACCGTTTCAGCCGCTGCCGGGGTCAGCGCTCGGGTGTTGGTCAACACAAACACAATCGGCGATGCATCGCGTAGGCCCTGGCGTAGAGTCTCCACATCCCACTGCAACAGCAACAGGCAGCTATGCACTGTCTGAGAACCAGTCGGGTCATCGTCTAAAACAATAATCTTGGGCTGAGCCATGACTGCTGGCCTCGACAGATTCAACAAAATTCACCGCTGTCTATGCACTATCGCCCATGGGGGGGACATTGGCCAAGATAGGCAAATAAAAAGGGTTTCTAGACCGGTCTAGAAACCCTTTTTATTCGATGGTGGCGGGGCATGGATTTGAACCATGGACCTTCGGGTTATGAGCCCGACGAGCTACCAGACTGCTCTACCCCGCGTCGGCTTATTTAGTATAGCGATAAATGTTCGCTATTAACAATCAATTTTCTCTAAGAGTATTCCACCTAAAAAACATTCCGATCAGGATCGCGAACTCGGCCCACTGGGCCGGTCGCGGAGAGACACCGGATAGGTATTTAGTTGGAACACTCTAAGCGAGAGTTTTGGAGTGATGTCAATTGCTCAAGCTCTTGGTATGAAGCGTTTAGTACATCATGGGTAGATCGCCAATGACGTCTAAACGCTTAAAATCACCAATTTTCATATAGGTCTCAGCCAGGGTGTCGGCGGCGGTGGGTGAAATCCAGCCGAGCTGTCGCAGTGCAAAGATGGCGGTGGCGTACTTGGCTCGCTTAGCCCCATCGATTACCTTAATGGCTAAGCCCAGGCCTTCCCCGACCCGACCAATGCACTGAATGCCTTCGGCCCCCGACTTGCTGACCAAAGCGCCATTGGTGATTTCCATTAGGCCGGTGTCGAAGGTATCGGGGCCACCGACCATGTCAGGATGGTGGGTCATCGCGCGCACGATGCGCTCCATCTCTAAGCTATTGCCCGAAGACAGCATGGCAAACAGGGTTGCCATTTGGCTGAGCTGCATAAAGTAAGTCGGTGCACCGCAGTCGTCGTGGGCACAGATAAACTCGTCGGCGGGCATGCCCAACAGTTCTGCAATCCGGGCAAGAATGAGTTTTTGTACCGGGTGGTTGCGGTCAAGATAACTCTCAAGGGGCCAGCTACGCTGCTGACAAACGGCTAGCATGCCAGCATGTTTGCCAGAGCAGTTGTGTTCTAAGGGGCTTTTTTTGCCGACGGGGGTGGGGCAGCGCAGGGCTGTTGGGTCGAGGTCGGCCTGCCACAAAATATGAAAGGCCTGACGGGCCTGCTCAATGTTGCCCTGGTGCGAACCGCACATGATTGCCAAATCGCGATCGTCGAGGGCGTAGCGCTCTAGGGCTCCCGATGCGGTTACAGCCAGCGCCTGAAAAGGCTTTAAAGCTGAGCGAATAAACGTGCCTAGCTCGCCGTTGCCCGCTATCGACAGGGTACGACCTCGGTTGTCGCACACCGCCACATGGGCAAGGTGATGAGATTCTGCGATGCCTTCCCGCAACAGCTGAATCTCTAGCGTTTTGGTGTGGTGCCGATTAACTCGACTGCTGGTCATAGTGGAGGCTCTGCGGTGGTGAATAATAAATCTATGGCGGCGGTAGTCGCTAGAGCAGCGGCCAAGTAATCAGCCCGAGGGCTAGCATTAAGGCGATAATCCCCAGCGTCCGGCGCACCCGCTGGAGCACAGGCCGTACCTGGTAGTCTACGATCAAGCGATCGCGGTTTGACACATCTTCGGGCTTGACCCATAGCTGGCCGTCGTACCAGCCCGATTCTTCGTAGGGCACGGTGGTTTGCCGCAAACGCCCCCCCACGTGGGCCCAGCCGACATAGAGCTGTAGCAGGGCCAGCAGCGGTAGCACCAACGCGCCCATAGCAGCGCTCAGCCCAAAGGGCAAGGGATGCTTAGCCGGTGCGAAGCTGGCGGCAGCCATCGGCCCAGCCACTAACCAGCCCGATACCCAGAGCCAAACGAGCGGCTTAATATAGCCGCTCCAACTACGACTACCCCAGCCGTAAAACCACGACCCTTGCACATCTTGATATTCGTTAAGAGGCTGCTGCTCAGCCGGTACTGGGCATCGTTGGGGCATGGTCACTGACACTGCAAAATATAGCTCTAGCCTAAACGAATTGCCCGTCAATAGGAATTGTTTCCTGAGAATTTAGGCACTCTACTGGCTGAACACGGGGGCGATCGCAGGCTAAACCTGAGCCGAACCAACCTGGTGGCTAGCGGGTTGATAGAGAATCTGATTGGCGTGGCCCCAAAAAGCCTCCAAGTCATAGAAATCTCTCGCTTCGGGCATAAAAATGTGGGCGATCACTTCCCCATAGTCCATCACGATCCAGCTGCCCTCGCCCTGCCCTTCAACCCGCAGTGGTCGACGGTTGTGGTCAGTTTCGAGGGCTGCTTCAATGGAGCGAGTGATGGCCCGTACCTGCACCGCCGAAAAGCCCGTAGCGATGACAAAATAGTCGGCTAAATATGACACATCTCCTACCTGCAAAATGGTGATGTTCCCCGCCTTGCGCTCATCGGCAGCCGCCGCAACGGCATAGGCTAACCGAAGCGCGTCATCGTCCATCGGGGCGGCCTGAGAAACATCGCCATTGATCGCAGACTCAGGGTAGGGAGAATAGGGCATACGCAAAAAGATAGTGGGTCAAACCGACGACAGCAACGACGCTAAACCGGCTCGATTCAGCGCCTTGGCTCTAGGTCTATTGTAGAGGATGACTCCTAGGTACTGCCCTGCACCACGACCCTTGGTCATAAACTGTCACGGCGGTGCGATCGCCCCTGGAAGGCTCAATCAGCTGACTAATTTGGGCAGCTGTGCGCGCTCAAATGTCGTGCTTACAGCCGCTAGTAACATAAAGATTGAGATCCCAAATCTGGCGCAGCGTATATCATTGGGTGTCAATATTTGGCGGCTCAAAAGCTGCCATTAAAGCGGGTTAGGTGGTGGTTTTCGCCCCTCAGGCGTGGATGCTCTACGGCTCGTCGTTTAGTCTTACAGGGGAAGATACACCATGCCTCAACTTACGCAGGGTCTGATTGTTGCCGGGTTAATTGGTCTATTACTGGCCGTCATTGTGGGCTATTACCTGCGTCAGGGTCAGATCAATGAGTTGACCGAGACCTTGCAGCGCAGCCAAAAACGTCAAGAAGACCTAGCGGTTGAACATGAGCAACGGTTGCGGGATGCGACTCAGCAGCTACAAAAAGACTACGAGGCTCAGCTGTCTGAGAAAATGGAGCAGTACCAGATCCAGCTAGAAGAGCAGCGCAGTCGACTAGAGTCTGAGTACCGCGCTCGCCAGGGTATGGAGGGCGTTGCCCTGGCTGAAGTCGATAGCCTGACCGAACAGCGCATTCGCAAACAGTACGAAACTCGTCTAAAAGAAGCGGCCGCCAAAATTCAGCAGGCCTACGAGCAACATTTGCAAGCAAAGCTCGCCGCAGCGCGATCGCACCCCCAACCTGAGGACAACCCGCAGCGCATCAATTCACCGGCCAGCGTTGGCCTAGAGGCAACGAACCTGGCCGCGTTAGAGGAACGACTTCAGGCCGACTATGATCGGCGATTGGCGGAGCGGATTGCTGAATACCAAGACGACATGACCCAGCGGATGGCCCAACTTGAGCAGGAGTACGAGGCCCGCTTACAAATGGCCCAGCCTACGGCTTCACCAGAGCTTGCCCCTACTCCCAGCGAGTTAGAGCTAAACCTGCGCCGTGAGCTAGAAGCCAGTTTACGAGAAGAGTATGACCAAAGACTAGCGGCTGAAATCGAGCATTATCAAAATCAGCTTGCCCAGCGCACCCAGGAGCTCGATCAAAGCTATGAGGCATTGCAGACCTCACCCGTGACTAGCTCATCCCCAATCGCCGAAGAATTAATCACTGAGGGGCTAATTGCCGAAGCCCTCATCACGGCAGAAAGTGAATTAGATCTCGGTATCAATGCAGAGCTAAACACCGCCGAGATGACGGACCCAGCTGCTAGCCGCGATAGTCTAGGCTTTGACGAGCTAGAAGATGATGTCTCCTCCGACCTCTCCCTCGACCTCTCCCCTGAGGCAGATTCCATGGATTCAGCTGCCGATGGTGACCTGAATGAGTGGGACAGTGAATTGCAGCAGCAGGCTTCAGCAGAAAACCAAGCAGAAGACACGCAAACTAGTAGCCTCGATGTATCTGAGGTCGAAGCTAATGATGCCGGGCTAGCCGATCTATCGGCGCTGTTGAATGATCAAGGTGAAAATACGGCAGCCGATGATATATTCGGTTCCGCTGACGACGCTCTAGGTGATTTAGGCAATGAAACCGTCGAAAGTTTTGACTTAGAGACCCTATCAGACAATCAGGACACGCAGGATGATGATATTTTCGGTCTGTCTGGAGGGACTTCTGGCAGCTCTGATGAGCTGAATTTCGACGCCCTATTAGACGATAATCCACCAGCTGGTGATATTCAGGACGATATGCAGGCTTTCGACACTGACTTTGGTGCCGAGGCGGAGCTTGACCTCGAAGCTCTACTCAACGCTCCCGACACCGATAATGTCTCCGATGAGCAGCTCGAAGGGCTAGACGACATTAGCGATCTCAGCTGATTGTCGGTTGATTCCCCATCATTATTTAGCGTCATCCAGCGTTGAGCCATGGCACGAAAAAGCGACCTCAACTGAATCAAGGTCGCTTTTTTGTACTTTTATTGCTCTAGCTAACTAGGCTTCTTCTCTGGCAGCATGCACTTGTCAGAGTCGCAGCCGGCCGGCCCCGCCTCGATAACTTCGCCTGCATCATAGCGAGACAGGGCCGCATGAAAATTATCCGTGCCGCGCCGGGCCTCAACTTGCTGCCGCAAAGCTTCATAGTCAGCCTTGTTGATCGGCTCAAAAGGTAGCCGTGGGAAGGTTTGCAGGTCGTCAAACCGAGCCAGCAAAGCGGCAGAAATATAGCCCTCATCGGTCTGTATCGCCTGGTAAATGCGTTCGGCCAGTGACTCCAACTCGGGCTCACGAAACTCGATCGTCGCAGAGGTGTTGTGGGTGGTGTAATGCTTTTGTACCTGCATATAGAAGTCAAACTGGGCTGCGGCCGAAAATTTCTCGATCGCAATCTCATCGGCACCGGGCAGATTGGCCCAGGGCACCTCGACCGGAATTTCCACTAGCCATTCGGTACAGCGGGGATCGAAGGGATCGCTGAGCAAGTTGCCGTTGTCGTCTTTGTCAGACTGAGAGGGCACCACCGAGTAACCATAGTCAATACAGGCCATAGCCACCGGGTCATTTTTGCGGAAGGTGATGCGGCGAATAAAGCGCTGGGCCTTGGGCGGGTGCCAGCCCGGGCTAGCGCCCGTCAGCAGTGATTTGGTACCTGCCGGTTGGACGGTGGTGCAGCGGTTGGGGCGCTTGAGCCCGTGGGCATCGCAGTACTCGCCCACGACTCGGTGTACGATGCCGTTCCAGCGGCTGAGGTAGGCTTGCTCCTTAGCTTTGAAGTCCAGTCCCTGCATAGTGTCAGGGCGACCTGTCTCCCACCAGTGCAACCACTCGACCCCAAAGGCATTGACAAAGAAGTCAAACAACCCGGTGAAGGAAACCCCGACAATGGGGTCTTCTAGACGAGACTTTTGGTAGCGAGGCTCGGCAAATTGGTGGTTGAGCAATACCGCGACAGAGAGCGCCGCCGCCGTAAAGGCATCTTCTTGGTCTTGTAGATTTTGTGGATCCAGCTGGTTGAGGTGAACCTCCGCTAGGTTGCAGTGGAAATTGGCCCCCAAAATTTCACCACAGGGGTTGAGGCCGTAACGGTCATCCGCGCCAGCCCGCTGCTTGGCTTCTCCAGCCCATTGAATGGCCCCTTCACCGGAGTAAAACTGCTTGCGCACCGAGTCGATGCAGTCTTGCAGGCTAGGCTTGGTGTGAAAGACGCGGGTATGGTTGGCCATGCGCAGCACGTCGCGCTCGGGGTCAATGCGCCAGTTACCTTCGGCATCCTGCTGCCAGAGGTTATCTTTAGCGCTGGCGGCCAGGGTATCTTGGCTATCAAACTGGCGCATACCGGCGCTGCGGCGAATGTTGCCCGCGACAACGCAGGCGGCGGCTTCGTCGATCAGCAGACAGCACTCGACAGAATTGAGCTGGCGGCCCACAGCTTTGTTGAGAATCGTCGCGCAGCGATCGTAGAGCAGCGACAGGCGCACGGGGTTAGCCACCCCGCCAAAGCCCTTGAGTTTTTCTCCGGCAGGCCGCACGTCTCGCAGGTCAATAACGACGCTAACCTCGCCGTTGAAGCGGTCGTCGGTCGATAGCTCTAGCAGCGTTTGGTACGACTTGACCCAGCCCTGACGGCTATCACCAACGCAAATTGTGGCCTGGTTGCCTTCTATAGTGACGTCGGTTTGTTCGCGGCGATCGCCCGCCGGAGTCTCCCCAATGCCGCCCGCCATGGTTACCGTTAGATGGTTGCGAATGGCAGGAATCTGGTTGATGTATTTGGGTTCTAGAATGGCCCCGGTACCGCAGCCCATCATGGCTAGATCCATCATTAGACCAAAGGCACGCCAATCGACAACGTCGGTGCTGGTGCAGTTGTAGGCACCCGAGAAGTTTTCGGGCTGCTTGCTCCAGGCCGTACCGCCTACCCACAACCAGCGCCCCGAGGGGAGCGCCTTCACCTGGCGCTGCATGCGTTTGAGCAACGCCGTTTCGTCGGGCGTGAGGTGACCCAATTCCACTAGCCCAGCTAGGGTGCGATCGCACACTTGATCCCAGGTTTCGCGCTCCCCTTCTACCACCTCGCCCCGGCGGCTGTAGGTGCGATAAAACACGGGAAACGCCGCTGGAGCCGCCTCAGGGAAAGGCCCCTGCTGCCGGGTACGAGGAAGTTCTTGAACCATGGAATCAGCCTTTTGCTAGCAAGAGAGGACGTAGACCAGCACCTTTGCCCCAACCCAGAGATTGAACCCAGCACGCATCGGCAGATTCTCACCTGAGCCCGGCAAGGTGCCCCAATGGTGACCCATAATAGCGGATCATTCTTTAGCTGTAGCGTCTTGAAATTGAATTTTTCCCAGATATAGCGCTATATCTGGGAAAACCCCATGGGTTAGTAGGCGAGCTTCCGGTGCTGCTCAGATTTCTCAGTGAGCTTTTGGCAGTGAACTTTTGGTCTGCCCTGAGGAACGCTACAGAAAATATCCTCAGCACACATGGGTCAACGCCTTTGGTCACCATGCCTGTTGGTACAGAGACAAAGCCCACAGGAGAACCAGCGGGCCTGAAACTTAGAGCTCAGCGACTAAAGGGGTTAGCTCACCGGTAGTGCAACTGACACTGGAGTGGACGCCGCCGCCTCAGTTTGCTGCTTGGCTTCAATATAGGCGGCCAGTTGCTCTTCAATGTTTTGCCGCACAATCTGGCGGAAATCCAAAAAGTGCTCGGCTTGGGCACACACCGATACATAGTTAGCGGCCACGCCTGGGTAGCGCCATAGAATAATGGCCAGGTTGATCCAAAAACGCAGGCGAGTCTTGCGCAGCACCCCCTGACGCCATACCACAATCAAAAAGGCGCGCATGGTAGCCCAGTTGATATCGGGAGCCCCAGCTGAGATGGTGCGGTTTTTGTAGTTTTTCTTCTGGGCTTCGCCCAGCATCAAGAAGTGGCGAAACGTACGGTTGAGCACGACCAAGGGGTCATAGAGGCTCCAAAACGCCTGAATAAACTCTTCGGTGATGTCTTCAATAGGCCGGGTGGGCACAAAGTTCATCAGCGTGGTTTGGTTGATGTCGGCACTCTTGCCCAGCAGTCGGCCCTCCTTTTCGAGTCGGTGCCATAGAGCTGTATCGGGCAGGGCTTGCAGCATACTGACCAATGCCGTAGGAATCGCCGTCTGCTCGACAAACTGGTAAATGCGTTCCCCCGCCCCAGATTTTTCGCCGTCAAACCCGACGATAAACCCGGCCATAACCCGCAGTCCGGCGCGAGCGATAGACATGACCGATTCAGACAGCGGATCCCGCATATTCTGAAATTTTTTGGTCATGTTGAGGCTGTCATCATCGGGAGTTTCAATCCCTAAAAATACGGTGCCGAAGTTGCAGTCGACCATCATCTGCATCAGCTCAGGATCTTGAGCCAGATCTACCGAGGCCTCAGTCGCAAAGGAGAAGGGATAGCTGTGCTCTTCCATCCAGGGCTTCATCGCCTTGAGTAATAGCTTAACGTTGCGCTTGTTGCCGATGAAGTTGTCATCCACCATAAAGATGCTGCGTCGCCAGCCCAGATCGTAGAGGTACTGGAGCTCGGCCAGCAGTTGCTCGGGCGCTTTAGTTCGAGGCTTGCGCCCGTAAAGCACAATAATGTCGCAAAACTCACACTGGAAGGGGCAGCCTCGCGAAAACTGTACCGACATTTCGGCGTAGGCATCCATCTCCAGCAGGTCGTAGCGCGGGATCGGGGTGATCGTGACATCGGGCTTCTCACCGCCAGAGCGGAAGGTGCCGCTGCGATCGCCCCGCTCGACGGCCTCGACAAACATGGGTAACGTGATTTCCCCTTCGTCCAGCACTAGAAAATCGGCTCCGGCAGCCTCAGATTCATGGGGCATGGATGTCGGATAGGGGCCACCCACCGCTACCAGCTTGCCGTAGCGCTTGGCAGTTTGTACCGCATCTAAAAAATCGGCCCGATGAACGATCATGGCCGAAATAATCACGATATCGGCCCAGCGCCATTCATCGTCACGCACCTCGCGCACGTTCCGGTCTACCAGCTTGTACTCCCAGGTCTGGGGCAAAATGGCCGCAACGGTCACCAATCCCAGGGGCGGGAGCTGAGCCTTGAGACCAACCAACTCCAGGGTTTTATCAAAAGACCAAAAGCTCTTAGGAAATAGCGGATAGACCAGAAGAATTTTCATAGAGACCGTATGGGTATCCCCGTCATGCTACGGGAGTTACATGAAATAATCAAACGCAAAACTTTAAAATCAGCAACCTTCGGCGGCAAGACCCGTAGCAAAGATTGGGTTGGTGCAACAGCATCTATGCTGCTGATCGCGATCGTTAGCGTGAGTCTGTAGCGGCCAAAGGTGATCAGGCTTTCCCATCCTAGAGCTATTCCTCCCCCTCTGTAGAGTACACAAATGGTTATGGGCCGGTTTGTAATACGAAATCCGATTTGGGGAACCCTGATTCACCATCAGGAACCCCGTCGGGACATAGCATGCTATGCCCCGACAAACCGGGGGGATTCAGGCAGGATTTGGTATAAGACGTGCTGGGAAGGCTTTAGTTCATCGACTGGCAACGCGATCGCTCGGGGCAGTAGATGGGCGACGCCTCTGGCAATTATCACAATGCCCACAAGTGCCCAGACGCTGGGCTTCGGTGCGAAAGCCAAAGGCCGTTAACAACCCCTGCCAGCGACACTGACGACTGTGCAGATACCGATGCATCTGCTGGCTGGCCGACGCCTGTAATGTTGAAACCCCTGAGGTATTAGCTGTCAGCCGATAATGAAAAGGACTCACCCACTCTAGCTGCCCAACACTGTGTAGCCATGACAGAGAAATAGCGCCGTGGTCAAATCGCTGGCTGATATCGCGAACATCGCCCTCAGGCGGAATATGGCGAACCAGCCCCTGGGCTTTTTGCCTCAGCGTTTGGGTTTGAGCATCAAAGAATTTAGCCCGCTGGCGATCGCCTGGATCCAGCCAGCCAGTCGGCTCACTGACCAGGGTGAGGGCCTCAGCTGCGTTACCGTCGCGACCAGCTCGCCCGACCTCCTGCACATACTCGGTAATCGTGCAGGGGGCCTGATAGTGCACGACCCAGCGCGTGTTTGATTTACTGATCCCCATGCCAAAGGCCGAGGTGCAGACCACAAACTGAAGCCGATCGTCCATCCAATCGGCTTCTATGCGGCGGCGATCGCGGCTACTCAAGCCAGCGTGGTAGGGCGCCACTCGATACTGACTGGCCAACTGTTCAGCCAGCGCTTCGCTGTCTTTGCGAGTGCGCACGTAAACCAGCCCAGCCTGGTAAGGGTGGTTTTGTAAATAGCGCTGGAGTGCCCCTTTCCGTTGGCCAACGCTCACCACAGATTTAACGCTGAGATCGAGGTTGGGGCGATGGGGGGTAAGGCGCACGACTTGGGGCGACTGGAGTTGCAGCACCTCCTTTAAAACCCGCTGAGCCTCGGGATCAGCGGTGGCGGTAAAGGCGGCAATGGGGAGCGTGTCGCCTGGGGAACGACAGGCCAACAGCGCTGAACGTACCGCCCCTAACCGCCGATAGGCCGGGCGAAAGGTTTCTCCCCACTGCACCAGGCAGTGGGCTTCATCCAAAATCAGTCCGTTGAGTTTGAGCTCAGGCTGGCAGAGGCGTTCCCATACGGGTGGACTGAGTAAGGTCTCAGGGGAGACGTAGAGTAGACGCAGTTGCTGTTGTTCCAGATCCCGCAGGGTTTGGTGGCGCTGGGGGGGTGGTAGCTGGCTGTGGAGGGTAGCCGCAGGCAGAGCTTTGGCCCGCAACTCTTGTACCTGATTTTCCATCAGTGCCACCAGGGGAGACACCACCAGGGTCAACCCAGTTTGCAGCAGGGCAGGTAGCTGAAAACAAATCGACTTGCCGCCTCCGGTGGGCAGCACGACCAGCACATCGCGGTGCTCTAGCAAAGCCTTGACAATGGCATCCTGGGGCGGGCGAAAGCCTGAATATCCCCAAATATCTTGAAACGCTTGACGTACATCGCCCCAGACTACAGGCGGCTGAGCCATGGCAGATTCCCCGCATCTTTGCCTCAGCATGCCCAGGCAACCCAGCAGGATCGATTGAGATCATCGACTGAACCAAAACGAAAGGGGAACATGGCTACCATGCTCCCCTTCAAGGTTAATGCTGCCCCCGGAATGCCTCAGCAGGCTTGTCCCAATTCAGGTTTATTCAAAAATGAAAGGAAAGTTGTAGCCCACACCCAGGGAGATGCCCATGGCAAAACCACTGGTAACGCGAACGTTAGCGACACCGTTGAGGGTGAAGTCGCGGGAAATAGGAACATCAGCTCCAGCATTGAGCATTAGCCCCACATCGCCGCTAGTCGGAACGTCAACCCCGGCCCCTACATAGGGCTGGGCACGAAAGCCCTTAACACTAAGGGTATTGAAGTTATAGGTGAGTGGAATGGTGAAGCTAGAGCGATCGTTGGTAATGGTAACACCAGGACGTAGGGAGAAGCGGGGACCCAAGGAAATTTTGCTAATGACGTTGAATCCAAAGCTCGATATACCGCTTTGGCCACGGTTACCAATACCAATATTGCCACCGATACCCAGGTACGCAGGGGTGATTTGATAGGCCGAGCGAGTAGTCTGGGCTAGATCGATCGCATCGTTAGCCTCCGGGGCAGCCTCCACGGTAGCTGCGAGTAGCACTGATTCAATATCTGTCGAGTAAAATACGTCATTGGATACATTGTCAGCGTTTGCAGGGGTGGCCTCAGGCAGCCCCAGCAGCCCTGCTTCAGTGGCAGTCGCCTGGTCAATTGGGGCGGCTTCGAGAGTGGCAGACTCAACACCAACAGCCTCAGCCGGTTCAACCACAGCCGCTGGAGTGCTCTCTGCTATGGTGAGGTCACTGGGGGCGAGGTCTAGCCCGCTTAGCTGATCATTAGCCAATGCAGGGGTGGCCATGCCCGCCGCTGCTACTAAGCTTAAGGCTAGGGAAAATTGCTTAGAGTACGTCATGTTTTCGTTCACTCCTCAGGGTTTATACAGTTGGGCTTTATCAGCTTCGCAGCCAAGGTAAACCTGCCTTACAGCTGAAGCTCGACGGTTGAATAAAAATACTATTCAAAGATCAAATCCAACCTCTGTCCGAGCGCAGACTCACACACCACAGTCATACTGTGAAAGTTTGCAAGATTGTACCACCTCTACCCTTTAGGGCGAGGCTGTATTGGCAACATTCTCCTATGCTGGAGGAAACGACTGCCCTCAGTGCAACCCTGTCGAGGGAGAGAGATTCTCCATGGATGAGCTGATTAGCTCTGCACAGCGCGGCAATATGAGCGGCTTAGTGGCACGCTGACTGCCTTCCGTAAATATTACGAGTATCCCCGGTGGGCCATCGACCAGCTCAAAATAAGCGGCATCGTGGCGTACTTTGCTGGTGTAGCCTGCTTTTGAATAGAGTCGAGTGCCCATGGGCAACCCTGCGCCTAAGCAGCCAGCGACTTGATTTTCTGCGCCAGGCTCTGGGGGAGCAGCGGCTAGATCACGCTGCATAACGGAGAGCATGGTCTGCGATCGCGCTGCCGATACCGCCACTCCCCCGGCAATACTGTGGACTAGCCGGGCTACCGCGTTAGTGGTGAGGTAGTTGCGGTTTTCGTAGTGCTCACCCACAAAGGCTCGCTCGCGGCCATAGGGGCCATCACCCCAGGGCTTTTGGTTCATATTGGTGCCCACCAGTTCTGGCCACTGCAATGACTGAAAGAAGCGATTGATAATGTTGCGCTGGTAGCACCAGGTGGCATAGGGGCCAGCCGGTAGATCCGGGCCACTGGTGGTGCCGCTGAGGATATCTATCACCAGGGAGGTGGCATCGTTACTAGAGTCCACAATCATGTCCATCAAGGCTCGGTCTAGCTCGACTGCAGGCGCTACCATGCCTTGCTCTAACCACTCGTGGGCAGCCACTAAATAAAACAACTTCACCACGCTGGCTGGATAGATCAGCTCTACTCCTCGATAACTAGCCCCCCGTGGACGCTGCTGCCAGAAAGCGTCTGCGCTCAAGGCTCCGCCAGTATTGGTGATGTAGGGTGGGTCGTAGACAACCCAGGTAATGGCCATCTGGGTCGGGGTGAGGGAAAACTCGGCCCGTACTTGCTCAACGATGTGATCTAGCGTTGCTTGCAGGGTAGAGTCGGGGGCAAAAAATGTTGTCATAGCCAGTGCTGGTATTCTGAATCACCGTTTGTTTATCAGACTATCCTTCACCATAGAAAAAGATGCTTCATAATCAATGGGATTTAGGGGCAACGGGTTTTAGGGGCCAAGTTAAATCATGATCTCGGCTGGCCCGGTTCACTCGATAAATTCTGTCTATGCCTGGTTGAGCAATCTTCTAGAGGTGCCCCGTGCAAATTCAACGCCGAGAAGTGGGCCTCACCGTTGACGACAGCCTGATGCGGCTTTATGTGGCCGAGCCAGTGGCTCCCGGCCAGTACCCCGGCATTTTGTTTTATTCAGATATTTATCAGCTGGGTGGCCCAATTTTGCGCCTGGCCGATCGCCTAGCCAGCTATGGCTATGTGGTCGCAGCCCCCGAAATCTTCCACCGCCTAGAGCCAATTGGCACCGTTATTGAGCCCAACGATCTGGGGCGGTTACGGGGTAATGATGCCGCTCTCCGTACCGCCATTACCCACTATGATGCCGATATCCAGGCCGCGTTGGCCTGGCTGCAAGCGTCTGCAACCATAGCCGATGGCCAACTGGGTAGCCTGGGCTTTTGTATTGGCGGCCATTTGGCCTGTCGGGCAGCCCTGAATCCTATCATTCGGGCAGCCGTGTGCTGTTATCCCACGGGTATCCACAGCGGCAAGCTGGGGCGAGACCGAGCCGATACCCTAGAGCGCCTCGGCGAAATCACCGCTCGCTTGCTCCTGATCTTTGGCGATCAAGATCCCCACGTACCCCCGGAGGGGCGAGAGACCATTGTGGCCGCTTTGACGGCCGCCGGCGTAGACTACAAAACTCTGATGTATGCGGCCAATCATACGTTTATGCGCGACGATGGCTATCGCTACGATGCTGCGGCCACCGATGCCGCCTGGGCTGAGGTGATGACCTTCTTGGCCGACTCCTTGGGCGCGATCGCATCTCTACCATAGACAACTGGGTATGCTATGTCATGGCTGGGAGCGGGCATTTTGTGCAAATCGCAACGTTATGTCCTAGGCGCTGAGATATACGATTAAAGTAGAGAAAAGCTGGGCTCGGCAACACTGGGTGGGGTGTTGGCCCAGAGAGGTTTTTTCTCTCCCACACTGAATCTAGGCAGCTGACTGTGCCCACTGCTTTTGTTATCATCTGCCACGCTTGAGTAGGGTTTCTATGACAACTCAGATCGATGGCCCCGCCGGACCGGTCTTAGACCATCGCAGCATGATTACAGCGCTGTCTTTGACCACCCAAAATAGTTCACTCACTCGCCGAGTGCGCGATCTGCCTACCCCGCAGTTCATCAGTCTGCTGGATCAGATCACGGCAGAGTTTGAGCATTTTTTGCGCGCCATCGACATGATCAACAACGAATCGTTGGAGATCATGCTAGAGCAAATTTTAGAGGCTTTTACCCTTAAAATCGGTCAAATTCTTCAGGCTGAGCGCACCACCATCTTCATGGTGGATCCAGAAAAGCAGGAGCTATGGTCGAAAATTGCCCAGGGTGATGGAGAGCGCCCCCTGGAGATTCGCGTTCCCATGGGCAAAGGTATCTCTGGGTACGTCGCCACCCACGTGCTGCCGCTGAATATTCCCGACGCCTACGCCGACGATCGCTTTGATTCCACCTACGATCAGAAAACGGGCTATCGTACCCGCAGCATTCTCTGCATGCCGGTACTGAGCAAAAAAACCAACAATATTGTGGCTGTGGTGCAGCTGCTCAATAAGCTCAACCACAGTACCTTTGATGCCGACGACGAGCAGCACTTTAAAGAATTCGCTGAATCCCTAGGCGTCATTCTCGAAAGCTGTAACTCGTTTTATGTCGCCGCCCGCAACCAGAAGGGCGTCGCGGCCCTACTGAAGGCGATTTCTTCCCTGGAGCAGAGTTTAGATCTGGAGAAAACGCTGCAATCGGTGATGGAAGAGGCCCGTCAGCTGATGCAAGCCGATCGCAGTACCCTCTGGCTGATTGACGAAGAGAGCGGCGACCTCTGGTCGAAGGTGAAATCTGGCGATGGCAAATCGATGCTGGAGTTGCGCAATCCAATTAACAGCGGCATTGTGGGCCACGTCGCCACCACGGGTGAGCTACTGAATATTCCCGATGCCTACCAGGATGTACGCTTCAACCCCGATGCCGATAAGCGCACGGGCTACCTCACCCGCACCATCCTCTGTATGCCCGTGTTCGATTCGGGCGGCAGACTGATTGCCGTCACCCAGCTGATCAATAAGGCCCAGGGTACCTTCACGACCTCTGACGAAGCCTTTATGCGGGCCTTCAACATTCAGGCCGGGGTAGCCCTAGAAAATGCCAAGCTGTTTGAGAGCGTGCTGGTCGAAAAGCAGTATCAAAAGGATATTCTCCAGAGCCTTTCGGATGCCGTGATCTCCACCGATATGGAAGGCCGCATTGTCACCATTAACGATGCGGCCTTAGAGCTGATCGGTTGCCCCGAAGATGCCGATCACAGCCGCACTATCCGCGATCGCTGGCAGACGACCCTGCTGCACCGCTTGGTGTCTGGGGTGATCCCCATTGACAACTTACAATCGCGCCTCGAAGACAGCCTCAGCAACGGGGCCCGTCACTACGTACCCGAACAAAGCTTGCGAGTGGCCATTGCCCCCGGCCCCGGCACTAACCTAGACCCCATCGCGGAGTTGGCCCTACCGGATCCCGATAACCCCGATGTCTACTATCCTTGGGGTGACCTGACCGTACCCCCGGTTCCCGCAGCTGTAGTGCAGCGCATCGAGCGCAGCATTAACCTCACCGTCAACCCGTTGACTAACCCCGAAGGCAGGGTGCGCGGCGGCCTCATCGTCCTCGAAGACATCAGTCAAGAGAAGCGCATGAAGAGTACTCTCTATCGCTACATGACCCCCGGAGTGGCCGAGCAGGTGATGGCCAGCGGCGACGATCTGCTGATGAAAGGTGAACGGAAAGATGTCACCGTGCTGTTTTCAGACATTCGCGGCTACACGACCCTAACCGAAGGGTTAGAAGCTGACAAAGTGGTTGAAATGCTCAACGCCTACTTTGAAACCATGGTGGAGGCGGTATTTAACTTTGAGGGCACCCTCGACAAGTTTATTGGCGATGCATTGATGGCGGTGTTTGGTGCCCCTCTACCGCTCAGTAATCACGCCTGGGTAGCGGTTCAGAGTGCCCTTGATATGCGCCGACGGCTAGCCCAGTTCAACCTGGAACGTCTCGATCTGGGCCAACCCGAGATTCGCATTGGTATTGGCATTAGCTCTGGCGATGTGGTCTCCGGCAACATTGGATCCCAGCGCAAGATGGAGTACACCGCCATTGGGGACGGGGTCAACCTGAGTTCGCGCCTAGAGGGGGTCACCAAAGAGTATGGCTGCGACATCATTATTAGCGAGTATACCTACGCCCTCTGCTCAGACAAGATTTGGGTGCGCGAGCTCGATCGCACCCAGGTAAAAGGCAAGCAGCAAGCTGTCAATATCTACGAACTGATCGACAAGCGCGAGACCCCTTTGCCTGCTGATACCGAAGCCTTTCTCGAACTCTACGCCAAGGCCCGTGGTGCCTACACCGCGATGCAATTTGAGCAGGCTTTGGGGCTGTTTGAGCAGGCCCAGCAAATGCGCCCCAACGATAAAGCCGTGGCCGTGCATTTGAGCCGTGCCCGACAATACCTGATACAGCCTCCCCCAGAAGACTGGGATGGTGTCCATATCATGACCACCAAGTAACCCTGCCCCCCACCCATGACAGCTCAATACCAGCTAACCGAATAGATTTTGGTGCCCCACTATGCTCAAACTGCTGAGGCTGCTAATTATGACTGCGATGGTTTGGGGTGCTCTCCACGCCGATACTGTCTGGCGAGTATGGCAACTGCAGCTGACCCGCCGCTGCCCCAACTGCGACCTCACAGGCGTTGACCTCGCAGGGCTCGATTTGCGCCAGACCAACCTGCAAAATGCAGACCTCCGCTGGGCCACGCTCAAGGCGGTCAAACTAGACGGCGCCGATCTGAGGGGCGCTAACCTGCGGTATGCCCGCCTTGAGGGAGTAACCACCAAAGACACTGATTTTTGTGGCGCCACCATGATGAACGCCGTCAAGGGATATTGCCTTACCCCCGACTCCGCCGATCTATCGCAGACGGAGCAAACCCGCTAGGATGAATGTTGTGTTCAAAGCGAACACTTTTGGTTGTTCCCCCGCCGTTGAGCCCACGCACTAAGCATGTCTCTGTTTGACTGGTTTGCCAATCGTCGAAAGTCTGGCCCCATTAGTGAAGACCGCCAGGAGCGGGAAATCGCTGATGGTCTGTGGACTAAATGTGAGCACTGTGATGTACTCACGTACACCAAAGACTTGCGTATCAATCAGTGGGTCTGTGGCGACTGCGGTCACCACCATCGCATTTTTAGCGATGAGCGCATCCGCCAACTCATCGATGCCAACACTTGGCAGCCCCTCGATACCAATGTTCAACCCCAAGACCCGCTACAGTTTAAAGATCGTAAGGCCTACGGCGATCGCCTACGCGAAACCCAGGCCAAGACCAGTCTGACCGATGCAGTCCAAACGGGCCTCGGCAACCTCGATGGTCTGCCCATTGCCCTCGGCGTGATGGACTTTCGCTTCATGGGGGGCAGCATGGGGTCGGTAGTCGGCGAAAAGCTGACCCGCCTGATCGAGCAAGGCACTGCCACAGGGCGACCGGTGATTATTGTCTGTGCCTCCGGTGGGGCCCGGATGCAGGAAGGCATGCTCAGCCTGATGCAGATGGCCAAGATTTCTGGCGCCCTGCAGCAGCATCAGACCGCTAAATTACTTTACATGCCTGTGCTCACCCATCCCACCACCGGTGGCGTTACCGCTAGCTTTGCGATGCTAGGCGATATCATTTTGGCCGAACCTAAGGCCACGATAGGATTTGCCGGTCGCCGCGTTGTCGAGCAGACCCTGCGAGAAAAACTGCCCGACGACTTTCAAACCGCTGAGTACCTGCGTGCCCATGGTTTTGTCGACATTATTGTGCCCCGTACCCAACTCAAGCAGACCCTGGCGCAACTCATTCGTCTGCATCAGCCCGTCGCATCACTGGTTCATTTAGATGGCCACACCAACTGGTCAAATGGCCTGAATACCGTAGGAGCAGCTCACATCGTGGCTGATTTATAACGGCAAAACCTTGGGAATGGCCCCCTTCGGTGGCATGATAGACATTACGAGAACGATTCGACGGGGTTCGCTCCGTTGAGTTAGCTGTGTTGATTTCATACCCAAGCCCTATACATTCGAGGAGAACCATGTTGAAGAGATGCATTTGGCTAGTTGCGGTCGCACTCTTCTTTGTCGGCCACCTGGTAATGGGAGACGCTGTCGCGGCTGAGCTAGATGAGGCCACCCGTACGGTGCAGCTCAATCCTGAAGGGGATACCGTTGTGCTTTCCCTGGAGCAGGTTACCCGAGGTCGTCGTCAGTTTAACTACGCCTGTGGCACCTGCCACGTTGGAGGCATTACCAAGACCAACCCCACCGTCGGTCTTGACCCAGACTCTTTGCAGGGTGCTTTGCCCCCCCGGGATAACATTGAATCCCTGGTGGCATACCTGAAAGAGCCCATGACCTATGATGGCCTGACTGATATTTCCCAGGTGCATCCCGCCAAGAAGAGTGCCGATCTTTTCCCCAAAATGCGTAGTCTGACTGAAGAAGACCTGGTGGCAATTTCTGGCCACATTTTGCTTCAGCCGAAGGTGATTGGTGATATGTGGGGTGCGGGTAAGACACGCTTCTCAGCCCCGTCGGTGAGCTAGGCTGAAGTTTGCTTCCCAGCGAGGAAAGGATAGCGCTTGCGACGGCTGATCGCCGGAAAAATGCTGCGAGCGCTGAATAAAGCGGCAATTACTCTGAGGTTTTAGCCTCAAGATGCTTCACAAAGCAGGTAATATGCCATAGGGGGGTTGTTTAATCGCAGCCCATTTGATTGAACTGGAGATACGAGCTTTAGAGGTAGATATGCAACGTGTAATTCGCGCCGCCCAGCGTTTGGGTCTTGTTTTATTGTCGGCTCTGCTGGTTGTGGGTACGCTGACCCTGGCCGCTACCCCCGCTGCCGCCACCAACTATGATGTCAAAATGGGGTCTGATGCAGGTTTGCTGGTATTTGAACCCAGCACCGTCACCGTTAAGCCTGGTGACACTGTAACCTGGGTCAACAATAAGATGGCTCCCCACAATGTCATCTTTGATGCGGCTAACGTGCCCGGTGACAAAGCGCTGGCTGACAGCATTTCCCATAGCCAACTGACCTTTGCCCCCGGCGAGAACTATGCCACCACCTTTACCAGCGATATGCCTGCTGGTACCTACACCTATTACTGCGCTCCCCACCGTGGCGCTGGCATGGTAGCTAAGGTCATCCTAGAGAACTAAGTCTCAGGCTTTATCCTAGGTCTATCTCATGGACCTAGTTAGCAGAAAGAGTTTCCTCCGGGGAGCTCTTTTTTGCTAGAGCCGTAAATTTGCCGGGTAATGCACGACAATAGCTATCGTCCCTTGCTCTCAGGGTGAAAAACTTGAGTAATCTCGGCAGCGTCTAGAGCCACGCCATAGCGACCATGAGAAACGTTCGGGTTTGCCCCCCCGACCTCCAGTGGGCTCAAGAATTTAAAGCTGAAGCAGCCCGAGTCGCCATCGTCCTGGGGAATAACGTGCTCAACATTCACCACATCGGTAGCACCGCTATTCCCAATATTTACGCTAAGCCCGTCATTGATATCCTGGTAGAGGGCGACGATATTGTCCGGATTGGCGACTGTAATGCCGCTATGGAAACCCTCGGCTATGAGGTGATGGGTGAATATGGCCTCCCCGAGCGGCGCTACTTTCGCAAAGACAACGCCCAGGGGGATAGAACTCACCACGTACATATCTATCAGACGGGTTCACTAGAAATAGAGCGACATCTGGCCTTTCGCGATTTTATGATGGCCCACCCCGACTGTGCCCAGCAGTACAGCGACCTAAAGCGAACCCTAGCCGTTCGATATCCCCATGACATCGACAGCTATATGGACGGCAAAGACGAATTCGTGAAGACCATGGAGCAACGGGCGCTGTACTGGCGAGGTTTATATGAAGAAAGCTAAAAACCACCTTTATCGGGTAGAGGTGCACTGGACTGGCAACACAGGCCAGGGAACCAAGAGCTATAGCGCCTACGATCGCACCCACACCATTATCGGTGCCAATAAGCCCCCGATCGCAGCCTCTGCCGATCCGGCTTTTCGCGGCGACACCACCCAGTACAATCCCGAAGAGCTGTTGGTTGCCTCCCTGGCGAGTTGCCACATGCTGTGGTACCTACACCTGTGTGCCGACGCTGGGGTAATCGTTGCGGGTTATGTAGATTATCCCCTGGGCACTATGGTCGAAATGGGCGATGGCAGCGGGCAGTTTTCTAAAGTCTTACTGCGCCCGGTGGTTACCATTACTTCTCAGAGCGACGCCACCCTGGCCACTCAGCTGCACAGTCAGGCCCACCAAAACTGCTTTATCGCCAAGTCGATGAATTTTCCAGTACTGTGTGAGCCCACTATTCAGATTGAGTCCTGAGGCCAGGTTCGATGCGGTTAACCTATGTACCCCTGCTAAACCTCCAGCGCGATCTGTATCGTCTGCCCCCGGGCCCCGATCGCTTTCAGACGTATCTGCGTACGCTAGTTGATGCTTCCCGGGGCGATATTACCCTGCCGTTGATGGCAATGAACCCGATGGCAAAGGCGCATGTGCCAGCATTTTTGGACGAGCTGATTGAGATGGATGGGGATGCGATCGCCGCTACAGCCACCGCCGCTGCTGCCGCCCAGCTCACCGATGACCCTGGCGACTACCAGGTTACTCTGGTGGTCTGTGACGATCTCCAAGGCGGCTGGACAAACCGCTACACGACCGACTTTGACTACCGCTTTCGCCAACGACCCTACTACCAGCGGGGCTGGCTAGCGACTATTCTCTGGGTCAGCGAAATGTATGATCCAGACCAAATTCAGGCTGAGGTATTGTGCTGTATTTACCGAGCTATCTATATTCAGCGGCACGGCTATGCTCAAACCCTGAGGGACTGCATTGCCCAGGAAACCTATGCTATGGGCCAGGCGATGACAACTACGACAACCCTGGCGGTAGATGATCTACACTACACACGCCAGGTGTTGGCAGATCTGTGGGATCGCACCGATACGGCAACCCTCCTAGCCGCCCTCTATGGGGATGAAGCGGCCCATGAACTCGGACATCCGCCGTTGGGATTGTCGGCTCATGCAGGATTGGCGTTAGCTCAAGCCCGTTAGGGGGATGCTGAGTTAGACAGACCAGGTCTATGGCATGGGCTGGACTTGAACAGCTAGCTATACCAGTTATGATCCCACGGCGGCTGCCAGAGGGCGACGCTCAGCCTCGATAGGCGCACTCAGGGCCTCTTCCAGGGGCGCACGGCCCAGGCGCTCTTCAAGAATATCCATCACCTCGCGGCCAAAGTCGTCGGGGTTGCGCTGCCAGGCCTCCAGACACACCTCGCCCAAAAAGGCTCCTAATGGCCCTGGGTTCCAGAGCAGCTTCTTCGAGACCCAGGGCAGATGGATATCGAGGGGGTTGTAGTCGCGCTTGAGAATGTTTTTGTCGAAGGCGTACTCTTCCAGATGAGTATGGGGTTGCAGACCGATAAAGAAAATGGCGGGTTCGACCTTGTCGCGGCCAAACACCTCTTCTAGAGCGCGGTGGTAGGCAATCGTTTGTCGAATGGTTTCGGGCCGCTCGTCGATTACATTAAACGAGTAGTTGACTGACACTAGGTCGTTAAACCCGGCGGCCTTGAGATCTTTACAGTTTTGCAGCACCGTGCGCAGGTTGTAGCCCATGCGCATTTTCCGTACCAGCTCCTGGGAGCCGCTGGTAATGCCAATCTCAAAGTAGTTCATGCCGGTGTCGGCCATCAGCTGACACAGCCTGGGCGTGAGGTTGTCGGCGCGAATGTAGGCGGCCCAGTGAATATCGGTCATGCCCGCATCGAGAATCTTTTGCAGCAGCTCCTCCGCGTCCTGCATAAAGCGTCGGGCGGGGATGAACTGGGCATCGGTAAACCAAAAGTTGCGCACGCCCCGTTTGTAGAGCTGCTGCATCTCGGCTACTACCTCAGCGGCAGGGTTAATGCGCACCTGTTTGCCCTCTACGACGGTGTAGATACAGTAGCAGCAGTTGTGCGGGCAGCCGCGCTTGGTCTGTACCCCAACATAGAAGTCTTGATCTTGGAGGTAATAGCCAAACTCCGGCCAGATGTTCTCGATGTAATCGTAGTCACAGGCGGTTTTTTCGATCGGGGCAGGCTCTTCGTGAATCAGGCGATCGCGCGGGGTGGTCTCTCCCGCGATGTAGCAGCGCTGGTCAGAGAAATCCTCTCCCCGCAGCAGTCGCTCTAGCAGCATTTCTCCCTCGCCTACAGAAATAATCGTGCCTTTGGGCAGACGATTGTGGAGCTGCTCATAGAACACACTGACGGCACCGCCCCCTACTACGGTGGTGACGTTTTGGCAGTAGCGCTGGGCCCGCTTGAACCCGCGCTTAATCAACCCTTGGTTACGCCACAGCTCGGCCAGATAGGTCGTAGCCATACGTAAACCGCCCAGGGCACCCCGGGCTTTGAGCAATAGATTGCGGGCGTAGAAAAATTCAAAGGCATTTTGCAGGGGGTTACCGCCGCGACCACCTACCGGCGCAAAAATCTGAATATCGCGCCAGGAGAACACCAGCAGCGTGGGCTTAAATGCGTCAATACAGCGATCTAGGGCCGCCCCATAGTCGAGGGGAGGAACGGCTCCTAAATCAAAAATACGCTGTTCTAATGCTGGAAACAGCTTATGAACATGGTCGGCTAAGTAGACTACTCCGATGGGGAAGATAGGGTTACAGGGTAGTCGCACGTAGAGCACGCGGGCCTGGCTGGCGGTAGGAGGAGACATACTTCTCAGGCTTGATATATATCTTTACGATAGCACCGTCCCTTGGCTTGGGCCGGGAAAGTCGGTAAATCTGTTTCTACTCCGAGGTCTGACCACATAATTTTTCCTATTCCATGGATCCAGCTCCTAGTACTCTGAGGCGGAAATAACTCAGCTGTTTACTCACGCGGAAACCCTTATGAGACCTGGGTTCTCGTTCTGCCTTCTGCCTTCTGCCTTTCGGTACTAGCCGAGTCAGCCTCATAGTCACATCCTGGTGGCCCCATCATCGCCAACAAAAATCCCGTCTGCCATGGTATAAAAAAGTAGTTCAGGCTCTCGGTTTGCATAGACAACTCTATAGCAAGTTTCTACCTGCGCTCTGGCTGAGGTCGAGAAGGGCACCACCTAAAGCGATATCTAGGCAGAGGCTATTGCGAATCGTAACGTTCCATGGCTAAATGTACTGAATAATTAAGCCGTTGTAGGGGTTGGTAGTCGCCTTTACAACAGCTGGGGATCGCAAGGTGTTACGCTTTGCTAGTGATTCTTGCAGTACTGCCGTAGAGCATCAATGGCACAAATCCTTGATCCCCTCCCATCTGACGGGCAAAGCCAAATACTCTGTTGCTACATAAACGCAACAAGTAAAATTCAGATTGCCCGCATTACAAACGTTTCAGACTGGTATTTTGAACGAGTCGTTTTTCCAGGGCAGCGGTTGCTCTTTGAAACCGTCCCAAGAGCGATTTTAGAGATTCATACCGGCATGATGGCCAGCGCAATTTTGTCTGATAGCATACCCTGTGAGCGCCTAGAAGTAGATGCACCGGAGCCTTCAATGTTTGAGAAGCCAGTTTCTGACTCATTGGGCGATGCCTCTGCAGTAGCGGCTGTTTCTCCGGCTAGCTAGCCTGGTAGATTAAGGCAAGTGTATTCGGATTTGGGGTATGGGTTTCAATATCGGTGTGTTGCAGAGGGTGGGTAGCCTGCTGCTCCTGAGTCGCCAATCAAGTTTTGCTGGTGCTATTCAGGAGGGATGGTGAATCTACCTTCTTTTTTGTGGCTTTGGCGGATTGCGGCTTGGTCAATGGGGCTGACATTGACTGGCTATAGCTTATTGGCTGTTACCGGTAGTGTTTTGTCTTATACCCGATCTAAGACCGTTGAGCGCTCAGCTTGGCTGCGTCCCCTTCACATTGCCTTAGGCATAACCATGGTGATGTTGGTGCTGGTGTTGCTTGCGATCGGCCTGATCGGCACCCTAGGCGAGTATGGTAGCCTCGGGCACTCTATTCACCTGCTGTTTGGTCTGTTAGTGGTGGCTCTAGTACTGACTTCAGCTTGGAGTGCCAGCCGAATCGCGTTAGAGCGCCCTTGGGCTCGATCGCTTCACCTGACCGTAAATGGACTGTTGGGGTTAGGGCTAATGGCTGTGGGTCTGTCGGGCTGGCAGGTCGTGCAGAAATATTTACCTTAAAAGGCTTTACTAATGGGCTCTAAGCTGCGCTGATGCCTTACTTTGCTCGGTTCCATGTTTTCCCTTGATGCGCTATGCCTGAGTCTTTGCCTCCGACTACTTTGGCCATGGGAGATGTTGCAGAAACCCGCAAGGTTTTTTACATCTCGTCGTTAATTCGCCTGACGTTATTATTGCTGTACTTAGCGTTGATGGGCCCCTTACCGTTTTTGGCCCAGGCTACCCAGGCCGCAATACCACCAGTTGGACTCATCGTCGCGATTGGGCTGGGTTGGGCTGGGCTTTATGGTGCCTTGAGTCAGCGGGTTGAGGTGGATAGTGGTGGCATTGAGGTGGCTTATCCAGCCTGGGTGAGGTGGCTGTGGCGGGGCGGCTGGCGCTTGCCTTGGACACAGGTGCGATCGCTAAAACCCCGGTCTACGGGGCAAGGAGGGATCGTTTACTACTTGGTGGGCGGCGACCAGCAGGCGTATTTGTTGCCGATGCGAGTAGCCGGGTTCGCTCGCTTAGTAGAGATCGTTGAGACTTACACAGGCATTGATACTCAGGATATTAAACCACTGGCTCAGCCCTGGATGTATATCATTTTGCTGGGCTTTACCCTGCTGCTACTGCTGGTCGATGCTTGGACTATCACGACAGCCTTGCAGATGACCTGAGCGATCGCATCATAAAGCGATCGCATCATAATCTGTGTCGCCAGACAGGCAGTAGAGCTCGCTTTCGGCACTGTAAATACCTCTGCCCCGGCTAGATCAGCCCCTGGCGAACGGTATAGTTAATGCATTGCGTTCTCAATAACAAACTGCAAGCGGCCCTGTGCTGTTGTAATCGTTTCCAGGCTATGACCCCACCTGATATTCTTCGCCTTGATAACATTACCAAACGCTATAGTTCTCAGCTGCCTCCAGCAGTAGACCGAGTGAGTCTAGCTTTGCAGCAGGGGGAGATTTTAGGCCTGTTAGGGCCCTCGGGCTGCGGCAAGACCACGCTGCTGCGGCTGATTGCTGGGTTTGAGCAGCCTGATGATGGTGATGTTTTCCTCGGGAGTCAATCAGTCTGTGGCACGACCTGGCTTCCTCCTGAGCGCCGTGATGTGGGTATTGTGTTCCAAGATTATGCGTTGTTCCCGCACTTAACGGTGGCCCAGAACGTAGCTTTTGGTCTCCAGGGCAACTCTCGAGGAGGGCCAACAGCTACCGAGATCGAGCAACAGACTGCTGCGGCCATCTCCCTAGTGGGCCTAGAGGGTCTAAAGCACCGCTTTCCCCACGAGCTCTCGGGTGGGCAGCAGCAGCGGGTAGCACTAGCCCGCGCCCTGGCTCCGCGCCCGACCATTATTCTGCTCGATGAACCGTTTAGTAATCTCGATGTGCAGGTGCGTCTCTATCTGCGTCAAGAGGTGCGCGATATTTTGCGGCAGGTAGGCGCGTCGGGTGTATTTGTCACCCACGACCAAGAAGAAGCCCTAGCCCTGGCAGACCGGGTTGCGGTTATGCATCAGGGCCGATTAGAGCAAATTGATGCTCCAGAGGCGGTATACGGTCAACCTTCCTCACGGTTTGTGGCAGAGTTTGTGACCCAAGCCAACTTTTTACCGGCCCAGCATAGTGCTGGCGGCTGGCTGACTGAAGTGGGCTGCTTTAAGGCTAAAACTGATGCTACCGATCAACCTGGGAGCCAACTGGGCCAGGTCGATTTAATGGTGCGCCAAGAAGATATTGCCCTGGTCGAAGATGCTGTCGGGGGGGCGGTAGTACGCGATCGCCAGTTTCTAGGCCGTGAATATAAGTATTGCCTGCAAACCCCTGCGGGGAAATGGCTATACGCTCGTCTGCCGGTCGGTAACCCCATTGCTATTGGCAGTCGGGTAACAATTACTGTGCCGTCTCAGCAAGTTCGGCTCTATCCACGACAGTCTGGTGATGCCCGGTTGGAACCAGTAGGTTCAACCGGCTCTCCGCCGGCAACAGCCATGCTTTAAGACGGAGAGGCTAAGGGATTCAGTTGTTATCTCCGGTTTGTCTGAGGGGGTACCATCTTGTCGGCTGAGATTAACAGCCGTGGAGTTTTGCAGTAAGGTTACCCTTAGTAAGCATTCAAGGCTTTGCCTTGCCCTTGCGAGCACCAGTTGCCAGGTAACGTATCAGGTCACTGTCCATGAGTCAGGTCTCTCACAGAATTTTTCTATCGGTTGTCTCCCTCAGCCTGTTTGCAGCACCAGCGCCAGCCAGAACGACAGCCATAACCTCAATGACGGCAACAACGCTAGGACAAACACTCCAGCTGGCCCAGGCCGATGTCGTAGAAACGGTGCTGTATTTTGAAACCGAGTCTATGGTGGTACGCGTTTATCGTCGGAGCTCTACGTTGTTGATGAACCTCTACAACAAGAGCACCGACATTGTTGAGGTGCGAGGCGCTCCGACACAGCTGGTGCCGAATACCAGCGATCAAATGGTCTACAGGGTTGAGCAAGGTGAGGCCGAACGTTTGGCCCGCATCAACATCCAGGGCGATACTGAGTTAGAGATTATTGCCGCCGATGGCACCCTAGTTCTCAAGGAGCCTGGCTTCAACGCATTGGTTGGCGTAGCTCCCGGGCCGAGTGACTTTCTTGGCAATAACTTTGCCCCAGGTACCGCCGCTCTGGTGCTGTCTGCAGAAGCGGCCCGTCTGCGTATGGATCCTCGGCTCGGGAGCGAAATTATTGGCAGAGCTCCTCGCGGCGCTGTAGTCGAAGTGATGGCCAGGGTAGGTAACCCAGCAGATGGCTTTATTTGGTATCAGGCGACCTACCAGGGGGTTACGGGCTGGATTCGCGGTGATCTGCTTCAGCCCACCTAATGGTGTGAGAGCTGGGTGGGGGCGATCGCTAGAGTGGCGATCGCTAGAGTAGGGTGAGGTCTAGGGTGGCACCTTCACGGGCCAGGCTGACCTGGGCAAAGCTTTTCTGGACCTGGTGCTCAAGCTGGTCGAGTTGGTCGTCGCTATGGCAAGGGTTGTGGTGAAACAGCACCAAATGCTTGACCTGGCTAGCTTTGGCAATTTCAATGCCCAACTGCCAAGGATTTAGACTCCGGGCACTCGACTCTGAGTAGGCCGTATCAACGTAGGTGCCATCAAAAATTAGCACATCGGCATCGGCCGCCAGCATTAGCAGGTTGGGGTCAAGACTGGTTTGGCTAGAGTCAGTATCAGTGGCGTAGACTAACGCTCGGTTTTGCCAACTCACTCGATAGCCCAGGGCACTGGTGTGACGGTTAAGACCCCAGGGCTCTATCGTCACCTCCCCCAAAGACAGAGGGGCCCCTGCTGCAATGTTGTGAAAGGTCATGGTGGCAGCCATGGTTTGTAGCGGTTTAAAGAAATTAGGCCGCAACATTTGATCCATGAGCCGCTGCTTAATAGAGGCACCATTGGGGGCGGGGGCACCGTAGATGTCGAGACGAGTTGTAGGGTCAAAGGCTGGAGCGAAAAACGGAAAGCCCTGAATCCGATCCCAATGGGTATGGGTAAAAAAGAGATGGGCGGTGACTGGCTGCCCCTGCTCCATCAAGTCGTGCCCCAGCACCCGCAGGCCTGTACCCCCGTCAAAAATAAGTCGCTGACCGGCTACTTGCACCTCTACGCAAGCCGTGTTGCCGCCGTAGCGCACCGTGTCGGCCCCTGGGGCCGGAATATTGCCCCGCACCCCCCAGAACTTGAGCATGAAAGTCTGGGCCGCTATTGCCTGCTCGCCCTGGGAGACGTCTCTAGGGTTTGCCGGGGTCATCGCATCAGATGGGCTAACGATATTGGCCATGGAATCCTAACATTGTCCCAAACTGAGATAGTGGTTCATTGGTGTAGGCACCCCACTGCCAAACCCAGAAGATAGCTTCGAGCAATCCCTTGAGAGGATCCGTCTAGTGGCTTCAGTAAAGTTTACCTCTCAGACCCAACTAATTGTGCTCATGAGACTGATACAGACTAGTCAAACAAGAGTACAGGGCCTTGAGCGAGCCCCCAATTCTGTAGGGATAGACTCTCCGGAGTCAGACATCCAAAAGGTCAGAGTATCCAGCAGGAGTGGTGGGCATGGATAGGCTTGAATCCTAAGAATCTAAATTGCGTTAGATCGATCGATCGCTGGCTAGAGGCGGTTTAAGACGCTATTAATTGAAATCCGTAGGGCGTCTATCCCCGGGCCGACTGAGCTCTCTAACCAATCGAGCAGAGCCGCTACTCGTTCTCCTGGAGATGCATCTAGCTGGGCCAGATTGCCTCGGGGTGGGTTGAGGTCGAACACAACTGCATTGAACTGAGGTGCAGGCAAATTGAGCAAAAAAGTGTACATGTCGGACCGTCTTTGGGGAATTTCAGGTCTTTGGCGCTGGGGTGAGGACTCGCTGCATTCTTGGGGGTTGAGAGGCGGCTGATAATCGTCAGGTGATTCACCCACCAGCCCTACGTGCCTGACCGGTAGCCCGAGGATGTTCGTCAGCTGGCCAGAGCTAATCAGAGCCTGAATAATTTGGTAGCCCTCTGCTGAGCCACCGAGTTCAATGATAATGCTGCCTTGCCTAACGCTAATTAAGCGTAGGAAAGGATCTTTGGACTTCTGCCTGAGCTCGGCTAGGATGGCCATTTTGAGCTGGTTATCGGTAACTGTTTCGGTGAAATTTCCTTCTAGAGTAATGCTCCAAAGCAAGGTATCTTCTGTATTGTAGGTGTTGCTGGGGCTAGAGGCTGATACCGGCGGGGCGACAGTGTCACCGTCCGGGTGATCAGATAAGTCGTCGGCTAGTTTTAGGGAGCCGGGTGCGTTATTGAAAATATGGTAGGCCCGTCGCAGACGCTCCAGGGAGCGCTGCCCACGCTTACGTAGCGCAGCGTGGGAGACACGCTCCTCCCCCTGGGCGATCAGCCGGGTCTGCACCTCCTGCCAGGAGCAGCCTTCGATGACTTTCCATTGAATGAGCGCGCGATCGCTAGGTGACAGTGCATTCACCGCCTGGAGCACCGAGTCAATGGCTTTGACAATCACCTCGTCCTCTACCCCCGAAGGAGGGGAGGCGTTTACCAAAGGCCGTCCCTGATCCATGAGCTCATCAAAGGCCAGGGTTGAATAGTGCATGCGATCGCGCTTGCACTCCCGAATAATGTTGTAGGCAGTGCGCCGCATCCAGGCCTTAGGTTGGCGAATTTCCTCTTGGTGCTGCTGCGTATGTTTTACACCCCGTAGATACGCTTCCACAAAAATATCGATCTCTGTGACGTGAGCTTGCAGCCCAAATTGTCGAATCGTTCTCTGAATAAACGCCAGCAGCGATCGCGCATGGGGGTTGTTAGGTTTCAAAAGAAACTGCACATCGCGGTTAAACTGCTGCGTTTCTGACGGGTGTTGAGAGGGCATAAATCTGGGTAGGTGACCACCGTTAGGTTCCAATGTAGCCGTATCAAGTTTTTGTAAAGTGTGAGATTCCGTAAATCAACCCGTGATTCTTTGGAAATCCCAGTGTGATACCTATCACACTGGGCGGGTTTACGTTTGCCGGAGAGAATAACTCGGCCTTAACCTGTAGGGGCCGTAGACGGCGTTCTTGCGGCGGATAAAATCCTGAATTTGCCTTGAAACCAACCTGAGAATGTACGTAAAGCCCTAAGTCTAATGTCATGAAATTCTGACATAAGCCGATCTGACTTTGGGCGATCAGCTGGGTGGTCAGCCTGCTGGCTGGTTTGAGACGTGAGCCTTAACAAGGGCTAAAATGCGCTCTGAGGCATGGCCATCGCCAAACGGGTTCACGGCCCGGGCCATAGTTCCGTAGGCATCAGGATCGGTCAACAGCTCAAGGGCATGGTGACGAATAGCGTCGGCACTGGTACCGATCAGCCGGGCGGTACCCGCCTCTATAGCCTCTGGACGTTCGGTGGTGTCGCGCAGCACCAGTACTGGTTTTCCTAGGCCGGGTGCTTCTTCTTGGAGGCCGCCTGAGTCGGTGAGCAGCAGATAGCAGCGGTTCATAGCTCCCACCAGGCGTCCGTAGTCGAGGGGTTCGGTCAAAAAGACACGAGGATGATCGCCCAGCAGCTTAGTGAGTGGGTCGCGCACCACAGGATTGCGGTGCAGGGGCAGGAGTAAGGCCGTATCGGGCTCATGCTCCAAAACAGCGAGAAACCCAGCGGCAATATCCGCCAGGGGAGATCCCCAGTTTTCACGGCGGTGTACTGTCGCTAGCATGACCCGGTGGCTCTCCCAGTCGAGGCCAGCAACAGGACAGTCAGGATTTTGCCCTGCCACGGTCAACAGGGCATCAATGACGGTATTACCAGTGTGGTGAATGCTGCCGACGACGCCCGCGGCTTTGAGATGACTGACCGCCGTCGTGGTCGGGGCGAAGTGTAGCGTAGTGAGCTGGGAAATCAGTCGCCGATTCGCCTCCTCTGGATAGGGGCTATAGATGTTATCGGTACGTAACCCGGCCTCGACGTGACCCACCGGAATTTTTTGATAAAAAGCCGCTAAAGCAGCCGCAAAAGCCGTTGTCGTGTCGCCCTGCACGATGACGAGGTCGGGAGGTTGGGCCTGGAAAAAAGCCTCTAGGCCTTGCAGGCTGCGACAGGTAATATCGGTGAGAGTCTGCTGTGGCTGCATAATGGCTAGGTCGGCATCAGCCGTCAGCTGAAATAATGCCATCACTTGATCCACCATTTCGCGGTGCTGGCCCGTAAGCACCACCTGCGTACGAATGTCTGGGTCTTGCTGGAAGACACGAATAACCGGAGCTAGCTTAATCGCCTCGGGCCGGGTGCCCAAGATAATACATACATGCAGAGAAAAATCAGACATAGGAGCCGCCGCGATGAACGTTATGGCTAGCTTCAGGAATCGCCGGGCCGACTGCATTCCCCAAAGCGATATCTATGATGGCATGGCCTTACCTTCCTAAACCATTCCTCCTGTCTGAAGAGTTAGGAATTTGTCGTTGCGGATGGCTGCCCCCCAAGCTGAGGATAGTGTGCCACCCTCTGCCACAATGGCTGTAGATTTTGTTAGTTAGCGTTTGTTGCTTCAACCCATGCCTCACACCATTACCTTGCACGAGTCTCACCTGCAAACGCTGGATTTAGATCCGGCTCGATCGGTGATTGAACCGTTGCTAGCAGCGGGAAAAGGACTGAGTGGTGACATGGCCCTGCGCTTTGTGATCGAGATTAGTCGCGACCCGACCGATCCCCGTGAGCTATCGGAGTTACCGGAAGTACGGTTGTGGTTTATCCGCTTAGATAGCGTATATCCCTGGTTGCCGCTGGTGCTGGATTGGGAGGCAGGAGAACTGGGGCGCTATGCCGCCATGCTAGTGCCCCATCAGTTCAGCCCGACCGAAGGCATTCGCTACAACCCTGAGTGCTTAGAAATTTTTATGATGGCTAAGATATTTGCGATCGCCGCTTGGCAGCGCTCCCAGGGCCAGACCCAGTACAGTCGACTCAAGTTTATGACCCAAATGTTGGGCTACGAAATTGATGATGGTTTGTTTGATCTGTTGACCTAGTATTCTGAGGCCGAAATAACCCAGCTGTTTATTAACGCGGCAACCCTGATGAGACCTAGAATTCCCGTTCTGCCTTCTGCCTCTGCCTTTCGGTACTAGGAACCATGCTCAAAGGCTAGACCCTCTAGCAGGGTATAGTTATGACCTTGGACAGGGCGATCGCTACACCACAATCTCGTTGGGTGCTACCTGCTTAGTTTCGTAATAGCGGCAGGCAAAGTAGCCGACGCCGTAAACCAGGCTGGCATCGGAGGCAATGCCCAAGACAGCGCCCAGACCTGGAATGATCTCCGCGACGCTCAGCCCTGATTTCACTACACCGGCGGTGGTTGATGACAGCAGCCAAACCGTCAATACCTCACCGCGCCGCTCATAGTCACTGGGAGAGTAGCCATAGATTGCCGCGATGCGGTAGATCATGTTGGCCTGGAGCGCCACGATCGCGCCAATATCGACCAAGGTGAGCACAAACGCCACCGGCGGCACAAAGTTAGTAGCCAGGCCTACGCCTGCTGCCTTGAGGGCCGTCTCGGCCATGACCCGCTGGGCCAGGGCGCGCTGGCTGTCCTGGGGATACTGCTGACGCAAATCATCCACCTGCGATCGCACCGCCTCCGTATTCACCTGACCGATGGCAGCCAGTAGCCATTTCATCCCTGGCAGTGCCGTGGCAAACTGCACGAAGGGGAGATTTGCGATCGGGCCAACCACGTTGCCAACGGTTGCGGTAGCTGGTTCTAACAGAGGTTGGGCCTTTGCCACCACTGCGTTACCGGCGGCAGCGGTGGCATTGTCGAGTACAGCGACGATGGCCTGCATGACCTGGGTAATCGCTTGAAAGGTATCTCGGGTGGCATCTTGTACACCAGAACTGGAAGAGGGCATCGGCAACATCTCTCAGAGGAATATTGCTCTTACTCTAGACTGAGGCTCCGGGGCAAACTCAACTATCCCCAGTAAGATTTTCCCCGATAAGATTTATCCTCGGTAAGATCTAGGCGGTATCAGGGGAAGGTAACCAGCAACTCCCCGATTTTGCCCCGCTGCCCCGCGCGCGAATTAATCGCCCGCGCGGCCAAAATTGGCTGTAGATTAAACCCTTGATACAAGTCGCGAATAAACTCGCAGTCGGAGTTAGACAGCATCACCCGTTGCCCTCGGGCAGCTAAGGTGCTAAAGACATGGGCCAACGCTTGCTGGTCATCGCGACTAAACCCGTAGCGGCTATAGCTGGTAAAGCTACTAGTTGGGCTAATAGGGTGGTACGGCGGGTCAAAGTAAACAAAGTCTCGGCTAGACAGCGATCGCGACAGCAGTGTCTCAAAGGAAAAAGTGCGGATCTCAGCTTTTTGCAGCGCCGCCGAGGCCGCCCTCAGCAGCAATGGATCGCAAATGTTCGGGCTTTTGTATTTACCTATCGGCACATTAAAATGGCCTTGGGAATTTTCGCGGTAGAGGCCGTTGTAGCAGGTCTTGTTGAGGTAGATCAGCCGCGCGGCTCGCTCCAGGGGCGATCGCAGGTTATGCTGCTGGCGCACCTGGTAGTAATAGTCAACACTGTGGCGACGTTGATGCTCCCACAGATGAAGCAGGAGAGATTCCACCTGGTCACGCACATAGCAGTAGACATTGACCAACTCCGGGTTAATATCCCCCAGCACTGCCCGCTGCATTCGACCTGCCAGGTGAAAAAACACCGCCCCTCCGCCCAAAAATGGCTCGTAGTAGGTATCAATAGCTGTCGGCAGAAAAGGTTCGTATTGCCCCAGCAGACGCCCCTTACCCCCCGCCCATTTCAGAAACGGGCGGGGATGTAGACCAGTCTGAGTTGAGAGTACTGCTGTCACAGAACCATTCAAGATCAAATGTACTTCCTGAGAAACGCTTACACTATATCAAAACCTCGTGGTGCCGAGTCGGTTTCAGCCCAGCGTTTTGTCGTAGGTTAAGATGGAGGGCAAATTCTGTATCTCCTTGCCCTAAGGCCTGGCTATGCCATGCTTGATAGACGCGTCTTCTGCCGTTAGTAGCCCCCCATCCAACCGCTCAACTATTGAGGTTGGATCGACGCGCATCAGCCTTTCACACCCTCTCATCACCGTCATGAAAGAATTTTTCGAAAACGTTTTTCGCTATCCCCGCTACCTGATTTCCTTTAGTCTGGGTATTTTGTACAGTGCTGTCGAGCCCTTAGTGCCCCTGCTACAGCGCCCCATCACTGCTGTAGCTCTGGTTGGTACCGCAGTAGCTGGCTTTCTATTTTTGACCTTCACCTTACGGGCAATGCTTGGCCTGGGGTAGCAAGCTCCTGATTGCCTTCTATAATTTGGCGCTCTCAGCTGATGGAATCAGTTGGAACCAAAGGGTTTCTATTGTCTGTCTCAACCATAGAGTATGGTCATACGGCTCTTACGAGTCAGAAGAAGGCAAAGTATCTTTTTTTTGCTAGCCCAAGTCTAATCTCTTAGACATCTAGAGCTGAGTGTATAAAAATTCAATAAAGCTGGGTATAGATAGCCTCACGAGAGCGACTCAAGCCTTATCATCTATCGTGTGAAGGATTCAGTAGACCCACCTACACCGCTTCTCTTCCTTTCCTGGGCTTAGCAAACGCACAGACGAGACAAGGGGAACACCATTGTCAGACTTTGCCGTTATGGTTCCTTAGTTCAATCAGTTGTTTCATTGACTATTTGGGCATATTAAAGAGCATACACATTTTAATATGACTGCAAAGTCCTCGTTATTGTTTCCCAATTTCACAAGCATACTCCGTGAGGCTGTATAAGATGAAAACGATACGATCTAGGTAGGGAGAATAGTGGAATTAAGGATCCTTTTTGCACTGAGCAAGACTTTTGGTTTCTGACATCTCACATCTAAACGGACTCTGCTGATTACTAGGAAGCCGCCGCTCTTGTTTTCTAGATGTTCTAACTTCTTTATATTTGGTATTTAAAGAATGAATCTAAATGCGGACAATGACAAAGAGCATATTGCTCAGGTAAAGCATCTTTTATACCCAGTAGCTTTTGAATTTTAATTTCTCAGCGAGGAAGGTAGATTAGGTAAACCATAAATTGCAATCATTTTAAGCGCCTTTACATTGATTGCTTTAGATTAAACCCTGCATAAAGGTTTGCCTTAGGATCTGATCCCTTGCCTTGCGAGAGGCCACAATGACTTTAGGCTCACTCAAAATCTACTGTGGGAACTTTGGAATAACAAAAAGAGCGCTCACCATGAAATTGCCAAAAATTGATGTTATAGGTGTGCCAGTCACAGCACTCCTACTCGAGGATCAAATAGCAACAATGATTGCTTGGGCCAAGGAGCGCTCTAGTAGGGTTGTCTGTGTTGCCAATGTCCATATGTTGATGGAAGCTTATTGGGATGACAGCTTCCATAGCATTTTAAGAGAAGCAGATATAGTAGCTCCTGATGGTATGCCTCTGGTATGGGTCATGAGATTGGTGGGGCGAAGATACCAAGATCGAACAGCGGGGATGGATATTTTTCTTGCGGCTTGCGGTAAAGCAGTCAAAGAGAATGTCGGCATTTATCTCTTAGGCTGTACAGAAGAAGTACTCGAGAGTATGCGATATAGGTTACAAGAAGACTTTCCAGGGCTGAAATTAGCTGGTGCCGAGTCACTTCCTTTTCGACCTCTAACAGAAGGTGAAGATGCTGAGTTAATTGAGCGAGTAAATGCTAGTCAGGCCGGTCTTACCTTTATCGCTTTGGGTTGTCCAAAGCAGGAGATTTGGATGGCCTCTCACAAAAATAAAATCCAGTCTGTCATGTTAGGCGTTGGCGGTGTATTTCCTGTTTATGCAGGAACTCAAAAGCGTGCACCACTATGGGTTCGAGAAAGTGGATTGGAATGGCTTTACCGTTTGGTTCAAGAACCTCGCCGTCTTTGGAGCCGATACCAAAAAACCATTCCACCTTTTATTTGGCTAGCCATTTGGCAATTGCTAAGAAGACCTAGTCCCCAGCGCTCGCATAACTCTTGGCGATCATTTTGGCACAAAGTCTGAGCATTATGTTGATAATTGATCGCTCTAAAAAATGCCTTAGACCCACAATTTAGAACCTATGGTACTCCTAAAAAGGTAAGGATGGTTATGATCCTCTTTCTGAAAGGGTTTCGATCAATGAAGCTAGCTTCTGAGTGCCGAAGTATCCTGGTTATTCACAGGATTTCAACCCACAATCCACGGGAGAATCAGTGTTCCAGCCCTCAACGAGCATATATACTTAGCGCCTTCGAGAAGGATGTAAAACTTGATATCCCTTGCTGCATATAGGATTCAGCCATCCTTACCTATGGGGCACTACCGAACCTATTTTTTGGTGTTGAATAACAGCAAAAACTGAGGAGGAAACGATAAATTAGGATACGGATAAATTGTTATTTAGAGTTTACTGAGTAGACAATGATACCATCTCACAGGCGACGACGAAGAATTGATGTTTCAAATGCAGCCCGTCCCTCTGTAGCACCTTCTGAACATCAATCCGAACTTTTATTAGTATCTTACATAAGGGCATTGCGACCTAGGCAGTGGACGAAAAATTTAATCGTGTTTGCTGCCCCACTATTTGCATTTAATATTACAGTTACATCTTTACTCAATGGTTTCCTAGCATTTGCTTTATTTTGCTGTGCTTCTAGCAGCTTTTACCTGATCAACGACCTTATTGATGTAGAATCTGATCGTCGCCATCCGATCAAATGTAAGCGACCTATCGCTTCGGGAGCAGTGAGTGTTGCTGCCGCCATAGCTCTTGCAGCAACTTTACTCGGATTTGCCCTTTTGGCTGGTTGGTGGAAGGCCTATGGGTTAGGTGCTGCGATCCTAGGATATGCCCTCCTTCAAGTCGCTTATAATATCAAACTTAAGCACAAAGTCATAGTAGATGTTGTAGCTATTGCCGCCGGCTTTATATTTAGAGCACTAGGAGGTGCTGCAGCAACAGGCATCACTCTATCTCATTGGTTTTTGTTGTGCACCGCTATGCTCGCACTATTTTTGGGTATTGAAAAGCGTAAAGCTGAGCTAAGACTTTCAGAGATTAGTGGGAAAAAATCAAGAAAGGTTTTAGATCGCTATTCACTTCCGTTGCTAAGCAGAATGGAGAGCGTAGTAACTAATGGAACCATCATAACGTATGCTCTCTGGAGTTCTGGACCCGCAGTTAATGGGGCTTCTACACCATGGATGATGTTGACTATTCCATTTGTCTTATACGGTGTATTTAGGTACCAACTACTAAGCGATCCTGAAGAGATAAGCCGCAAGAACACTGGATTAGAAGCGGGAGGCGAAACCGAACGCCCCGAAGAAATTCTTTTGGGAGATAAACCTTTACTATTTTCAGTCTTGAGCTGGATAAGCGTCATTTTCATAATCCTGTCACTGGAGAGTAGAGGAATTATCCAGTAGGAAACTCAATCTAAGAAACTAGCAAAAGCTAAAACTTTGTGTTTTTTTGCTCTAATGGATAGAATTAAACGCTTTAGAAAATCAACCAAAGCTAGTAATAACCCTATTTTTTTTGAAAAACGGGCCGTTAGAAAGACGAACTCTGGTTTACCAAGGCAAATCCCAAGGCTGGCTTTAATCAGCATTGAAGAATTATTGAAATCAAAGATCCAAGGTGTAATAATTGATCTAGATAATACAATCATATCTGAAGACGACCTTTATCTCTCTCCAGATGTAGAATATTGGATTGAGAAAGCCAAAGCCTTAGGCATCAGGTTTTATATTTTGTCAAATGGCAAACGCAAGTATCGAGTCCAGTATTGGTCAGAATACTTAAATATACCAGCTATAAGCCCTGCTAGAAAGCCTTTCCCCAAGGCATTTCGCTTCGCATTAGATAACATGAGACTTAGCCCAGATCAGGTTGTGGTGGTTGGAGATAGCCGCCATACCGATATCTTAGGTGCCTGGATATTAGGCTGCCCTAGTATTCAAGTAGCATCTTTACCTCATCCACCTCGTTGGTGGGAAAAACTCTTAGGGAAGTATCTTCAGACACCCTATCCTAAAGATATGCTCCTTTGGGATTTTCTTCCTCCAAAAAGTTATAAATGAGTCCAATCTCTATGTCTATATTACTTATCTTGATCTCTGTAGGATTTAACACACTTGCTCAAGCCCTTCTTAAGCTGGGTTCTGGCCAAAGTCTGTTCAACCTTTACTTGTTAGGAGGTGTATTTGTTTACGGCATAAGCACTATATTCTATATTTTGGTTTTAGGGAAGTTTAACTTGTCAACCGCGTATCCCGTTGTTATTGGTCTAACAATGATATCAACAACTATGGCTGGTGTATACTTTCTGGGCGAAAGAATGGCTTTCAGCCAGTGGATCGGTATTGGCCTCATGTTAAGCGGCATCTCAGCAATTGCTTTTGCAAAGCCTAGCTAAATGGATTTTAGAGCGAAGACAATATCTAAAGTACGCCGATTCAAATCTGAAGTGCATCAACTATCGCGGACCGATTTCTATGAGATATTGTCAAATCTGGTGTATGGCTAGAAGCTAGGCGGCATCCTGCATCTGGGTCAAATCAGGGCTGTCATCTATCCAGTATCCATCTTTGAACGGAACTCCTTCAATTACGTCGGCGAGGTATTTAAAGCCTCGAATCCTGAGCCAGCTCTTCTGAGCACTCTCGACCAATTTGAACACCAGTGCCAGGATGGTGTCTTTGGAAACGCAGCCTCTGGTTGTCAGTTCTGAGGTGCACCGTAGCAAAGGTCGATGCAATGGGGTTGGTGGTGCGAATATGCGCCCAATGCTCAGCGGGGAAGTCGAAGAAGGTCAGCAAGACATCCCGGTCTTTAACGAGACAGGTGACGGCTTCTGGATACTTCGCCTGGTGGGTCTTGCTAAAGCGGTCGAAGGCCTTATTCGCCTCTGTTTTAGACTCAGCTCGGTAAATCTCCCAAATCGCTCGTTTTGCCTCTGATTGCTGATGCTTCGGTAATTTGTTGAGGTCTTGTGAACCCAGCAGCGCTGTTTCTTGGTGGTGGAAAACACCTGAGGCAGCGCTTTCCAGAAGCCTAAGCCCCCATCGCCAATGGCCAGTTGAGGCGCTTGGGTTAGCCCTGGGTCGTTGAGCCGTAGCCGCAGTGATTTCCAACTCAATTCAGACTCCCGATAGCTCGCCTCCAAGCCCAGGAGTTCTTTATGACCTTTATCGGTGACACCAATGATCACCAGAATGCATTGCCGTTCATCGGCGCGGATATTGAAGTAAATCCCATCGACCCAGATATAAACATAGTGCTGTTGCCGTAACGACCGCTGCTGCCACATCTGGTGCTCAGCGCTCCACTTGGCTTTCAGCCGACTAATGGTCGCCGGAGAGAGCTCTTTCGCCTCTACTCCCAACAGCGACGACAGCGCTTCACTAAAGTCCCCGCTAGGGAAACACTGGGTTGCCCGGACTATACCCGGTGACTATAGCCCCTACGTGACTGCAATGTGTTAGAGGTATGGCGATCCTCTTTTTAGCAAGCGCTCTGTCGCCGTATCGAGGCTGGTCAGGTGCAGCTTTGATCTAGACGAAGCATAGGCACGATCGCTTGACGGCACCTTTCCTCACTCAAAAAAACGGATCTGAGCATCGTCATGCTCGCTGGGGTAACAACTCAGGCACCTGGATATGGTCAGTTGGTTTCGCGTACACGCGATCAATCATTTGAGCTGAGTCACCAACCCATTTGGCGATCTGAATGCTGGGAATATCGGCTTCCCGGCACAGGCTACAGAACGTATGCCTTGTCTGGTAAGGATTTCGATATTCAATATCGGGCAGGGAAGCAAGAACAGACTGCCAGCCTCTGGTGGTGAAGTTTCCCCAATCGATATACTTTCCCTTTGGGCCGGGGAAGACCAGATCCTTTGGTTTGGCCCCTTCGGGCCTGTTGGCGTCGAGAAGCTCCTGAAGCTGGGCGTTGACCGGAAATTTGCGGGCCTTCTGAGTCTTGAGTTCATCCTTCAAGACAAGGCCTCTACCGTCATAGATAAGTGCTTGCTCAAAGGTGATGATTGATTTACCAATATGCTTCCAGTAGAGGGCAAGCGCTTCAGACAGGCGACACCCGGTGAAAAATAGGAACTTGATCAACGGAGCATAGTAATAGTAGTCAGGGTTTGTCTCAAAAGCAGCAATGATGCGGTTACGTTCCTCCCGAGTGAAAGGATTGATATCCTCTTCTTCGGTGCCAGCTTTCTTGAGTTTGACCTGGGCCTGCATTCCATCAAAGGGATCAGCCAAGTCCAAGAGCCCTGCTTTTTTGGCCCATCGGCAGCACGATGACAGGTGCATCATGAGTCGCTTTGTGGAGTCGGCAGGTACATGCCCATTCATCCAGGCGAAGATGAGCTGCGCCTCTTCGGGGTGCTTATGAAGGCATCGAGACATAGTGCCGCTTGGCACCGAAGCGGAATCGGAGCTGTAGACGGTTGTTGGAACTGATAACTTGAACGGAACCCTTGGAAGCCCTACCAGTGGAGGTACTGGAGTGCATGGGAGACACCTCGCCAAAACAGCGGTTGTCTTACACCCGATTTACACCCAAACTTAGCTAACCGTGCCCGATCTTTACATGTTTTTAGTACGAATGTTTCGATTTGAGGGAGCGGCAAGAAAAAACAAAACCCCTAAAACTGCTTGGTTTCAGGGGTTTTGGGGGCAAGCTGGTGACAAGACTCGAACTTGCGACCGGCTGATTACAAATCAGCCAACACTCCTTGCTGTACAAGGGTTACAGGTTTTTCAAAACTTGCGATACCCAATTGATACCCAAAACTGGCCAATAGGGGCGATCGCTGCTCCGGCAAATTTTGGAGCCGCAGATAAATTCCACTCTCGTAAGCCTCTGTCTACCGGCGATCAAGATGTGACAACCTAAAGCCCAGGCTGTCTGACAATCTTCAAGAGTTGGGTGCGGTTCCGCCAGAGCAGAATCTTTCCATCTTTGTAGACTTTGGCGATGAATGGGGCTGGGTTGCTCTGGGCAAACTTCTCTAGCTTTTCCCTGGTGGCTACAAACACGTTAGCCATCTGTTCGCGAGTGAGGTTGCCCGAGGCCAAAATGAAGACCCTGGCTCCAGATCTGGCAATGGCTGCAACCTCGTTCGGCCTACGCCCGATCGCCTCGTCTTTGGTCAACACTATCCAGCCCCGCTCGCTGACCGCTGGTAGCCAGTCCACGTCGGCGGTTTCTGGCGGAAAGTGGTCAAGATGAGTCTCGACGGTGGCCCCCGCCAACCTCAAGGCGTCTGGTACAGATCGCTGACTGATCGACCAATCAATAAAGAAAACGACGTCGCCCTGCTTGCTCACGCTGCTAACAGAAGGGACTCAAAACGAATAGCTTCCTTGACCTGGCTGGGAGTGCAGTCAAACTCGTAAGCAATGGCTTCAATCGTATCGCCAGCATTATAGAGATCGACGATCGCCCCTGTGGGCACCCCTTTTCCCGCCACCACTGGTCTGCCAAAGCGGATAGACGGATCTAGAAAAATGATTTTGTCGCTCTGGGGATCGGTAACCAAGTCAGTAATCGGAAAAAAGCGGCTGGCAATACCCTTAGCATTCCACTCAACGCGGGTCAGCAGGTGCTTGAGAGTCTCGCGCATAGCGAACTGCCCCCCTCGGGAGACATTGACCAAGGCTTTGGTTTGATCTTCGGTAATTTGGTCTACGAATAGGTCAACACCGTCAGTTTGGAACCGCTTCATAACCAGGGGATGAGCGGTGTCAAACTGCTGCCCCATGTAATCGAGAGCCTGACGTACTTTCTCTAGCTTGACCTGGTGAGTTTCGCGGATGATGCGGAGCACGTGGGCTTCGACCAGGTTGGTGAAGGAGAGCTGCGACAAGCTCGGATCGGGACGCTCAATTAGCGGCTCTGAGGTTTGTTTACCGCCTTTAGTATCGTAGGTGCGCCCCTTAAGCCACGATCGCAGCGTTGGCGTAGGGATGCGCAGGTACCGGGCGGCATCAGTGACTGGATACGCCGGGGTATTGTAGATATCGTCATTCCATCGAGGCATCGTGCGTGTTTGCTATCCCTGGCTATGACAGAACCTTACTGCATTTTGTCAAATCTCTTTCCTCTAGTCTGTACGGCTTCCCATTCAATTAGTTAATCAGGAGCGCAACGAAGCCAAATCCAGAAATCACCAGAGAAGACAAGACAGACTGAAAAAGTTGGATATGGGGCGTTACACATGCCTGATGAAATAGCTTACTTTGCCAATGCCCTTATCATTTCAGCTGTTCCTACTCTGCGATCGGGGCATCTGGCTGAGAAGACTCGACCGCAGGAGGAGGACTAGGCGGGATCGGCGCGGTTGGCGCAACTGGTGCGGGTTGTGAAGCCGCAGGAGTAGGGGGTGGGGGAGCGCTGGGCACAGGCGGACTAGGAGCAGGTGAAGATTGAACCGGGGGTGGGCTGACTGGTTCTGGCTCTACCTCGGCAGGTTCTGGTTCTACGGATTCTGCCTCTACTGGTTCGGCTGGCTCTGCCTCTGCTGGCGCTGGTTCTGAAGATGCCGGTAGGGCAGGAGCTGCGGTTGGCTCGGCAGCGTCAACGGGTTGAGTCGGTACGACGGTTGGTTCAGGGATGGGCTCAGTGGTTGCGGTGGCGGGGGTAGGTTCTGACGGTAGTTCTACGGCCTGACGCTCGCCCCGGCGGCGGGCATCGCGGTTGCGACGCGACCCCTCAATGGTCAGGTCATACTCGATGGGCACACTGGCACCGCCGTTGACAGGCTGAAACCGGGAGTTGCGGGCGGCCTGCATGGCGGCCTGGTCGATCGCTGGGTTGCCGCTAGAGCGAGTCAGGGTCACACTGCGCACGCTGCCGTCGGGGTTGATATCGACGCTGACCATGGGTTGGCCTTCGGCCCCGGCCTCCAGGGCGCTTTGGGGATAGCTGGGGCGCACACAGTTTTGGCAGGCCACGGTGCGCGAACCCTGACCTTGGCCATTGCCGCCGCCCGAGGGGTTGGCGGTGTCTGAGGTGCCGGTGCCAGGGCGGGCAGCGGTGGTTTCGGCAGCACCCGCTGAGTCAGAGGCAGGAGGCCCAGCCGAGTCGGTGCTACCATCCGCTGAAGTTTCGGCTGTAACTTCGCCCTCGGCTTCTCGCTGCCTCCGAAGAAAGTCGCGCAGGCGCTCGAACTGAGAGGAGTCTTCGGATGCAGTAGCTAAGTCAGGCTCGGCCTCGGCAACTGACTCTTCGGTTTCAGCAACTGCCTCCTCAGGTTCAACGGTTTCGGGCGGCAGGTCGGCCTCGGGGGTTTCTTCCTCCTCGTCTTCGAGTACATCTTCAGGCACCTCTAGCTCCGATTCCGCTGCGGTTTCGGCTAGGGGTTCAGGCTCTACCGGTTCAGGGATCTCGGGCTCGGCGACGGCGACGGGTCGGGGCGCAGTGACAACGGCAGCTTTGGGAGATGGGGCCGATGCCGCCGGAGCTGGGTCGTTAGTCTCGGTGCTGAGTTCAGCGGGCTGGGTGGGGTCTAGCACCTCTGGCTCTGGGGTTTCGACCAGGGGCTCGGTAACGATTAGCTCGATGGGGGGAATGTTGGCTTCGTCGGCATCTGGCCACAGGTTGAGTTGGCTGAAGCCCAGGGCGATCGCATGCACCCCCACCGACCCCAAGAGCCCCCACAGCAGCAGCTTGCGTAGCCTGGCCTGGTCTTGCTGGTGTTGTTCAAAGCAGAGGTTAGAGAGACTCATGGGCAATGATTTGAGTAACGGTAACGCACAACCCGCCTCACTATAGTTGAGAAAGACTGTGAATTAAGTCAAGGACTATTGATAATCTGACCGAGGAGGCCAACACAAGAGCCTGATCTTAGACCTTGGATAATGCAGAACTTTAGCCCGGCAAATATAACAGAATCCTTGATATAAAAGGAATTTAGGCTAAAACAAGGACTGGATTTCCCCTGCGATCGCGTTTCCCCTCCCCATACTATCAGGATCTATTCTCTTTAAGATCTTGACAATGGCACCGGAATCAGGCTCAATGCATTTGACAGTGATTTGCAATAGTCTGATTTTGCCCACTCCGCCAATAGGTTTCACAGGAGGGTTAAATCGGGCCGCTGCAAGCGGGAATCTACGACAGGATTTGATTATGGGCAGTATTTTTGCGGCGGGTGGCATTGTGATGTGGCCGCTGCTGGGGTTTTCGTTGCTGGCGATCGCCCTCATCATCGAGCGGTTTATCTTTTGGGTGCGGCTCAATCAGCGTCAGCGCCCGGTGATGCAAGACATTCTGCGCACCTACCGACAAGCGCCGATGGATGTCTACCCCAAACTACGGCAGAACGTGAACCTGCCGATCGCCCGCATTTTTCTAGAGGCCCTCGAAATTGAAGGGGCTAGCCCCAAGCAGTTTCACCTGGCCCTGGCCAGCGCCATACAGGCCGAACTGCCCCACCTGCGGCGGTTTAGCACTGTGTTTGCCACCATCATCAGCGTGGCCCCGCTGCTCGGGCTGCTCGGCACCATCCTGGGCCTGATCGCCTCCTTCGATGCTCTGCAACTGGGGGATGTGGGGGCCAATGCCGGGGCGGTAACGGGCGGCATTAGCGAAGCGCTGGTGTCTACCGCAGCCGGACTAGTCGTGGCGATCGGTACGCTGCTGTTTGCCAACCTGTTTCGCGGCCTCTACAAACGCCAGGTAGCTCTGATTCAAGAGTATGGCGGGCAGCTCGAAATTCTCTACGAAACCCACTACGAGCGCAAGAGCCAGCTCAAGGAAGAGATTTTTGCCAGGTAGACGAGCAAGATCAAGGTTTGAGTTCTACATTTTGAGTTTTGAGTGCTTTTGAAAAGGCCTAAATTCAAAACTCAAAATTTCTCCCCCCATCCTGTCTCTTATAAACATCTGACGCTGCC